>DASQBT010000137.1:0-4291 GCA_035635075.1 Thiobacillaceae bacterium | reverse complement strand
CCGCGCGGGTTGAAATAAATCGATCCGCCCGCATACTCAAGCTCATGGAACAAGACAAAGAACCCGCAACGGCCGAAGAACCGCGCGCCGCGTTTTTGGAAGGGGAGGTTCTGCTCGATGAATCGGGCGCGCAGTTGCCCGCCGCGCCGGCCTGGCCGGAAGACCTGTATATCCTGCCCCTATCGGACAAGCCCTTCTTCCCCGCGCAGACCCTGCCGCTGCTAATGAATGAAGAGCCCTGGCTGGAAACCGTCAAGGCGATCGGCGACACCCCCCAGCATCTTGTCGGTCTGGTGCTGGCCAAGCCCGATAATACGGATGATGCTACCTACGAGGATTTTCATGGCGTGGGAACCGTGGTGCGCGTGCATCATCCAGTCAGAAACGAGGGCAAGATCCAGTTCATTGCGGAAGGCCAGCGCCGTTTCCGCATTGTCGAGTGGCTGGCGAAAAAACCGCCGTACCGAGTGCGGGTTGACTATCCCAACGAGCCGGGCAGGCCGGATTCAGAAGAGATCCGCGCCTATGCGGTTGCGATCATCAACACCATCAAGGACCTGCTGCCCCTAAACCCGCTTTACTCTGAAGAACTCAAATTCTTCCTCAATCGCTTCAGCCCCAACGAGCCGTCCTTGCTGGCTGATTTTGCCGCCACCCTGACCACCGCCAACAAGCAGGAATTGCAGGAGGTGATGGAAACCCTGCCGCTGAAGAAGCGCATGGAAAAGGTCATCGTGCTGCTTAAGAAGGAACTCGACGTAGCCCGGCTGCAATCCCAGATACGCGGCAAGATGGAAGAAAAGATGTCCGAACAGCAGCGCGAGTTCTTCCTGCGCGAACAGCTCAAGGCCATCCAGAGGGAACTGGGGCTGGCCAAGGATGACAAGACGGCCGAGCTGGAAACCTTCAGGTCGCGCATCGAAAAGCTGACCCTCCCTGAATCGGTACACAAGCGTATCGAGGAAGAGATGAACAAGTTCTCGGTGCTGGAAACCGGGTCCGCTGAATACACGGTGTCGCGGAATTATCTCGACTGGTTGACGGTCCTGCCGTGGGGAGTCTATTCAAAGGACAAGCTGGATCTGGAGCGCGCGCGCAAGATTCTTGATCGCGACCACGACGGCCTGGGCGATGTCAAGGACCGCATCATCGAATTTCTGGCGGTGGGCGTTATGAAAGGAGAGGTGTCCGGCTCCATCCTCCTGCTGGTGGGCCCGCCCGGTGTGGGCAAGACGTCTATTGGGAGATCCATTGCCGAGGCCCTGGGCCGCAAGTTCTACCGTTTTTCCGTTGGCGGCATGCGCGACGAGGCGGAAATCAAGGGCCATCGGCGGACCTATATCGGCGCCATGCCCGGCAAGTTTGTCCAGGCCATGAAGGACGCGGGCACCGCGAACCCGGTCATCATGCTCGATGAAGTCGATAAGATCGGCGCCAGCTATCAGGGCGATCCGGCCTCCGCCTTGCTTGAAGTGCTGGACCCCGAGCAGAACAGTGATTTCCTCGATCACTATCTGGACGTGCGCTTTGACCTGTCCAAGGCCTTGTTCATCTGCACTGCCAACCAGTTCTCCATTCCCGGCCCCTTGCTCGACAGGATGGAAGTGATCCAGCTTTCCGGTTACATCACCGAAGAAAAGATCGACATTGCGAAACACCATCTCTGGCCCAAGGTGGTGGAAAGATCCGGCCTCAAGAAGGGCCAGGTCACCATCAGCGAATCCGCAATCCGTCGTGTAATCGAGGGTTATGCCCGCGAGGCCGGTGTGCGAAACCTTGAAAAGCAGTTGGGCCGGGTGGCGCGCAAGGCGGTGGTGCAAATTCTCGGTGGGGCGGCCACGCCCATCAAGGTGGGGATCAAGGAAGTCGAGTCCTATCTGGACAAACCCATCTTCACCCGGGAAAGGCCGCAGAGCGCGATTGGCGTCATTACCGGACTGGCTTGGACTGCGCTCGGAGGCGCCACTCTCGATGTGGAGGCGACCCGCGTTCATACCCTTAATCGGGGCTTCAAGTTGACCGGCAAGCTGGGCGAGGTGATGAAGGAGTCAGCGGAAATCGCTTACAGCTATGTGGCTTCACATTTGAAAGACTATAAGGCAGATCCCAAATTCTTCGACTCCAGCTTCGTCCACCTGCACATTCCCGAGGGCGCCACCCCCAAGGACGGGCCCAGCGCAGGCGTTACCATGGCCACGGCGCTGTTGTCCCTGGCGCGGGATGAAAAAATCCGCGGGCCGCTGGCCATGACCGGCGAGCTGTCCCTGACCGGTCAGGTGCTGCCCGTGGGCGGCATACGGGAAAAGGTGATTGCAGCACGCCGCGCCGGCATCATGGAACTCATCCTGCCGGAGCCAAACCGGCGGGACTTTGAAAAGCTGCCGGATTACATCCGCAAGGGAATCACAATCCATTTCGCAAAACACTTTAAGAATGTGGTGCAGATCGTTTTCCCAACTTACGGAAAAACCGCAAAAAAATAAAGCGACATCCAGTTTCTCTGGCCCTTGGAGGAGGGTGGTAGAATCCGCCCATGGAAGTCGTTCAGGCCGAACTCCCCATCGCCCGCGTCAAGGGTGAACCGCTTGCAGAAATGCCCGCGGATCTGTATATCCCGCCCGATGCCCTCGAAGTTTTTCTCGATACCTTCGAAGGTCCGCTTGATCTCTTGCTTTACCTTATCCGCCGCCACAACCTGGACGTGCTGGATATCCCGATGGCTGAGCTGACGCGCCAATACCTGTCGTATGTCGAGGCAGCCCGGTCCTCGAGGCTGGAACTGGCGGCGGAATATTTGCTGATGGCGGCCATGCTGATCGAAATTAAGTCCCGCATGCTCCTGCCGCGCCCAGCGCGGGAAGCGGGGCCGGCCGAATCGGAAGACCCGCGCGCCGAACTGGTGCGAAGACTGCTGGAGTACGAGCAGATGAAACTGGCGGGGCAGAAGCTGGACCGGTTGCCCCAGGCGGGGCGCGATTACGAAGTGGTGTCGGTGGCGATAGGCGCCGCTGCGGTGCGGCTACCTCAGATCAGCGTGGTGGATCTGACCCAAGCTTGGTTATCCATCCTGTCACGCGCCAACAGCAATCGCCATCACCGCATCCCACGCCAGGAGCTTTCGGTCAGGGAACACATGAGCCGAATACTCAAGACCCTGCAGGGGCGCGGGTTCATGCAGTTTCAGTCGCTGTTCGGCGAAGGCGTGGGCATTCCCGAACTAGTCGTCACTTTTCTTGCCATCCTGGAACTGGCCAAGGAAATCCTTGTCGACGTAACCCAGGACGAACCCTTGGCCCCTATCTACATACGACTCCATGAATCCGGCACCGATCAACAACCTTGAACAACTGAAGATGGTTCTGGAGGCGGCCCTGCTGGCCGCGGAAGCGCCGCTCACCCTGAAGCAGCTTGCGCGCATGTTCGAACAGGACCTGTCTGCCGACATGCTGCGCCGTGCGCTGGAGGAACTCCGCGTGGCCTGGGAGGGTCGGAGCATTGCTTTGGTGCAGGTCGCCGAAGGTTGGCGCTTTCAAACGCGGGAAGATGTCCAACCCTACCTGGCGCGGTTGCGCAATGAAAAACCGCCGCACTATTCCCGTGCCGTATTGGAAACCCTGGCCATCATCGCCTACCGTCAGCCGGTCACCCGCGGAGATATCGAAGACATCCGCGGCGTGTCGGTCAATGCCCAGATCATCAAGTCTCTGGAAGACCGGGGCTGGATTGAATCGATAGGCCATCGCGATGTGCCGGGACGGCCCGCGTTGTATGCCACCACAGGCCATTTTCTGTCTGATCTGGGCCTGCGTTCCCTGCAGGAGCTGCCGCCCCTGGAAGATCTGGGGAGCGTGCTCGCGCCTGATCATTCAGCCCAACTGGACGCCCTGCACGAGCCCCCACCGATCGAAGATCAGGAAGAAGAGCCCAGTGCCCTTTCGCCCGACGAGCCGCCACGCGAGCGCCCAGCCTCAGTGGGCGAACCCCCGAGCGAATCCCAGGCGCTGGCGGCGCGTAGACACGATATCCCTGCTGCATCCGACAACTGAGGGCTCATCCCCAAACAAGATCGCTCAGGGGTCGCACCTGCGCCAACCCGGGTAAATCGAAATGCCGCGCCCATCCTACCCCCGCCCCCCCGAGGAAAAACGTCGCCGCCCAAGCAAACCCGTTGCCGAGCCGGAAAACTCGATCAAGCTGCAAAAGGCGTTGGCCGATGCAGGGCTGGGATCGCGCCGGGACATGGAAGAATGGATCGCTCAGGGCCGGGTCAGCATCAACGGCACGACCGCCG
>DASQBT010000136.1:0-3808 GCA_035635075.1 Thiobacillaceae bacterium | reverse complement strand
GAGTTCTTTCAGGACAAGGGCCACGACATCGATATGGCGTGGGATGGGATTTCCGGTTTGCACTTCGCCGCTACGAATTCCTACGATGTTCTGATCCTCGACTGGATGATGCCTGGCATCGACGGCCTGACCGTCTGCCGCCGCCTCCGGGAAGCCGGAAAACTGACTCCCATCCTGATGCTAACGGCGCGCGATTCCCTGAACCAGAAGGTCGAGGGCCTCAAGGCCGGCGCCGACGACTATGTTGTCAAGCCTTTCGCCATGGCCGAACTGGAGGCGCGGCTGGAGGCACTTGTCCGGCGGGCCCAGTTTCGCGCAGCTGATTCGGTGCTCCACGTCGGAGACTTGGCATTTGATCCCGGCACGCTGCGGGTGACGCGCGGCAAGCGCCAAATCGAATTGCCGCCGATCCCACTGAAGCTGCTGGAGCTCCTTATGCGCCTCTCGCCGCGCGTCGTGCGTCGTGAGGAGCTGGAGAAGCAGATTTGGGGGGAGTCTGCGCCTGACAGGGAGACCTTGCGAGTTCATATGCACATCCTTCGTCAGGCCATCGAAATGCCCGGGGAGAGACCGCTGATCAGGACCCACCGAGGTATCGGCTATCAGATCAGCGATGATTAGATTGCCGCTTAGTCCAGGGTTGGCATCTTCTCTTCGCGCGCGCATGGGTGCCATCAGGTTGCGCGGCGCCGGTAATCTTCGCCGCCGCCTTCAACTTCGCCTTGCTGCCACCTTTGCCCTTTTCGGTACGCTGGTCAGCCTGCTGCTGTCCGGCGGCATCTTTCTTGCCGAGCGACAGACCAGCGACCGGCTGATGGACGAAACCTTGCGGGCGGAACTGGAGGATTACCTGGCCCGGCGCGCGCGCAATCCCGCTTCACTGCCACCGGCCACGGTTAGCATCCGCGGATACGTCTATGGGCCGGGCGGGAATTACGCCAACGTCCCGCGCCGGGTCCAAGATCTGCCACTGGGAAAGTATCAGTTGGTGATGGATGGCGTTCCCTACCGCATTAGCGCAGTGGACCACGGAGGCGAGCGCTACTTCATGATGTTCAACGAGGTTCGGCAACGCCAGCGGGAGGAAGAGTTCTTGATCTTGCTTGTCGCCGGCACGCTCGCCATGGCGCTGGTTTCCGCCGCGCTCGGTTGGTGGTTGGCAGGCCGGGTCCTGGCGCCAGTGGCAAAACTTGCGAAGCTTATAAGTACTGCGCAGCCGGAGCAGGCGGGAGTGGCAGCGACCGAATTCTCGGATGATGAAATCGGCAAGCTTGCCCGTGGGGTGTTCGGCGAATATGTCAAACGCATGCATGCCTTCATCAGTCGGGAACAGGCCTTCGCCACTGATGTCAGCCATGAGCTCCGCACGCCCCTGTCCATCGTCCGGGGCGTTGTGGAACTGATGGAGAGTGATCAGAGTTTGGATGAGCGGGAGCGCAGGCGAGTCGACCGGATTCGGCGGGCCGTTGATGGCATGATCGACATCATCTCTGCCTTGCTGATGATTGCCAGAGAGGAAACCCTGCACCAGGGTCCCGCCGCGCCCAGCGACGTCTGTGACGTGGTGCGCGACGCGATCGAAAGCCATCGCCACATGGTTGGCGCAAAGACCACCGTGCTGCTCGATTGCCGCGGCAATCCTCAGCTCTTGGTCGAGAGTACTCTCCTGAAAATCGTTGTCGCCAATCTTGTTCTTAATGCCATTACTAACACAGATGCGGGAACGATAGCCGTCACGGTCGATAATGATGGCGTTACGGTGAGCGATTCAGGCAGGGGCATCTCCAAAGAGGAAATTGACAAGGTGTTTCAAAAGCACTTCAAGGGTGCCGACAGCCCGGGCGCCGGTATTGGTTTATCGCTCGTGAAGCGCATTTGCGATCGGAATGGATGGGAAATTGTCATCGAGAGCGCCGTCGGCCGCGGAACGTCGGCTCGGTTGAACTACGCCGCTACCCGAGCAGCATCTTAACGTTGTCTTTATGGTTTATGAACGCCGCCAAAACGGTAGCGGTGGTAAGTTGTTATCGGGCGTCGGTCCTTCACTGTGCAGGCAACGAGTGGGGAACTGGATCCGCGCCCCTGTCTGGGGTCAGACGGAACGTGCCGCACTTAGTTTGGGGACAAGTCATGAAGACAATTTCACTGCAGCATTCTCCCATATCTCCCGTTTCCGTGCGTATTCAAGGCAAACCGGGCTTCGTCAAGCAGGTTTTCCCGCGACTGCGGATGATGGCGCAGTCGCTACGCGATCAGGCCGGCAGCTTCGCAGCCGTGGGTCTGGCCGAGGGCGGCGACGTCGAAGGGGCAGCTGAACTCCTCGAGCGGTCTTCCAACGGAAGGTCTTGATTTGCTGGATTGGTGCTCTTGCCCTTCAGCGGGCTGCTGCTGAAGCAGCCTGTTGGACTATCAGCACCGGACTGTTGGCGGAACCCGCCACACGCTCTGAGGTGCTGCCGACCATGATTCGCTCCACCCGGTTGAGACCGCGACGGCCGATTACGATCAGATCGGCGCTGGTTTCCGCCGCGGCCGCCAGTATCGCGTCATAAGGTTTGCCGCCTGCGACGACGCGTCCGGTCGCTTGGGCGCCAGCCGCGCGAACGACCGTCAGCGCTCGCTCCACGTTGACCTTGGCCGCACTGTTGTCCGCTACCTGGCCATCCCGCGGCTCCACCACCGACACGACCGTCAAGGGCAGGCCGTAGCACACTGCCAGGGCTGCCGCCACCGCGGTCGCCCGGTCACTGTGGGGCGAGCCGTCGGTAGCCAGGACAATGGCACGGGACCAGAGCTGCGCGGCGCGCGGCACGGTCAGCACGTCGCAGTGGGCGTGGCCGGTGACGGTGTGCACCATTTCACCCAGAAGCAGGTTGGCCAGGTAGCTGCGCTTGCCGCGTCGGCGCAGGACGATCAGGTCGGTGTGCCGCTCGCGGGCCTCGTCCACGATCTCGCGGAAAGGCTCCTCACCTAGGCGGACTGTGCCGCTAAATTCCACCCCCCGGGCATTGGCGGCCTGTTTCAGCTTGTCGATTATTGCTGCCGCCTCGGCTTCGGCGCGCTCCTCAAGTTCGGGGGCGAGGCTTTCGTATTCGGAATTGCTGACCAGGGGCAGCACCGCCCACAGCGGCACACCGCAGCTGGCGGCCAGGTCGATGCCGACACGCTCGGCGCCGCTGTCGAATTCGGTGCCTTCGGTGGCGAGAAGGATCCGGTTGAAAGGTGAGGGCATGGTGGGCTCCCGAGAGGTCAGCGTGTCGACAAAATGTTAGAGGCGGACACCACCAGCACGACAATCAGCAAGATGGAAATGACTATGTGCGCCTTCTCGCGGCGCCGGGTGAAGATCGGCAGCACGGCCAGGGTGCTGACGGCAGAGATACCCGCCAACACGACGATACCGACCAGATTCAGCATGTCGCCCTTGGCAATCAGCTTGAGCCACGCCCACCCGGTCGGTGTGCCGGTGGCCTTCACGTACTCTGCCGCCGACAGGCCCCAGTACTTTGGCACTTGGTCGAGCGGCACCAGCGGTTTAAGCACCCCGGCCATGTAGAGAAGGAAGCTTACGACCAGCAGAACGAAACCGACTTGGACCCCGGCGCCCAACACTCTCGCGTATCTGAGTTGTTCCGGCGATGCGTACTTGTGCGGATCGGTCATCTTGGTTCGCTCCATGGTTTCATGCCCATATCCCGAGCCCCTTGAGAAGGGCACGAGCACCTGCAAACAGCAACATGCCAATGACCATCCGGCGGATGGCTGACGCCTTCACCACGCGCAGCAGCCGCACGCCAATCATGGCGCC
>DASQBT010000135.1:0-18451 GCA_035635075.1 Thiobacillaceae bacterium | reverse complement strand
TACTGATCGGCGCCTACACACTGATGGTCCGGGCGGACTTTCACATCCATTCGGTCATGCTGCTGTTTGGCCTGTTCATCAGCATCGTCATGACCGGGCTGTGGAAGCGGCATCATGGCGACGTCGTGCACTGATGACGCCCCAGGCCTTCATCGCCAAGTGGCGCGACAACCCGCTTTCCGAACGCGCGGGGGCGCAGCCGCACTTCGAAGACTTGTGCGATCTGCTGGACGTGGAAAAACCGCGCGATCCGGATTCCTATCAATACGAACGCGGCGCAGCCCGAACCGGCGCGGGTCAGGGCTGGGCAGACGTGTGGAAGCGCAACTGCTTCGCCTGGGAATACAAGGCGCCGGGCAAAGACCTCGGCGCGGCGCTCAGGCAGTTGATGACCTATGCGCTGGCGCTCGACAACCCACCGCTGCTGGTGGTCAGCGACCGCAGCCGGATCGAAATCCACACCCACTTCACCGGCAGGCCATCCGAAGTCCACATCATCACCCTGGAAGAAATCGGCCAGCCGCTCAATCTGCAAAAACTGCGCTGGCGGTTTGAAGCACCGGAAAACTTCAAACCCAAGCTCACCACGTACGCCGTCACCGAAGAAGCCGCCGCACGCATGGGCGCGCTGGCCAAACGGCTCACCGACCGGGGCAACGGCGCGCAGCAGGTGGCGCATTTTCTCATCCAGTGCGTGTTCTGCATGTTTGCCGAAGATGCCAAACTGTTGCCACAGAAGCTGTTTGAAACCGTATTGGACAAATCCAATCCCGACGGCGCCAAGGCGCAATCCCGCCTGACGGCGCTGTTTGAAGCCATGCGCGACGGCGGCGAATTCGCGCTCAACGAAATCCCCTGGTTCGACGGCGGCCTGTTCAAACAGATCAACGTCCCTACCCTCGCCAGGACCGACGTGGTGCAACTGCTCGACGCCGCGCGCATGGACTGGGGCGCGATCGAACCCGCCATCCTCGGCACCCTGTTCGAACGCGGCCTCAATCCCGACATGCGCAGCCAGCTTGGCGCGCACTACACCGACCCGGCCACCATCATGAAGCTTGTCCACCCCGTGGTGGAAGCGCCGCTGCTGGCCGAATGGCAGGGCGTCAAGTCCAAAATTGCCGCCTCGCTGGAGAAGGCGCACCAAGGCGGCACGGGTTCCAAGACGGCGCGCGACGAAGCGCAGGCCGCCTTCATCGGCTTCATCCAACACCTGAAGAATTACCGCGTGCTCGACCCCGCCTGCGGCTCCGGCAACTTCCTCTACCTGGCGCTCAAGGCCCTCAAGGACCTGGAACACCGCGTCAACCTCGAAGCCGAAAGCCTGGGCCTGCACCGCGAACTCCATATCGAAACCAGCCCCGCCAATGTGCTGGGCATCGAGCTCAACCCCTACGCCGCGGAGCTGGCGCGGGTAACGGTGTGGATCGGTGAAATCCAGTGGATGTTGACGCACGGCTACGCGCTCAAGCGCGACCCGATACTCGCTCCGCTCGATCACATCGAATGCCGGGACGCGGTGTTGACACCCGAACGCGGCGAACCCGAATGGCCCGCCGTCGATGCCATCGTCGGCAACCCGCCCTTTCTCGGCGGCAGCAAGAAGCGTGGCGAACTGGGCGACGAATACTTCAATGCGCTCAACCGCGTGTACAAAGACCGCATACCCGGCGGCGCCGATTTCGTCACCTACTGGTTCGAGAAAGCTCGCGCGCAGATTGAGGCAGGTAAAGCGCAGCGTGCCGGACTGGTTGCCACACAATCCATTCGCAAGGGAAGCAATCGCAAGGTGCTTAAGCAGATTCTGGACACCACGCGCATCTTCGAAGCCTGGAGCGACGAACCGTGGATCAACAACGGCGCGGCGGTGCGCGTATCTTTGGTCTGTTTTGGCCATTCCCCGCCATCATTGCGAGGCGACGCCGAAGCAATCCAGAACGCACTGGATCGCCTGGAGCCTGCGTTGACGGCCATGCTGGATGGCCAGCCGGTTACGAAGATTCATGCGGACCTGACAGCGGGAAACGAGACCAGCGGCGCGCTTGATCTGACACAGGCTAGGCCATTGGCTGAGAATATCGGAGTGGCTTTTATAGGCACGCAAAAAACTGGCGCATTCGATATCTCTGGTGATCTTGCTCGTCATTGGCTGAAGCAACCTAATCCAAATGGACAATCCAATACTGATGTTGTTAAACCTTGGGCAAACGGTCAGGATTTGACCCGGCGGTCGTCGGACACATGGGTCATTGATTTTGGTGCGGAGATGCCAGAGGTGCAGGCAGCATTGTACGAAGCGCCGTTCGCCCATGCGCGCACCCATGTCAAATCTGTGCGCGACAACGTCAACAGAGAAGGGCACCGGAAATATTGGTGGCGTCATGGCGAAACGCGTGTTGGAATGCGGAAAGCTTTAGCAGGTCACGAACGCTTCCTAGTGCAGTGTTTCGTTCTGTTTGGAACCTAAGCGGCTATTGGCACGAATGACCTTCTGCAGGATATCGCGCGCGCTCGTGGTCCAAATGAACGGCTTGGGGTCGGTGTTGTGATGCGCCACGTACTCTTCGATGGCGGTGACCAGCTCAGGCAGGCTGGTGAACACGCCGCGGCGCAGCCGTTCGGTGCTCAGATCACGGAAGAAGCGCTCCACCATGTTCAACCACGAAGCCGAGGTCGGTGTGAAGTGCATGTTGAACCGCGGATGCTTGGCGAGCCATTCCTGTACTTTGGGGTGTTTGTGCGTGGCGTAGTTGTCGGCAATCAGGTGCAGCGTCTTGTCCTTGGGCGTCTCGCGGTCGATCTTCTTCAGGAACTTCAGCCACTCTGCGTGCGTATGGTGCTGCTGGCATTGGCCGATGACCTGACCATCCAAGACATTGAGCGCGGCAAACAGCGTGGTCGTGCCATGGCGCTTGTAGTCGTGCGTCATCGTCTGCGCGCGCCCCTTCTTCAGCGGCAGCCCCGGCTGCGTGCGGTCCAGCGCCTGCACTTGGCTCTTCTCGTCGCAGCACAGCACCAGGGCATGCTCCGGCGGGGACATGTACAGCCCCACGATGTCCTCGAGCTTCTCGACGAATTTCGGATCACGCGAGACCTTGAAGCCGCGCACGATGTGCGGCTTCAGGCCGTGCGCTTGCCAATGCCGCATGACGGTGCTGGCGGCCACGCCCAGGACCGCGCCCATCTTGCGTGTGCTCCAGTGCGTGGCCGCCGGCGGCGTGGCTCGCGTGGTCAGTTCCACCAGCTTGGCCACGTCCACCTTTACGCGGGGCGCGCCGCGCGGCAGATCGTGTTCGATGCCCTGCATTCCGGACTCCAAATACCGCTCGCGCCAGCGCGCGACCTGCACGCGTCCGATGCCCAACTGCTCGGCAATGTCCTTGTTCTGCAGGCCCTGCGCAGCCAACAGCACGATGCGCGCGCGCTGCGCCAGCCTGACGCTGGTGCGCTTGGAGCGCGAGAGCCGGCTCAATTCCCTTTCCTGTTCATCCGTCAACACGACCGTCGGTGCAACTCGCAATTGCGCTCTCCAATGCAAACCCAATTGGAACGTTGGAGCCAGGCATTTCATTTAAGTTCATTCAAGAATCGAACACTACACTAGGAACTTCTGGAAATCGCTTTCCGAGCCAGGCCATGCAAAAGGTCTTGGCCGGTGCTGATCGGACGCGGCGCTTGGGGAAAGCTGGCTGACCGGCGGTCTGATGCTCGGCTGGAAGACCATTGCCCGCTTCCGCAAGGACAAAGCTCGCGGTGGAGCACCTTCTCAACAATGCAGTAATATGCATGCCTAACTCCACGACATACTCGAAGATCGAAAGCAAATGCTGCCCGTCCGACTGCCCGAATCCGGCGCCGACGGCTGATTGGGCCTAGCAACAGGGAAGAACATAGAACTTATGGACAACTTTGATCCTGCACTGATCTCCGTCGTCATGACCTGCTACAACGCCGCCCGCTATGTCGAACAGGCAGTGAGCTGCGTGATGAAGCAGACTTATCCGGAAGTCGAACTGATCGTCGTGGACGACGGCTCAACCGATGGCAGCATAGATATTCTGCAGCAGCTTGCCGAGCACTATTCTCCGCGCCTGACCTTGTTGTTCGAGGGCCGCATGGGACTCTACCCCGCCCGTAACTTCGGACTGGAACATGCGCGCGGCGGACACGTGGCATTTCTCGATGCCGACGATTACTGGACTGCAGACGCACTGGAAAAACTCGCAACGGCATTGGATGACAAGCATGCCGACATCGCCTATTGCGGATGGCAAGACATAAGGGAGGGTGCTGCGGTAACCGACCCTCGCATACCACCGGATTACGGCCAGATGGATACGGCAGCTGAATTCTTGCGCTCGTGTCCCTGGCCCGTCCATGCGGCGCTGGTACGACGGGAGGCTATCGATGCGGTCAAGGGGTTCTCCGAGCGGCGCTTATCCGCAATGGATTACGACCTTTGGCTGCGACTCTATGCGCACACGCATAAATTCGTTCGGGTGCCCGAGGTGTTGGCATTTCGCCGCTTTAATCAGGAAGAGCAGATTTCCAAAACCGATTGGAAGCGGGTGCTGGATGCCTTGCAGGTTCGGCGGGATTTCGTGACGCATCATCCTGATCAAGTCGCCCATTTGTCCAAAGACAAGATCATTGAGCTTTCCGACGGTGGTTTGCTGCGAGAAGCCTATGGCGCCTACTGGAAGCGCAATCTGCTGGACGCCCAAATCCTGTTTCGTCATGCCTTCTTCAAGCGCTATTGGAAAACAGGAGACCTGAAGTATCTGCTGCCGTCGTTGCTGCCAGTACCCTTGTTTCAGGCCTTAGTCCGCACCAGCGACCGTCTGAGGGAGAAACGCACATGAGCGTCGTATGCGCACCCGTATCCAGGGCCCGCACGAAAAACGTGTGAGCTGCCGGCAGTTTGTTCAACGTGCGCAGTCTTCCGCGCTGAAATCCACCACGACGCCCCGCGCCACCACGCCTTGCAGCAGCGCGCCAAGGTCCGTGCCTTCGGGCAGGGCGTCGTCGGTGGCCGACAGGGATTGCCGCTCTTGTAAGGCGGCAATGAAGCGGAACTCAGCGGCGTCCAGCGCCTCCACGCTTATCGCATAGTCTGCGTCCCTGAACACCAGCACGTCCACCCCGCCCTCCGTCAGACTCACACCTTCCTCACCGATATAACCCGGCTGGTTCACCTGCCAGATCCGGTGCACCGGGTACTCCGATTGCAGCAGACGACAGCTCGGGTGCAGATGGAAGCGCAATTGTCCGTACCCATCCGCCGGCATGCGGGCCAGGCGCTCAAGGTCCAGCGGGCCCGCATCGGCAGCATGAAACGCCTCATGCACGGACCACTCGAGGCGGGCCGAGTCGGGCAGATAAGGCAGCTCCTCGCCAACGATCCCCAGCCTGGCCAGGTATTCCGGGAACTCGCGGCCATAGTCGTTGAGGTCGGGGCTGCGTGAGGCGTGACCGTCAATATAGCCGTGGGCGGCCTGCCTGAACCAGTCTTCCCCGGTCAGCCTGAGCGCCACGGGATACAGGTCGCGCAACGCTGCTGTCAGATTGTGCCGGACATTGTTGCGATACACCACCAGCGGATGCTCCGCGGCCAGCGTATCGGAGCGAAGCAGCCGGTTGAAACTCGAAGCCGAGTCGTCGAACAAGGCCTGGGCAAATTCGGTCTGCAGCTCAAGCAGCGTCGGCATGGAAGTCTTCATGCTGCAGCATGATCTTCGCCTTGTTGGCTTCGCCGAGCAGCACGTCCAAAGCCGGGATATCCGTGTCCCATTCGATCAGGGTGGGAAGGCGGCCGAATCTTTGCAGCGCCAGCCGGTACAGGTTCCATACGTCGTCGTGCACGGGTTTGCCGTGGGTGTCAATGAGCAGGCCCACCCCCCGGTCGAAGCCGGCCAGATGGATCTCCTGCACAGCTTCACGCGGAACGTTCATGATGAATTGGGCGGCGTCGTAGCCGTGATTCACCGCATTGACATAGATATTGTTCACGTCGAGCAGGATCCCGCAACCGCTGAGCTTCACCAGCTCGGCAAGAAATCGCCATTCAGGGATGTCCGATGCGGTGAACTCCAGATAGCTGGAGATGTTCTCGAGGAGAATCTGGCGGCCCAGATAGTCCTGCGCCTGAGACAGCTTGTGCGCGACGACGGCCAACGCCTCCTCGGTATACGGCAGGGGCAGCAGGTCGTTCAAATGTCGGCCGGCGACGCTGCTCCAGCACAGGTGTTCGGAAACCAGGCCCGGTTGGTAACGCTCCGTCAGTGTCTTGAGCCTGCGCAGATGGGCCATATTGATAGGCTCTGCCGATCCCAGGGACAAGCCCACACCATGCAGGGAAAGGGGGTAACGGTCGCGCAGGCGCTGAAGGAAATAATGCGGCTGTCCCCCGGCGCCGAAATAATTTTCGCTGTGCACCTCCAGGAAGCCAATCTTCGGCAGGCGCTCCAGCATATCGCGGTAATGGGGGCTACGCAGGCCGACCCCGACCTGGGCGGGGACCGGGTCGGGCGTGAAATTCACGCCCGCCAACTTCACTTGCTCACCACCTTGCCGCCGGCGATCTTGTCGCACGTGCCTTTGGGAACATAGATCCATGCCGCCGGATCGTTGTCCGCCTGTGCCATGCCGGCGCACGAGTTGGTGGCAGAGGCGCAGTCGTTCTTGCCGGCTTTGGCAATGCCGGCGCATTTCTCCATGCCAGCCTTGGCAGCCAAAGCAGGGGCGCTGGCAAGCGTGCCCCCCAGGGCAAGGACGCCGGCTACGGCGGAATTAATGAGGAAGTCGCGTTTATTCATGGTGCTCTCCTTTGCTGGTTGAACGGGTTTGAGATCGGCGGTTCATCCGCCTGCCGAGCTGGTCGGGTCCGACGAAAAAACCTTACGGATGTCCCGGAAAAATTCTTGCTTCTTGCTGCCGCCCTGATCTGGCACGATGGGAAACTTTGTCAGGCGACCAGAGGCGGGGCAAGGGAAAGGGAACGCATTTGACAAACAAGCTCCAATTCTTCCAGGACTTTCACGCCCACTCCTCTTCCGCCGGGGGAGTGGTAATGGAATGGATCCGCCTTTCCTGAGCAAGGACTTTACCCCAAGATTGCCCCGCCACGAAAGGCCGCCCATCATTTGTCGGCAAAGTTCCGGGAAATATCCCGAGCCGCTTTCGTGGACAGGCTGTACCAACCCTGCTCGCCCCTAATCGCCTCGGGCGACTCCTTCGCGCCTGGGATCCGCGCCGCCCAGCCAGCCATCGGGAACGCGCATGATGCCTTGCAGGCCCGAAGTTTGCGGCATCAGCTTCACCTCGTGGCCGCGCGCCTGCAGGGCCTGCACGAGCGCATCCGGAACCCTTCCCTCCTCCAGCTCCGTCGGCCCATTGCGGCTGCCGAAGTTGGGCAGGTCTATGGCATCCTGGATATTCATGCCCCATGCCAGCGTGCCAAGCAATACTTTGCCCACATAGTTGATAATCGCCGAGCCCCCCGGCGAACCCAAGCTCATGACGAGATGGTCGCTCTTGTCGAAAACCAGCAGAGGCGCCATGGACGACCGCGGCCGTTTGCCGGGCTGCACGCGGTTGGCGACCGGACGCCCTGCACCGTCCACTGACGCAAAGGAAAAATCTGTCAACTGATTGTTGAGCAGGAAGCCACGCACCATCTGGCGTGAGCCAAACGCATCCTCGATGGTGGTGGTCATGGAAACGGCGTGGCCCTCGCCGTCCACAATGGAAATCTGCGAAGTCGACGGCAGCTCGGGGCTGCGGTCCGGTCCGCGCGAACTTGGCGAATCGGGCGGGTGGCCAGGCTGGGCAAGCCCCATGGACCAGTCCCCGATCAGGCCCGCGCGCTCTTTCAAGTAAGCCGGGTCAAGCAGGCCGGCAATCGGAACCTGCACAAACGCGTCGTCCGCCGCGAAGTAGGCCCGATCCGCGTAAGCCAGCCGGGCTGCCTCGCTATAGAGATGCACCGCCTCTGCCGACAGATTCCAGCTGCCATCCGGGTTGCGGCTGGGCTTGGCCGCCGCAATGGGAGTGTGCTCAAGCATGCCGAAGATCTCGCCCAGTGCCAAGGTGCCGGATGACGGCAACGGCGGACCGCAGACCCGGACCTGTCGATAATCGAAACACAAGGCCGGCCGCTCCCTGGCCTGATAACCGGCCATGTCCGCTTCTGACAGCAACCCGGGATTGCTTGGGTGAGCATCCACCTTGGCCACAATGTCGCGTGCGATGGGTGCGGTATAGAAAGCACCCGCGCCACGTTCAGCCAGCTCACGAAATACCGCTGCCAGTTCAGGGTTTTTCAGCAGGGTGCCCGCGGTTTTTGCACTGCCATCCGGATTGTAGAAATAGGCGCGCGCGCTTGGGTCCTGATCCAAATAGCGATCGTATTTCAGCAGCGCGGCCAGCCGCGGGCTGATCGCGAAGCCCTGCTCCGCCAGGCGGATGGCCGGCTGGAACAGAACAGCCCAAGGCAGTTTGCCGTACTGACTATGCGCCAGTTCCAGCATGCGCAGGACGCCGGGAACACCGACGGAACGTCCGCCCACCACCGCCGCGTAAAAAGGCATCGGCTGGCCATCCTGTTGAAACAAGGCCTCATTGACGCCAGCGGGGGCCGTTTCACGCCCGTCAAACGCCTTCACCACCTTGCCATCCCAGTGCACCAGGAATGCCCCGCCACCGATGCCAGAGGACTGCGGTTCAACCAGGTTCAGCACCATTTGCACCGCAATCGCGGCGTCCACCGCCGAGCCACCTGCCTTGAGCGTCTGGCAGCCCGCGTCCACCGCCAGCGGATTGGCCGCTGCCACCATCCAGTGGCGCGCGTGTGCGGCTGATTTTTCTGTCCAGCCCGAATCCGATTCCGGAGCCGTGAGGGCGCCAGGCGGCTGCGGGTAGGGGTACTGTCCCTCCTGCGGCGCCACGGCGCAGGCGGCCAAGCCCAGCAGGGCTGCCGTCACACAGGCCGGGAGACAAGATTTCAGAAGAAAACGAAGATCCATCACGATGGCTCAGCCGGATGCTGCGTTGGCCTGGTTATGATAGAAGGCGTAATGACTATAACACCGCGCGCATGCATTGCCGGCCGCCAGACCAGGCCTTGCAGCGGCCGACTGACCAGTCCCCATGCAGTTTGACGTCATCGTCATCGGCGCCGGTGCGGCCGGCATGATGTGCGCTGCTCAGGCAGGCCAGCGTGGCCGGCGGGTACTGCTGATAGACCATGCCCAAGTGATTGGTGAGCGCATCCGCATTTCGGGCGGTGGACGCTGCAATTTCACGAACCGCAATTCAGGGCCGGAGAATTTTCTGTCGCAAAATCCGAATTTCTGCCGCTCCGCCCTGGCCCGCTATAGCCAGCACGACTTCGTCAAGCTGGTGGAGCGTTACGGCATCCCTTACCATGAAAAGACGCTGGGTCAGTTGTTCTGCGATGAAAGCGCCCAGGACATCATCAGCCTGCTGAAGAGCGAGTGCAGCAGGGGCGAAGTGAACTGGGCGCAGCCGTGCACGGTCGAGCAAATCGAGCGCCTGATCGAAGCCAAATCAATGTTCCGGCTGCTGACCAGCGAAGGAACATTCCACTGCGCCTCACTGGTCATCGCCACCGGTGGCCTAGCCGCCCCAGCACTCGGCGCAAGCCCGTTCGGCTACCGGGTGGCGCAGCAATTCAGTCTGCCCACCGTGCCACCCAAGCCGGCGCTGGTTCCCCTCGCACTTCCACCCGAAGACCTGCAAACCCTTAAACCTTTGGCCGGCGTCTCTCTCGACACCCTGGCCCGTTGCAAGGGCCAGTCCGCAGAATTTCGCGGGCCGGCACTCATCACCCACCGCGGCCTTTCCGGCCCGGCGATTCTGCAGATTTCCAGCTATTGGCAAATGCAGCAATACGGCGGAAAGCGCGGGCAGGCAATCAGCTTGAACCTGTTGCCCGATGAGAATGCCGCGACCTGGCTCGCAGAGCACCGACACTCGCATACGCTGCTGGCCAATCTCCTGGCGGAAACACTGCCACGCCGCTTCGCGCACGATTGGTGTGCCTTGCAGGGCGCCAACCGGCCCCTGGCCAAGCTGTCCAACAAGGCACTTGACCTGCTGGCCGCTCAACTTAACAACTGGGAGTTGATGCCCTCAGGAACCTTGGGATATGCCAAAGCAGAAGTTACCCTGGGCGGCGTCGATACCCGGGCCCTGTCATCCAAGACAATGGCGGCCATCAGTGTGCCCGGACTCTATTTCATCGGCGAGGTGGTCGATGTAACCGGCTGGCTGGGCGGTTACAACTTCCAGTGGGCATGGTCGTCGGGCTGGGTGGCGGGGCAACATGTCTGAGTTTGATGGCCGCGAGTTGACGGGAACGCCCTCCAAACGGCCCTCTCGATTGCCAAGGATTGGGGCGCACAAATGGCGAAAGGCAAATCTCTTCTGCCATTGATTCCAACTAAGATTCACTGGTCCGTACTCTTGAGCATATGGAGCGGCGGCTACCATCCGGCCATTCGCTTTGTTGCACGCGCAAATCAGGATTGCCGACAAACCTGATGGGCGGTCTGCGACCTTGGAGCCACGTTCAACATACGCGCATTGTCTGCCCACTAACCGTGACGCCGCACAGATTGAGCGGAATTGCCATACCGCAATTTGCCCTCACCCCTCCCTGTGTTTGTAATCCCCAGGGATCATCCACATCGATGCCCGCGAAATCGATGTTATCACCCGCAAATTGCGAAGATGAACGCGCTCAATGATTGGGGAGGGTCGCGAGGCACTGCTGCAAGTAATTGCGGCGCTCTATTGTGTGCTTTAAAATTTGTGCGTGCCACTAAGGAATTGCGGCGTCGATCAGGCGGCCAATCAATTGGGAACAGAAGACATTTTAAGAACCGACAGATGCGTGCTTGCTTCCAGGAATACGGCGGGCTTTGTCACAGACGATCCATTGGCCGAGATTTGTTAACAAGGCCCTTTTCAGATTTTGGGGAACTGAAGTGAAGAACTTGGGTCATTGATTACAAGTCGAGCTAGTGCATGTTCCAACAGTCTAGCCGCGGTATAACGCTTAACACTACGCAGTAACGAAACACCTTGCTTGCCCTTTCCCCGATAGAGAATGGTTCAATTTCAAAAGGAGAAAAGATGAGATCCAAGAATCAGAGCACGACAACATTACCCATGCGGAGCGCCGGCGAACAAACTCTCCCCCAAACCAGCCTATGGCAACGGGTTGGACTGATGGCTTATTCGAAGGCTGAGACGCTTGGCTTCAGGCCGGGTCACGAATTCGAGGTTTGGCCTGAGGCTCAATGCGAACTTCCCGCTTTGATCGTCGAAGAGAAGCTGGCCGCATGAAAAGCGCGGCTCAACTCCATAGGGAATGATCAATCGTTGGCTCTATCTCCAACGTCAGACGGCGTGGTAGAGCATGCGCGGCAACGCACCGGAGGGTTTGACGAACATGGATTCATTCAGGACAGTGATGGTGCTGTCGACCAAGTGTTCGGCTATCAGTTTGAGGAATTGAATGAGCAGTATATTTCGCTGTTACTGCGTGCCCTTGGCCCATGCCACATTTCTGACTCGCGGCAGGACTCGATCTTGCTGACCATCCGCGCGCCCTGGCGATGCGGCGGATGGCGTCTTAACGGGAGCAACTCATGCGTAGCATTCTTTGTCTGGCCTTAATTGCAGCCCTGACCCCTGCACTGAATGGTTGTGCAAGCCCCGCGGCCGGCGGGGGAAAAACGACCACGGTGGCCGACGAACGTCGCACGCCGCGAGATTATCTGGACGACGAGCAAATTGAGCTGCATGGCCTGAACCGCATGCACGAGCTGTTTCCACAGCCCTCGGTCAGTGTAAGCGTCACCAGCGTCAATCACAAGGTCCTGCTGACCGGCCAGGCTCCCGATGAAGCCACCAGGGCAAAGATCCAAGAGACCATCAAGAGCATTCCCAAGGTGGACACGGTATATAACCAGATCACCCTCGGAGGTGTGGAGTCGATGGCGTCTGAGGTCAAAGACAGCGCCATTACCGCCAACGTCAAAACCAGGTTGCTCAATGGCAGCGGGGTGAATTTCATTCATGTCAAAGTGGTCACTGAAGGCGGCGTCGTCTACCTCATGGGCCTGCTGACCCACAGCGAGGCCGATGCGGCTGCCCAGACCGCCGCCACGACCGCGGGCGTGCTTAGGGTCGTTAAGCTGATTGAATACACCGACTGAAGGGCCTCGACCTTGTGCCCATTCCATTGATACAGAAAGCCAGACCAGATCATTCGCGCTAATGGAGGGACCAACGGCCGATCGGTGGGTCGTTGGACTCTCGCACGGCTCGCAGCGGCATGCGCCTACACTGCGATGGATTGTCTTCACTCAGGAACGCTTGGCAAGAAGGGCCGACCATGTAAGCCTTGGCGGAAGACCTTGACAAGCGGCCCTGCTTCAGCAAAGCAGCTCTATCAATCCGCGCAGTGCAGCGGCCACAGCCCGGGAGCGGATCTCCTCGCGGTCCCCGCCCAACCGGCAGGTCGTGGATGACAAGTTGCCGTCGATGCTTGTCCAGGCTATGCATACGGTGCCGACCGGCTTCCTGGGCGTGCCGCCGCCCGGACCGGCGATTCCGGATACGGAGACGCTGATCTGGGCGCGGCTGTTTTTCAGTGCGCCCTGGGCCATCTCGCGGACGGTCTCTTCCGATACTGCGCCGTGAGCGTTCAAGGTGGCCGCGGAAACGCCCAGCATTTCCTGTTTGGCCAAGTTGGTGTAGGTGATGAAGCCGCGCTCGTACCACTGCGATGAACCTGCAACCGAGGTCACCACCTGGCCCAACCAGCCGCCGGTGCAGGATTCGGCGCTGGCCAGCATCCAGCCCTTCTGTTTGAGCAGCAGGCCAAGCTGCTCGGAGAGTTGGAACAGCTCTGCGTCCGGGGGTCTCATGAAAGCATGTGGCGTGTGATGAACAGGATGCACAAAGCGTAGCCCGCGGCCAGCAGATCGTCCAGCATGACCCCGATGCCGCCCTTGACGGTGGCATCCGCCCAGCCGATGGGGAAGGGCTTGAAGATATCGAACAGCCTGAACAGCGCGAAAGCGTACAGCATCCACCAGGGGCCGACGGGAGTGAAGATCAGCACGAGCAGAAAAGCGGCGATCTCGTCCCAGACGATGTGGCCGGAATCGTGCTGGTTCAAATGCAGGCCGGTCAGATTGCAGGCCCAGATGCCGAGCATGACCGCCGCGACGACAAGCACGATCTGCACCGACAAGCTGGACTGTTGCAAGACCCAGAAGAGGGGAAAGGCTGCCAGCGTGCCGAAGGTGCCGGGAGCCTTGCGAGCGAGGCCGCTGCCGAAACCCAGGGCGATGAAATGAGCGGGGTGGCTGAGGAGAAATCTTGCATCGGGCTGACTCACTGCCCTTCGCCCCCAGTTCCTCTCCACTGTCTTAAATCCGCCTCACCGCGGCCCTGTCCGCCGGTGATATCTCCCACACATCGATCCGTCCGGTTGGTGGCCATGCCCTCACCCCTGCCCCCTCTGCCTGAACGGACAGAGGGAGGAAATTGCACGCCTCTCCCCGCTTGCTGGGAGAGAGGCTGGGGATAAGGGGCGGCAGTGGCCCGACTATTCGGCTGAGGCGGATGCAAAGTGGTCAAAGCCGGTTCGAGCCAAGGGTATCTGCTCACCGTTCCTGCGAATGATCAAACGCTCTCCATCACCCCGGGCCCCTCTCCCGCTGGGGGACGGGAGAACTTGGCCCACCCGGGTCAGCAAAAGCTGAAGCTGGTCTGAAAGCGCGTCGATCTCGGTGCGCCTGTGCGGCGATGCGGTGAACACCAATTCGTAATCATCACCGCCGGCCAGTACGCAGCCGTGCGCCGCTTTCTCATGCGCGTGTGCTTTCAACGCGGGCGAGAGGGGGAGCAATTCAAACTCCACTTCTCCACCCTTGGCCGATCGCTCCAGAATGTGGCCCAGGTCGGCGGCAAAGCCGTCTGACACATCGATGCAGGAATGAGCGATGCCGCGCAGCGCCAGGCCCAGTGCCACTCGAGGCGTGGGTACAAACAGGCGGGGGAAACAGGCAACCGATTCTTCGCTGCTAAGCTTCAGCGCGCCCTGATGATGAGCAAGCGCAGCGGCCGCATCGCCCAGCGTGCCGGAGACCCATATGTCATCGCCGCTTTGGGCGCCATCGCGCCTCAGGGCGGCGCCAGCCGGAAGTTCGCCTATCGCGGTGA
Organism: Thiobacillaceae bacterium; assembly: GCA_035635075.1. Classification (GTDB taxonomy): domain Bacteria; phylum Pseudomonadota; class Gammaproteobacteria; order Burkholderiales; family Thiobacillaceae; genus DASQBT01. Next base: position 4,189 of record DASQBT010000135.1, on the reverse strand, counting down.
TGGCAATACTCAGCAGGCCGCTGCGGCTCGTGTCGCCGCCGATCAGTTCGACGCCGAATTTCTGCGCCAAGCCGAAAAAACCGCCGGCAAAACCGCGCAGAAAGTTTTCGTCCGCTTCCGGCAGGCCAATGGCCAGCAGCACCCAGCGCGGGCTGGCGCCCATTGCGGCGAGATCGGACAGATTGACCGCCAGCGCCTTGTGGCCGAGCGTGCCGGGGCCGTCGGTGGGGAGAAAATGCCGGCCCGCCACCAGCATGTCGGTGGTGATGGCGAGTTCCATGGCAGGTGACGGCCGCACCAGCGCGCAGTCATCGCCTACCCCCAGCACCGCGGAGGGGGCCGGGCGGGTGAAGTACTTTTCGATGAGTGCGAATTCGCCAAGCATGTGATGAATATCGGGAACCACTAAGGTCACTAACGCTACAGAACCAGCTTACATGTCTTTCTTCGTGACTTTGCTGTCCTTTGTGGCTGGTTCATTCCTTTGGTTTGCAGATATCGTCATTTCGTCTTGACGCATCATCCTTGCCAGTTTGTCCAGCACACCGTTGACGTATTTGTGCCCGTCGGTGCCACCATACTGTTTGGCCAGTTCCACGGCTTCGTTGATAGCTACCCGATAGGGCACATCGGGGCAGGCGGTCAATTCATAAGCGCCGATCAATAGTATTCCGCGCTCGACCGGGGAGAGCTCGCCGACCTCGCGGTCAAGACAGGGTCGCAGTTTCGCTTCCAGATTGGGCGCATCCTCGATCGCACCCTGCAACAACTGGCTAAAGTAGGCTTCATCCGCCTTTTTGAACTGTGCGTCTTCCTGCAGGGTGCTCCCTATGTCGGTGCGGCTCTGCCGGCTCAGCAGCCAGCCATACAGGCCGCGCAACGCATACTCCCGTGCCAAGCGCCGGGAGCCGCTCATAGACGTTTCAGCAGATTGGCCATTTCAACCGCGCATTGCGCCGCTTCGGCGCCCTTGGTCGACATGCGCACCAGGGCCTGGTCATCGGTGTCGGTGGTGAGCACCGCGTTGGCGATTGGAATATCCATCTCGAGCCCGACCCGACTGATGCCGGCCGCCATTTCGTTGGATACCACTTCGAAATGATAGGTGTCTCCGCGCACCACCGAGCCCAGGGCAATCAGCGCATCGAATTCCTTCGACTGCGCCATCCGTTTCAGGGCAAGCGGAATCTCCAGTGCACCGGGCACCGTGGCAAGCAGGGTGTCCTTCTTGGACACACCCAGTCGCACAAGTTCGGACTCACAGGCAGACAGCAGACCATCAACGATGTCCTGATTGAAGCGGCTCATGACCAGGCCTATGCGCAGGCCTTTGCCCTCGTATATGGGGTCCAGTTCAGTGGTGTTCGGGTCGCGTGGCATGATGCATCCTTAGTTCATTCGCGTGGGAGGTAACCCGTCACTTCCAGGCCGAAGCCGTCCATGGCGGGCATTTTTCGGGGGCTGGCCAGCAGCTTCATTTTGCCCACGCCCAGGTCCTTCAGGATCTGGGCGCCAATGCCGTAGTCGCGCAGATCCGGTTTCTTGGGCTGTGGCTGTTCGTCCGATGGCGTTACGCGCTGCAGCAGAGCCTCCGCGGTCTCCGGCCGATGCAGCAGGACGATGACCCCACTCTGGCTTTCTGCAATCCGTTCCAGCGATCCCATGATGGGCCAGGAATGCCGGCCGCCGGTGACATCGAGGAAGTCCATCACGCTCAGGGGCTCGTGCACCCGCACCAGGGTTTCGCGCTCGGCGACGATTTCACCTTTGACCAAGGCCAAATGGGTTTCCTTGGCGGCCTTGTCGCGGTAGGCCACCAGGCGGAACACGCCATAAACAGTCTGGATCAGGCGCTCGGTCATGCGCTCGACCAGGCTTTCGGTCTGGTTGCGGTAATGAATCAGATCGGCAATGGCACCAATCTTCAGACCATGCTGATGGCCGAATTCAACCAGGTCAGTCAGGCGCGCCATGGTCCCATCGTCCTTGAGAATTTCGCAGATGACTGACGCCGGTTGCAGTCCCGCCAGGCCCGCGAGGTCGCAGCCCGCTTCGGTGTGGCCGGCACGCACCAGCACGCCGCCGGGCTGGGCGCGTAGGGGAAACACGTGGCCGGGTTGGATGATATCGCCCGGTTTCGCGTTCCGGGCTACCGCCGCCCGGATGGTGACCGCCCGGTCGGCGGCCGAGATTCCGGTAGTCACGCCCTCTGCGGCCTCGATTGAGACGGTGAAGGCGGTGCCGTGCGCAGTCTGATTGTCGCTCACCATCTGACGCAAGCCGAGCTGGCGGCAGCGGTCATCAGTGAGGGTCAGGCAGATCAGCCCGCGGCCGTACTTCGCCATGAAGTTGATCGCGTCCGGGGTGACAAATTCAGCTGCCATCACCAGATCGCCTTCGTTTTCGCGATCTTCCTCATCCACCAGAATGACCATGCGACCGGCCTTCAGGTCGGCAATGATTTCGCTGATTAATGCAAGGCTCATGTTTAGTCTTTGTCGTTGGTCTGCTCAAAGCTCGCCAGTCGTTCCACATAGCGCGCCACCATGTCGATTTCCAGGTTGACGCGGCTGCCTGGCTTCAGGTGTTTCAGATTGGTCTGCGCCAGGGTGTGGGGAATCAGGTTGAGGCTGAAGCGGTTGTCGTGGACCTGATTGACCGTCAGTGATACGCCGTTGACGGTGATGGAGCCTTTGGCGGCTATGTAGCGAGCCAGACTGGCGGGGGCATCAATTTCGACCAGCCGGCTGTCGCCCGCAGCTTCGAAGCGGATGGCGGTGCCCACGCCATCCACATGGCCGGAAACGATATGGCCACCAAGCCGGTCCATCAGGCGCATGGCTCTTTCCAGGTTGACCTCGGCTCCCGGCAGAAAGCCTTCTGTGCAGCGCAAGGTTTCCGCCGAAAGATCCACCGTGAAGCTCGATGCGGTGCGGGCGACGGCGGTCAGGCACACGCCGTTGACCGCAATGCTGTCGCCGAGCGCAACATCAGACAGGTCCAGTCCGCCGGCTTCAATCACCATGCGGGCGCCCTCGCCCCGCGCTTCATAGTCGTGAATGCGGCCGATGGCCTGAATAATGCCCGTGAACATAAAGAGCGGTGGGCTTGGTGCAGCCCGGTTCGGGGAAAACAGCAATTCTAGGGGTTTCGGCCTATTGGTGAAACCCCGCCGCGGGATGGCGCAGGTTCAGAGAGCTCGTGAACGAGCCTGAGCGAAAGAAGATAGGCGGGTCTGATATAATTTTCATTTCCTCAATTTAACCTAGCGATCATGGCAGTACGCACCCCCCTGATCGTCTCTCCCACCCCGACACTTTCGTCGAGGCAGCCCAACCTTATCCCCTCGCCCATTTACGCGAAGGGAGACACCATGGTCGCTGCGCGACGGCCAGGTTAGACCCAGCCATGTTGCATAACGATTTGTTTAGTCTTTCCCTCAAGGGCAAAAAATTGTTGCCCATCGTGCAAGGCGGAATGGGCGTGGGCGTATCGGCCCATCGTTTGGCGGGCGCAGTGGCAAAGGAAGGCGCCATGGGCACCATCGCCAGCATTGATCTTCGCCATCACCACCCGGATCTGGTGGAGCGGGGCAAACGTTGCCGCGACAAGGAAGCGCTCGATGCGCTCAATCTGGTTGCGCTGGACCGGGAAATTCGCCAAACGCGGGATACGGCGCAGGGCAAAGGCCTCATTGCGGTGAACGTGATGAAGGCCGTAACCGAACACGCCGCCCATGTGCGCCAATCCTGCGAGTCGGGCGCCGAGGCGATCGTCATGGGCGCCGGGCTGCCCCTTGATCTGCCGGAGATGGCTGCGGGCTATCCAGACGTCGCGCTGGTTCCCATCCTGTCCGACGCCCGAGGCGTCGGTGTGGTGCTCAAGAAGTGGATGCGCAAGGGCAGGCTACCGGATGCGCTCGTGATCGAGCACCCGCGTTATGCGGGCGGGCACCTTGGTGCGCCCAAATCCGAGGATATCGCAGACCGCCGCTTCGACTTCGCGCCGGTGCTGGAGGCGGTGTTTCAGCTCTTCAAGGACCTCGGCCTGGAACGCGAACGCATCCCGCTGATTCTGGCGGGCGGCATCAACCGTTACGAGAAAGTGCGGGAGTTGCTGGGCCTGGGCGCCAGCGCCGTGCAAATCGGCACACCATTCGCGGTGACCGTAGAAGGGGATGCCCACCCCG
>DASQBT010000134.1:0-3041 GCA_035635075.1 Thiobacillaceae bacterium | reverse complement strand
GTCTTCCAGCAGTTTTTCCATGACCGTGTGCAGGCGCCGGGCGCCGATGTTCTCGCTGCGCTCGTTGACTTCGAAGGCGATTTCCGCCAGCCGGCGGATACCGTCATCGGTAAATTCCAGCTTGACCTGCTCGGTTTCCAGCAAGGCCTGGTACTGGCGGGTGAGGCAGGCGTCGGTGGCAGTCAGGATGCGTTCGAAGTCATCTACTCCGAGGCTTTTCAATTCCACCCGGATGGGAAAACGGCCCTGCAGTTCGGGAATCAGGTCCGACGGTTTGGTGAGGTGAAATGCGCCGCTGGCGATGAACAGGATGTGGTCGGTCTTGACCATGCCATACTTGGTGGACACCGTTGATCCCTCCACCAGGGGCAGCAGGTCGCGCTGCACACCCTGACGCGAGACATCGGCGCCCTGGGTTTCCTGGCGTGCGGCGATCTTGTCGATCTCGTCCAGAAACACGATGCCGTTCTGCTCCACCGCGTCCAGGGCCGCAAGCTTGATATCCTCTTCGTTGACCAGCCGAGCCGCTTCTTCCTCGGTCAGAAGCTTCATTGCCTCGGCCACTTTTGTCTTGCGCGACTGCCGGCGTCCACTGCCCAACCCCTGGAACATGGACTGAAGTTGCGACGCCATGTCTTCCATGCCCGGCGGAGTCATGATCTGCATGGAGGCGGCGGGACTCGAGACTTCGATCTCAATTTCTTTTTCATCCAGGCTGCCTTCGCGCAACATCTTGCGGAATTTTTGCCGGGTCGCCGTGTCCTCGGGCTTGTGCGGCTCCGCATCGAATCCGATCGTGCGCGGCGGGGGCAGCAGCGCATCCAGAATGCGTTCCTCGGCATTGTCCTCGGCGCGCATGCGTACCTTGCCCATTTCCCGCTCGCGCACCTGCTTGACCGCGGTTTCCATCAGGTCACGCACGATGGAATCCACATCCTTGCCTACATAGCCCACCTCAGTGAACTTGGTCGCTTCCACCTTGATGAAGGGCGCATCTGCCAGGCGGGCCAGGCGGCGGGCGATCTCAGTCTTGCCCACGCCGGTGGGGCCGATCATCAGGATATTCTTGGGGGTGATTTCCTGGCGCAGCGGCTCGGTCACCTGGGCGCGTCGCCAGCGCGAGCGCAGGGCCACGGCCACCGCCTTCTTGGCGTCCCTCTGGCCGACAATGTGCTTGTCGAGTTCGTGGACGATTTCCTTGGGAGTCAGTTGGGTCATGGCGGGTGAGGAGCGAGGGGGAGCCTGCGAGGAGTAAGACGGAGCCCGCTCAGCGGGGTTCCGCACGTCCGGAAACAGCCTCGGTCCCCGACAAGCAGGCACTCGACGTGGCACGGTGTTGGCGGAAGGGACGTCGGGCGTGGCGCGTGACGGAAAGGCGGCTCACTCCAAAGTCTCGATGAGGTGGTTCTGGTTGGTGTAGATGCAGATGTCACCGGCGATGGCGAGGGACTTGGCCACGATGTCGCGCGGCGCCAGCTCGGTGTTTTCATACAAAGCCTTGGCGGCTGCCTGCGCATAAGCGCCGCCGGAACCGATGGCGGCGATGCCCAGTTCCGGCTCCAGAACATCGCCATTGCCGGTGAGAATCAAGGTCGCGACTTTATCCGCAACCGCCAGCATGGCTTCGAGGCGCCGCAGGATCCGGTCGGTGCGCCAGTCCTTGGCCAGTTCCACGGCGGCGCGCACCAGCTGGCCCTGATGTTTGTCCAGCTTTGCCTCGAAGCGTTCGAACAAGGTGAAAGCGTCGGCGGTTCCGCCGGCAAAGCCAGCCAGGACCTTGTCCTGATACAGGCGCCTGATCTTGCGGGCGGAGGCCTTAATGACGATGTTGCCGAGGGTGACCTGGCCGTCTCCGCCGAGGGCGACCTGCTCGCCCCGTCTGACCGAGAGGATGGTGGTGCCGTGATACTGCTCCATGGAGGGCTTGATGTGTTCCAAAAATTGCAAATAAGGGCGCCAAAGCCGGTTTCAAGGCTTAGCCTGGCCAAGGCCGACTATACCGGGGCGACGGGCCTCAATTCGGCCATGTGCTGAACGCCCATGGAGTGGAGCAGTGCGTCCACCAAGGTGTTCTGGCCTTGCAGGATGATGGTTTTGCCATTTCCGAGAATATTCATCAGGGTGCTGATCAGGCCGCTGACGCTGGCATAGTCGATGCGTGTGACCGCGCTCAAATCAACCACAACCGGGTTGCGGGCGCGGGCGTAATCCAGCAGTTGATTATAGACCTCGGCCTGCTCGCCGCCGATGATTCCTGACCACACGCAGGCGTCCTTGGCCACGGGGGGACGCGCAACCACTTCCTTGGCTACTGCGGTGGCTTCCCAGGAAGGCGGCGAGACCTCAAAGCACACTGCGTAGTTTACTGCCAGGTCTTCAAATTCCTCCTGCCTTCCGAGGAGATGGTAAACCGCAAGCAGCAAGAGCCAGGGTCCGGTCTGGGCGGCTTGGGATTCGGTTTGTGCCTGCAGGATTTGGATCAGCCCCCTGATGCCGCTGATTTGAAGCTTGTGTTTACCCTTCCTTGTTTGATTCAGGATCTGGGCAATGCGCTCGGCCCCGGCGGATTCAATTTGGCCAGTCCGGGAAAAATCCAGCCGCAACGGCGTGTCCTTGCCCGCTGCGCCTATTTGCTCTGCCAGCCATTGCGCGGCCGACATGTCCAGGACACGCGGCAAGGCGACCACGACCACGTCGGTGTCAGTCTCCTCCAGCGCCTGTTCATCCTCAGGCCACAGCGGAGGCGAGGTTTCGAACTTGAGGGCATAGTCCATGGCCAGGTTCTCGAACTCCCGTTGCCGGGCAGTCAGGCGGTAGAGGTCGAAGAGCATGGCCCAGATGCGCGGGTCGCGGTTCTCCAGCAGGGCCTTCAAGGTCTGTTCGGTAGCGTCGATCTGGCCGTTGGCATAAAGTATCGCCGCTTCGTCTCTGGCTGTGTTGGTTGCATCGCCGCCCATTTCCTCGACTACGATCGCGCTTCTCAACGCATCCGGGGACAGCGCGTCCAGACGCGTGACGCCTTCGACCGTCGCAGGCCCCGC
>DASQBT010000133.1:0-4520 GCA_035635075.1 Thiobacillaceae bacterium | reverse complement strand
CATGGCACGGCGACGCGGCGTGCGGCGAAGCACTGATTTCCTTGCGACTCGATTGCTTCGCTCACTGGGGTCGGCTCACAACGCTCGCAATGAGAGTGGGAATGGAATGCATCTGCGCCCACCGTGCCCACCCACGGTTTGAAGATTGCGGGGAAGCTTGCCGTTAACGATAATGGTCAACTTCACCTTCGGGACATTGAGCAGACATGAGCACCGCCCTGGCAATTGATTTCGAGCGCTACGGCTTGTGGCGCAACGGCGTGGCGGAACGCATCATCGATATCCAGAGCTGGCTTGCCGGCCAGGAGCTGAATGATGCGGAAACCGACCTGCGCCTGAGGCAGCTGCTTGACAAGCTGAACGAGGACCGGCTCAACGTGGCGTTTGTCGCGGAGTTCTCGCGCGGCAAGTCGGAGTTGATCAATGCCATCTTCTTTGCCGACTACCATCAGCGCGTCCTGCCATCGTCGGCCGGGCGCACCACCATGTGCCCTACCGAGCTGTTCTACGAAGCCGACAGCCCGCCTTCCATACGGCTGCTGCCGATCGAGACCAAGATGCGCGAAGGCACGGTCAGCGACTTTAAGCGCCACCTGTCAGAATGGACAGAATTCCCCCTCGATGTCCATTCTGCGGAGCAGTTGACCGGGGTAATGGCTCGGCTGGCCCAGACCACGCACGTCAGCGAGCAGGTCGCCAGCGAATTCGGGCTGTACGATCCGAATGACGAGGAAGCGCGGCGCAGCCTGGCCAAGAAGGGCACGCTGGAGATTCCGCGCTGGCGTCATGCGCTGATCAATTTTCCCCATCCGCTGCTCGAACAAGGCCTGGTGATACTTGACACTCCCGGCCTCAATGCCATCGGCACCGAACCGGAACTCACCTTGAGCCTCCTGCCCAATGCTCATGCTGTGCTGTTCCTGTTGGCCGCCGACACCGGCGTGACCAAGTCTGACATCGAAATCTGGCGCCACCATATTGCCTCGGTGCAAAGCGGCAGCCAGGGGCGGCTGGTGGTGTTGAACAAGATCGACGGCCTGTGGGACGAATTGAAGACCCCGCAACAAGTGGACTTGGAAATCGCGCGCCAAGTTGCAATCACCGCCGATCAGTTGGATCTGTCCGCCGACCAGATCTACCCGGTGTCGGCGCAGAAGGCTTTGCTCGCCAAGATCAGACATGACGATGCCCTGTTGGAGAGGAGCCGCCTGCCGGCACTGGAAGCCGCGCTGTCAGGCGAACTGATCCCGTGCAAGCAAGATTTGGTGCGCTCCTCGACCGAGGGCGCCATCGTGGACGTGGTAGTCAAAACCACCGAACTCCTCGAAGCCCGTCTCGCCGGGATGCAGGACCAGATCGACGAACTGGAAACGCTGCGCGGCAAGAACCGGGATGTAGTCGCCCATATGATGACCAAGGCCAACCAGGAAAAGGAGACGTTCGAGAGAGGCCTGGTCCAGTTTCAGGCTCTGAAAAATGTGTTCGCCAGCCAGGCCAGCGTCCTGCAGGTCTATCTGGGCATGGACACCCTGCGCTCCGAGGTCAGGAAGACCCGCACCAGCATGGAAAGCAGCGCCTTTTCCTGGGGCCTGAGCAGCGCCATGGAAAAGTTCTTTCAGCAAGTGAGAGGCAACATGGACAAGGCCGGACATCAGGCCGATGAGATCCAGACCATGATGAAAGCCATGTACTTCAAGTTCAGCGAAGAGCACGGCTTGGCGGCAGTCAGCCCGCCGGAATTCTCCCTGCTGCGCTTCCAGAAGGAACTCCAGCGCCTGGAACGGATATTCGACGAGCGCTTCAACAATTTCGCGGCCCTTATCAGAAACGGGCAGTATCAGTTGACTGCGCGCTTCTTTGAAACCCTCGCCAGCAAGGTAGTGCAGGTGTTCGAAATCGCCAACCGGGAAACCGTGGGCTGGCTCAAGGCTCTGATGGCGCCGATGGAAACCCAGGTGCGCGAACACCACATGCAGCTAAAGCGCCGGCTCGAGAGCGTACAGCGCATCCACGCCGCCACCGAGACCCTGGACGAACGGATCCGAGAACTGGCCATCTCGGCCAACACCGCCAGGCAGCAGATCGAGGAGCTGGCTGGCCTCAATCAGCGAGTGCTGGAAGCCCTCTCGCGGACCATGCAAACTGCCCAGCCGTTGGCCCAAAGGGCCTGAGCGGGAGCGCGTGGACAAGAAGCCCTTGTCTGCGCACCGCTTCGAATCACACTGAAGCAGCACTTGAATCTGCGCAGCGCAAGCTCGCTACCCGCTCAGTCGGACTTCGAAAACCCTGGCGCAAGCGACCCTGTTCTGTTCGGCGCGCGCGCAGTTGCGACGGCTGGGAGCGCCTCGTGAACACTCCGGCTAGCCGTGATGTTTCAGGCGGATACACGTGCGTCGAACTGGAATCGGTCACCGGTCCGTCTGGCTAAGGCGTCCCAGCTTAGCATCGGGCAGGACATGGTTCGGTGGCGACAGGCAGGCGTCCTCAAGCAGCGACGGGCCTAATCGAGTCGGGAAATTTTACACCTCAGCTGGCGGTAAGATTATAACTAACGGATATTATTGAATAATAATTTTGGCTCGAATCGTGCTTGCGCGGGCACGTGCGTTCATTATTCGTTTGATCGCCGTTTACTCCGCGTCGGTGCCGAAGCCCACTTTCCACTGCGCGGTCGTCAGAAATCTAAAAACTGGAGGAAATCATGCCTAAATGGTTGTTTAAATCCGCCGCTCTCGCCGGCTTGTCGCTCTTGGTTGGGTCTGCTAATGCATTCCCGTTGCTGCCCAATCTGACCAATCTCAACTTTCTTCAGTACACAGGTGCGGCGCCCAAGAATTCCTTTGGGGCCGTTAATCCGGTCGGCTGGACTGGGGGCTCTGGCCTTATCTTTATCGATGCTCCGGGTACTTCTGCAAGTGATCCGAAAACGGCGTGCGGGCCCACTTACCTCAGCACGTACGGCTGTCCCAGCACGCTAGCCATCCCCGGCGGCTACAACTTAGTTGAGGCGGACGGCAATCCTGACTTTGAGAGCGGGTTCAACTACACCGTTACAGGCTTGACTGCCGGGCAGACCTACACGTTGAGTTTCTACCAGGCGGCCAGTCAGCAAAGGGGCTTTACGGGCGCCACAACCAATCAGTGGATTGTCTCCTTGGGCACCGCCGGGCTCACCGACTGCCCCGGCTGCCTTGGTGGCGGCAACAGTTCCTATTCCAACACGGATCCGACTGCATCGATCGTGGCAACACCGTTGATGAGCGTTCCATCTCAAGGCATGGTTGACTGGAATTATGTCACGGTTGATCTCACCGCCGACGCTTCGACCCAGTTGCTGAGTTTCCTGGCGTGGGGTAATAACGGCAACACCGCCAATCTCCCACCGATGATCTTCCTGGCCGGGGTCAATTCACCTTCTGGCCTCAACAGTGTGCCCGAGCCAGCGACTCTAGCGCTGTTTGGTCTTGGCCTTGCGGGCCTTGGCGCGAGCAGGATGCGACGGCCAGCCAAGGGTAATATGGAAGTTTGATGACTCTGGCGGAAATCGTGCCCGGCTTGTCCGGGCACGAAGAGCAAGGCGGCCTGCGCTGCCCGTAAATCAAAGCTGCTGTAACTCAGGATAGCGCGATGCCCTCGTTTTTGGACCCGCAACATCTCTTGGCCTTCCTGCACGAAACCCTGCGGCTTGGCGCATGGCTGCTGCTTCTTGCGGTAATCTTCCTACCGCTTGAGCGGCTGTTCGCGCTGCATCCGCGAAAATTCTTAAGCAAGCCCCTGGCGCAGGATGTCGGCTATTACTTCATCAGCGGGCTGGTCCCAAGTATGCTGCTGGCCATCCCGCTCTCCTTGGCCGCCTACGGCGCCCACTCCCTCGTGCCGTGGCGCGTGCAATCCGCGATTGCAGCTTGGCCGCTATGGCAACGCGCCCTGGCCGGGTTGGTGGTCAGCGAAATTGGCTTTTATTGGGGCCATCGCTGGGCGCACCAGATCCCATTCTTGTGGCGCTTCCACTCCGTCCATCACAGCGCCAGGCAGATCTACTTCCTGATCAGCTCGCGCGCGCACCCGATCGACAACGTGTTTATCCGCCTGTGCGGCTTCATCCCGGTCTATGTCGTTGGCATCGCTACACCGCTAACCCGTGAGGGTGGTACGGTGTCAGCCTTGCTCGTGCTCGCTCTGACCATGTGGGGTTTCTTTATCCATTCGAATTTGCGCTGGCGATTCGGGCCATTGGAGTGGCTCATCGCCACCCCTCACTTCCACCACTGGCATCACACTCTGGGTGGAGAGCGGGATCGCAACTACGCGTCCATGCTGCCCTTGATGGATTGGATTTTCGGGACGCTACACTTGCCTCGGAAGCAGTGGCCAGAGGCCTATGGGATCGAGGCGAAACTGCCCGCTTCCATAACGGGACAGATGCTCTATCCATTGCGCCCGCCTCCCACCGTCAGTTTGCCGGAGCGCGTTGCGGCAGACTTGTAATTGCCGGCGCGATGGCGGCCGCATAAGCTGCT
>DASQBT010000132.1:0-9121 GCA_035635075.1 Thiobacillaceae bacterium | reverse complement strand
GGTGCCTCTGGGCACCGAGGATACGCACGATCTCTCGGTGGAAATTGCGTTGGGGGAAGAACGCGTCAAGGTTACCGGCAAAGGCGGCCACTTTCAGTCTGCGCCCACCGCGGGAGAAGGCACGTGAGGCGGCGCGTCCGTGGTTTCACTCTGCTGGAAATGCTGATTGCGCTGGCGATCGTGGCGATCGGCCTGACCGCGGCGTTGCGCGCTTCGGGCGTGGGCATCGAAGGGGTGGGCGAATACCGCAACCACATGCTGGCGCTCTGGCTGGCCCAGAATATCGTGACTGAACGTACTGCGCGGCAGGAGTGGCCCGCTGCCGACACCACCACATCCGAAGAGGAGTTTGCCAACCACCGCTTCGTGGTGCGCCAGGAAATCAAGGCCACACCCAATCCGCGCTTCGAGCGCCTCGACGTCATGATAGCTGACCGCGAGGAGCCAGCCAGAACTCTGCAGCACAGCGTGGCGTTCCTGATCTTGGCTCAATGACAAACGCCCGTGGATTTACCCTTATGGAAGTATTGGTAGCCATGGTATTGCTAAGTCTTTTTGCCGTGGTGGCCTATCGGGCCCTGGATGCGGTGCTTAATGCCCAGCGCCACGCCACGGCAAGAATGGATGACTTGAAGGAACTGGCCGCGGCCTTCACAGTCATGGCTTCGGACCTCTCCAATACCACGTCGCGTCTTGATCCGCAGAATCCGAGCGTGAGTGATTTCCACACCCTGATAGGGCAGGATGGAGCGCTGGAATTCGACTTCGTGCGCCTGCTCCCGGAGGATGCTGATCTGGGTTTGCAGCGGACGGGTTACCGCTGCACCCCAGCAACCCTGAGCCGGTTGGTCTGGTCCGACGTCAATAATCCTGCAAGCACGCCGAAGGAGTTCACTTTGCTAAGCGGCCTGCGTTCCTGCGCATTCAAGTACCTGGACGCAGGGGGCCAGTGGCTGGCCGTTTGGCAAGCGAAAACGGGGAATCCGTTTCCTCGCGCCGTCGAACTCACGATCGCCGAAGCCGATGGCACGCCTATCCGGCGCGTGCTGGGTGTGCAATGATCCGTTATCGAGAACAACCGGGGCCTTCGCCTGTGCTGCGCAAGCACACTGCTTGCCCAAGCGTCCGCGCCATTGCCGCACGCCAGCACGGCGCCGCAGTGCTGGTTGCCATGCTTGTGGTCGCGATCGCGGCTCTGGCGGCCAGCAGTTTCATGTTCCGCTCGCGAGTGGAATGGCGTCGACTGGAAAACCTCACCCGCGCGGACCAGGCCCACTGGGTTTTGCGCGCAGCCCAGCAATGGGGGGCTTCGGTGCTTCTGGAAGATACGCTCCATAGCAGCGTGGACCACCTCGGCGAAGTTTGGGCCACCCAGTTGCCCCCCGTGGAAGCCGAGGGTTACCGGGTGTCAGGCGGGATGGAGGACGCACAGGCGCGTTTCAATCTCAACAACCTGGTCGTGAATGGCCAGGCCGACGCAGGCCAACTGGCCATTTTTGTTCGCCTGCTGCGCATCCTGCACTTGCCGGACAACCTGGCCTATCTGGTTGCCGACTGGATGGACGCAGACGATGCTCCGCTTAACCCAGACAGTGCCGAGTCGGCCTATTACGAAGATCTTGCGACGCCCTACCGGGCCGCCAACCGACCCCTGCTTAGTGTGAATGAGTTGCTGCGTGTGAAGGGCTTCGACCGCAACGTGCTCTCGGTATTGCGCCCGTATGTTGCTGTACTGCCCGCGCGTACGCCGATCAATGTCAATACGGCGAGTCCTGAGGTCCTGGCTGCGCTGGTGGAGGGGCTGACCTCGCAGCAGGCCTACGCGATGGTGGCCAGGCGGGAGCGCACTTATTACCGCAATTCCCAGGATTTTCAACTGGCCCTGCCGGAAGGGTTGACCGCGCCGGGAGAAATGGTGTCTGTATCCAGCCAATATTTCCTGGTGCAGGTAAGGGTGCGAAATGAACGTTTGGCCATCGGCAACCAGGCTTTGTACCACCGGGAAGGACCAGTCTTGCCGAAACTTGTCTGGAGGGCCGAACTATGAGCGAACTCCGCCTCTATTTGCGGCGCGACGCTTTCCTGGAAGAGACGGACTGCGCCTGGGCGCTGTTGAACGATCAAGGCCAGCTTCAAAGCAGCGGCAACAGGCTGGTGGATCTGCCCCGATCACGACGCTGCCACCTGATCCTCGCCAGCGACCTCGTGCTCACTGTGAAGGCGACCTTGCCGGATTTGCCCGACCGCCGGCTGGCTCCATTGCTGCCAGCGGCCGCCGAGGCGGCGACCCTGACCGAAGCAGATGCGATCCACGCTGTGGCAATGGACCGCGTCAAGGGTGGCGAATCGATTTTGGCGGTGATGGACGAAGCCTGGCTGAGTCGTGTCCTTGCAAAACTCGCCGGATTAGGCTTGTACCCCGAAAGCGCCCAGCCCGAATATTTGCTTCTGCCTTGGGCAGAGGGCAGCTGGTCAGTCGGCTGGAAAAGCAACAACTCAGTTGCACGATTCGGCAGGTGCGAGGGAATGTCTCTGGACGATGGCGAGCCGCCGGTCGGCCTCATCCTGGCCCTTGCCCAACGCGGACGCCCCCAGGGAGTAAGGGTCTATGTGGGCGAGAATGCCGGGTCACCCGACTGGGATCGCTGGCGTGCAGCCCTTGAAATGCCGGCTGAGGCAGCCGGCTCCTGGGATTGGCGGACCGCCCCATGGCCGGAACTGCCCAACCTGCTGCAAGGCAAACATGCCCCCGGTCTCAAGCGGATGGACTGGACGCGGTTGGCGCGTCCTGCCGTCTGGGGCGTGGCCGCCCTGGCAGTCATCCAGTTGGTAGGCCTCGGCCTGGATTGGGCGATGCTGGCGCGGGAAAATGCCAGCGTTCAGCGCGAAATGCATGTGCTGGCCGAGCAGGCCCTGCCTGCCAATTCGGCCATCGTCGATCCGCCTTGGCAGGTAAGGGAACGGCTCCAGAGCATGCAAACCGTGACCGGCAATCCTTCGCCCAACGCCCTGGTTGGCCTGCTGGACCGGCTCGGTCAAGCCTGGCCCAGAATCGGCAACATCCGGGTTCAGGCATTGAACTACGAAGGGGATGTGATCAGCGCGTCACTGGCCGAGGCAGACAGCGCCTGGCTCGAGCAGTTGAAAGCAGCCGCGGCAGTTCAGGGTCTCGCGGTCAACTCGTACGAGGACAAAGACAAGAGCAAGGGCATCCGCCTGAACATCCGACCCTTGGAGAAGGGGGCGCGTCATGACCAATGAATGGCTGGCGCGCATGCGTGGCTATCTGGCCGGGCGAACTGCGAGAGAGCGAATGATTCTCTATGCAGGGGGCATCGTTCTGCTTGTTCTCATCGGTTACGGCTTGTTGTATCAGCCTCTGGATGTGGCAAGAGCGAAGCTGGCGAAACGTTTGCCTGCAGAACGTGCCGAGCTGCGGCTAATGCGGCTGCAGGCAGCGGAGATCCAGCGCCTTCGAGCCCGCATGGACAATTCCGGCAAGGGCGGCCTGGAACAGCGGATAAAGTCATCCGCCGCGGCTTTCGGGCTTGGCGGGAGCATCACCCAGTTTGTCACCCAGGCGGACAATCAGATACAGCTCAGCACCCAGGCCATCGCCACCAACACCTGGATTGATTGGCTGGCTGATCTGGAGCGGCACGGGGTCGTCGTCGCGCGTTGTCACATCACTGCCGACGAACAGTCAGGATTGGCCAGGCTCGAACTGACTTTGACGAAAGGCGGTCAATGAGGCGCCTGGTTAAATCGGGACTCTTGATCCTGGTGTTCGTCCTAACCTATCTGGTTATGCTGCCTGCCACCTGGATCGATGCCCTGCTGCAAAACGCGAGCCATGGCACCCTCGCAATGACAGGTACGACAGGGACATGCTGGCGCGGAGACGGATTCCTGCAGGCGCTCCTGCCCAGTGGCGAGGTGGTTACGCTGGCCCCGGTAAAGTGGACCATTGCACCCGGAGAACTGCTTGCGTTGAAGTTGCATATCGATGCGGAATCAACGCGCGACAACCAACCGATTCTGAACGCCACCTGGGGCTTGAGTGAAACTTACATACAGAACGCCAGGCTGGACTTGCCGGCGGCTTTGCTGGGGGTGCTGTCCCCCACCCTGCGGGCCGCAGCGCTCTCGGGTCAGCTTAGTTTGCAGGTAGACGAAGTACACTATGGCTCCGGTCGTGCGGCCGGCAAGGCGCGGGCTTACTGGAAGGCGGCAGGTTCAGGTCTTAGCCGCGTCCGCCCGCTGGGCAATTACCTGCTGGACATGACCGGGCAGGGCGCCGGGCTGGACTTTCACCTGACTACCATGCGGGGACCGCTCACCCTGACCGGTTCCGGCGGCTGGCGCCCCGGCAAGCGTCCGGACATTCGGATTACGGCGACACCGGAAGCGAACGTGCGCCAGGAACTCGCCCCCCTGCTGCGCATGATGGGCCGTGAAGTTAGTCCGGGTACCTACAAATTGAGCATTGACCAGAACGTGCAGGCGATCAGCCCTTAGGCCTCAATATCACGCATAGCCGACTACCAGCCCGAAGGAAATGAATTATTCATCATGATTGCAATCCCACTACCGCCATGCGCTTGACAATCACGCTGATGCTTCTCATTGCGCTGGCAGGCAATTCGGTTCTTGCCTGCGCAGCGCTGGGGGGTGATGAATCGACGATCCCAAAAGATGCTTCCATTGGCAGAATGGAACTTCGTGCCGTCGCGCCCGGCGAAACTCGCTTTCGCATGCATGAGCTGCGTGATGCCGCACGTAACCTGAGGGTCCGCGAATACGTCAACCCGGACGGCAAGGTGTTCGGCGTCGCATGGGACGGACCGACCAAGCCCGATCTCAGCCAGCTGCTTGGTCCCTATTTCACCCGCTATATGGATGCCGCGGCCGGGCACGGCATGGCACGGCAGTTGAGGCGGATCGACCAGCCCGACTTTGTGCTCAGGGTATCGGGCCACATGCGCCATTTCACAGGTTCTGCCTGGGTGCCGAGCCTTGTTCCGGCCGATGTCGATCCGGCGGAGGTCAAATAGTTGCAACACGTGAATTCGATGGTCTCGCGGCTCCACGCCATTCCCCGCTGGCTTATGTTGGCATTCGCCTGCCTGGGACTTATCTCCTGTGGCGGTGGCGGTGGTGGTGGCGGTGGTGGCGGCAGTGCCGCGAAAGAGGTTGCCGAATGTTTTCAGTTTGTGAGTGGGTACACCTGGGGTTCTGTCCGGTCTGCAGACATCAAGCTGGGTGGAGAAACGGCTTCAAACGCAAAGATTCAGGTTATTGCCGATCCCGCAGTCCCGGCGGCACCAAATGCCTGCAGCAGCACCGGGCCAGGATTGAATACCGTTCAAACCCTTGGCGCCAATGGAACAATCGGCCTCAGCAATTTCGCTCAGGACTGCGGCCAATCCTGCGCATCCCAAACCCAAAATGGATTCTATTATGCCTGCGCTGGAAGCAGCTGCTCGCCGATCGCCGTCGCCCTCGCAAATCAGCTCTGGAATCCGGTGGCCTTGTTCGCCACTGATAACAACGGGACCATTCTCAGCCTGCCAGCCGTGTCATCAGCAGGCGCCACCCAGGTAAGCGGGATACTAACTTTCGGAATCGGCACGCAAGCAAATAACGGCGTGGGATCCGCGACTGTAGTGAACGTCGATCCCAACAACGCTGAATTCACGGCGGCTGTCGGCGCCACCTCTTATCCGGGCAGCTTCATCGACAGCGGATCAAACGGGCTGTTCTACGGAAGCAATCTTTTCCCGCTCTGCAACGGCGCCTTTTCGGAATTCTATTGCCCGCCCTCGCCACAGGCGCAAAATGGATTTCTAGACCCGAGTGGAGTCAACCTGCCTGTCAATTTCACCGTTAGCAACCCGCAGGCATTGGCCGCGGCCATCACTGCGGATGCAGAACTCGCAGCACCCGGCTTTGGTGGGGTTGACTGGGGGCTTCCCCTCTTCTTCGGCCGCAGTATTTACACTTCTATCCAAGGAATGAGCACCCCGGCTGGAAGCGGTGCTTGGTTAGGCATCACCAGTGGATCTGTTTCATCGGGTGGGACAAATCAAGTCCCTGTCGTGGTGGACGCAGGGCCTCCCGGGGCAAATGTCATCAATTCCGCATACGTTTCGGTCACGCTCTGCGCACCGGGCAGCACGACAAATTGTCAGACCATCGATCACCTTCAAGTCGATACGGGCGCCTCGGGGGTCCGCGTCTTGGCCTCGGCGCTGCAGCCGGCCTTGCTTGCTGCGCTGCCCCAATCCACGCCCTAGTAAAAGCACTCTCTATGTCCTGAAGATTCTTCTCCAAGGTCAACTGATGACCGACCCGCAGCGAGTGGCTCAAGTGCAAGCCCCGGTCCGACGCAGGTAAACGATGTAAAACATAGGTTGGCCCATTCAGCCGATAGGACGTGTAATATAGGCGATTAGCAACATCCACTGCTGTAACCCACGCGGATAATTTGATTTGGTAGAGGGAACGCTTACTATGCGCACATCACACTGGCTCATCCTGGTTTCAAGCCTGTTCGTTGTCCCGGCTGCTCTAGCGGATTCGCCGCCCGACGCGGCCCAACCCGTTCCGCAAGCGGCGCCTGCTGCTCCTGAAGCGGCACAACCCGTTCCGCAAGCTGCGCAGCCCGCGACCCAAGCGGCACAACCCGTTCCGCAGGCGATTCAAGCCGTCCCCCAAGCAATGCAGCCCGTTATCGTCGCACCAACGGCTCCTATGCCCAATCCCTGGCTGAATCCAGTGGCTCTGCCGTCCCCGGGGCTACCTGTCGCCAACCCATGGATGACCCAGATGCCGCCGCAAGCTACGGGTGGAATGCCCTTCTCTTTTGTCCCCTATCTCCTGCCCAATATGTTGCCTATTTCGGTTTTCGCCCAGGCACCCAGAAAACCCTACACCATGCATCCTGTAATCCCCGAGGAGGTGAAGCAGCAGATGATGCAGATGATGATGCCGATGATGACCGGCATGATGCACATGACGATGCCGGACGCGATGAACTGGTTCGCGTACAAGATCAAGGCCAAGCCCGGCCTGTCGTTTGACGACGTGGTGGAATCGCTGAAGCTGCGCGCCAATCAGCTCAATTTCAAGCATGTGAGCGAAAACCTGATGTGGAAGGATTTCCAGGCGGTGCTGGGCGACAAGGATGCGCCGCGCATCGAAGTTCACAGCTTTTGCGACATCGCCGTCGCTCGGCACCTGCTTAAGATCAGCCCGGAATTTTTGGTTTTTCTGCCGTGCCGCATCGCGGTCATGGAAGATGCGGACAAGAACATCTGGGTCATGATGCTCGACTGGGACATGAGCTGGGTGGCCGGCTACGAAAAACAGATGGGCCTCACCTCGGAACTGACCACGGGTGCCTTGGACATCCGCAAGAAGATGGGCGAGATCATGCGGGCCGGGGCCAACGGGGACCTCTAGAGACTCTGCTGTAAGTCTTTTCCGGCCACGGCCGACTTCACTGAACCGCTCTATTCCAGCACCCGCGCCGGCAAACGGGTGCTGGAAATCCGGCCCGCTTGCCCAAGCCGGCTGTCGTCAATACCAAACGCGCGTTCTTGAATGCCACAGGAATTTCTTGATCTAGATCAATGTCGGATATGATCATCCTGTGATACTGTCAGTTTGAATTCCCTGGTTGTCGAGCTATAAATAACAAACCGCGTGTGGGCGGTTATTTTTTCGCCCACCCACCCAAAGGAGAGGAAACCATGAAGAACGCTTTTCGACCGCTGTCCTGGATTGGCCTTGCGCTGATCTGTCTGTTCCCAGCTTTGTTTTCGGGCCCCGCCTTGGCCGCCACTGCCACTAAGGCTCCGGGCAAAGACTGCGTTACCTGCCACGCGATCCAGACTCCAGGCTTGGTAAAGGAATGGTCACACAGCCGGCACGGAGAAAAAGGCGTTGACTGCTATGCCTGCCACAAGGCCGAAGCTGCGGACAAGGATGGCTTCATGCACCACAACGTCCGCATCGCCGTCATCGTCTCGCCCAAGGACTGCGGCACCTGTCATAGCCAGCAAGTGGCAGAGATGACACGCTCCCACCACGCCAAGGCGGGAGATATTCTCGATTCTCTGGACAACATCATTGGCGAGGTCATTGGCGGCCCGGCTGCGGTCAACGCAGGGTGTCGTCAGTGTCACGGTTCGAATGTAGAAGTGGATGCGAAAGGCAGACCCACGCCCCAGACCTGGCCGAATACCGGCATCGGCCGGCACAATCCGGACGGCTCCCGCGGCTCCTGCACCGCCTGCCACGCCCGGCACAGTTTTTCCGTGGCCGAGGCCCGCACGCCGGATGCCTGCGGCAAATGCCATGTGGGCCCTGACCACCCGCAGATCGAGGTCTACAACGAATCCAAGCACGGCATCATCTTCCACGCCAAAGTCAACGAAATGAACTTGGATTCCCCCAATTGGGTGGCCGGGAAGGACTATACAGCAGCGCCGACTTGCACCACCTGCCACATGGGTGCCGCCCCCGGCATCGAGCGGACCCACGACGTGGGCGAGCGGATCTCCTGGACCCTGCGCCCGGCCGTCTCAAGCAAGCTGAACATGATTCGCCTGGATAACGGGGATGAATTTGATCAGCCGGCAGGCCAGCCCCTTCCCAAAGTGGGTGACGCCATCAAGGGCGCGAAGGTGGCGGAAATCCTGACCTGGGAACAGCGTCGCGACAAAATGAAGCAGGTCTGCGCCGCCTGCCATGCTCCAGATGTGATTGAGGGCCATTACAAGCAGTTCGACGACGTGGTGGATCTCTACAACGACAAGTTCGCCAAACCCATCGCTGCGATGATGGCCGAACTGCAGAAGGCCGGCTACATCACTGCCGCTCCTTTCGACGAAGAGATCGAATGGACCTGGTTTGAAATCTGGCACCACGAAGGTCGCCGCGCCCGTCACGGCGCATCGATGAGCGGCCCTGACTACACTTGGTGGCATGGCATGTATGAAGTGTCCAAGCACACTTATACGAAGTGGATCCCTGAGATGCGGGAAGTCGTGCGCAAGAAGGACGGCAACGAGAAATTCGCGGATGCTTTGCTGGAGAAATACTTCAAGCCCATCGT
>DASQBT010000131.1:0-2153 GCA_035635075.1 Thiobacillaceae bacterium | reverse complement strand
AGCGTTCGAGCCTTACGTCACGACCAAGGCCAAAGGCACGGGGCTTGGTTTGGCCGTGGTCAAGAAGATTGCCGATGAACATGGCTCGCGCATCGATCTGGCCAACCGGGTCGTGGACGACCAGGTGGTGGGGGCGCAAGTATCGTTATCATTCGCAGTGGAGCCCGTGACCTCAGCCTGAGCACGGCAGTTATTTTCCGAGGCACAGCGCTTACAAATCATGGCAAACATTCTGGTGGTGGATGACGAACTCGGCATTCGTGATCTGCTGTGGGAAATCCTGAACGACGAAGGGCACACCGTCGAGGTGGCCGAAAACGCGGCCCAGGCGCGTGCCGCCCGCCAGCGTGAGCGGCCCGATCTGGTGCTGCTGGACATCTGGATGCCTGATACCGATGGCGTGACCCTGCTCAAGGAATGGTCCACCACCGGCCTGCTGACCATGCCGGTCATCATGATGAGCGGCCATGCCACCATCGACACGGCAGTCGAGGCGACCAAGATCGGCGCCCTGGCTTTCCTGGAAAAACCGATCACCCTGCAAAAGTTGCTCAAGGCGGTGGAACAGGGCTTGGTCAAGGGCAGCTTGCGCAAGCCCGCGGCTGCACTCAGCCAGCCGGCAGAGATCGTGACGGAGATGACCGAACTGACCGGGCAACTGACGGTGTCCGGCACGGTGGAGCTGGGCCCGCAGGCACAACAGAACTTCATGCTTGACAAGCCACTGCGTGAAGCGCGCGACGAATTCGAGAAGGCCTATTTCGAGTACCACCTGGCGCGTGAAAGCGGCTCCATGACCCGCGTGGCCGAGAAGACCGGTCTGGAGCGCACCCACCTCTATCGCAAACTCAAGCAACTCGGGGTGGACCTGTCTCGCGGCAAGCGTGGCGCTTCTTGAGGCGGCTCGCTGGAATGACCGCAAAGTCCTGCTATAATTCCATCTCTTGGCCCGGTAGCTCAGTTGGTAGAGCAGCGGATTGAAAATCCGCGTGTCGGTGGTTCGATTCCGCCCCAGGCCACCAAACTTGAAAAGCCCATCCCCTGCGATGGGCTTTTTCTTGAATCCCCCTCGCGGGGGCGACGCGGGATTAGCTCAGTTGGTAGAGCGATACCTTGCCAAGGTATAGGTCGAGAGTTCGAGCCTCTTATCCCGCTCCAGACATTCGTGCCCATGTGGCTCAGTGGTAGAGCACTCCCTTGGTAAGGGAGAGGTCGCAGGTCCGATTCCTGCCATGGGCACCACACCACACCGCACTGATCTCCCGCTGGGTTCTGAGACCGGCATCGTTCCTGATGCCGGACCTGCCTGCATTTCTGTACTGAGGGCAAGTCCGCTTGTGCATTCCACGCCGGCCGATATGATGCGCAGACAGATTCACGCCCCCATCAACCTTTCATGAGCGGCAGCGCACTCTTCATTGGTGATCACCTGGCCCGCAGCTGCCGCGGTCGTCCGGGTGCGCCTCCGGTCTGGCAATGACGCCTTTGTTTCAGTCATTCACGCCATTCCGGAGAAAATTCATGTCAGATCTGTTCGAGAACCCCATGGGCCTCATGGGGTTCGAATTCGTCGAGTTCGCCTCGCCCATCCCCAACCTGCTGGAGCCCCTGTTCGAGAAAATGGGCTTCAGCCTGGTGGCACGCCATCGCTCCAAGGACGTGCTGCTGTACCGCCAGGGCGAGATCAACTTCATTGTCAACCGCGAGCCGCGCAGCCTGGCCTCGTATTTCGCGGCTGAGCACGGCCCCTCGGCCTGCGGGCTGGCCTTTCGCGTGCGCGATGCCCACCAGGCCTATGCGCGTGCGCTGGAGCTGGGTGCGCAGCCGGTCGAGATTCCGACCGGGCCGATGGAGTTGCGCCTGCCGGCGATCCGCGGCATCGGCGGGGCGCCGTTGTACCTGATCGACCGCTTCGAAGATGGCAAGTCGATCTACGACATCGATTTCGAGTGGGTTGATGGCGCCGACCGCCGGCCGCGCGGCCATGGGCTGCGCCTGATCGACCACCTGACGCACAACGTCTACCGCGGTCGTATGGCCTACTGGGGCCAGTTCTACGAACGGCTGTTCAACTTCCGCGAGATCCGCTACTTCGACATCCAGGGTGAATACACCGGCCTGACCTCCAAGGCCATGACGGCGCCGGATGGCAA
>DASQBT010000130.1:0-44950 GCA_035635075.1 Thiobacillaceae bacterium | reverse complement strand
GGGCGGAAGCTAAGGGGGCAGACGGCTCACGGAGTGGGCCGAGGATTGCCGCAAGCCAAGCAAATCCCATGCCGGGAATCAGGATTGCGGCGAAATACCAAGACTTGCGCGGGTGGCGCGCGCCAAGCTTTCGGCCTCTTCGACACTGGCGGCCAGGCAGTTGTAATGACCCATTTTGCGGCCGGGGCGGGCCTCGGTCTTGCCATAGAGATGCAGCCTGATGTTCGGGTGAACGAGCAATGCCATCCAGTCGGGCTCGGGGCGCCAGACATCGCCGAGCAGATTCACCATCACCACCGGGGTCAGCAGCCTCGCATCGCCCAGCGGCAGCCCGCACAGTGCCCGCACTTGTTGTTCGAACTGGTCCGTGACGCAGGCATCCAGGGTGTAATGACCGGAATTGTGGGGGCGCGGGGCGATTTCGTTGATCAGCAGCCCGCCGTTTGAGACAAAAAACTCCACTCCGAGGGTACCGACATAGTCGAGTTTTTCCGCCACTGCCCGTGCCTGATCCTGCGCCTGGGAACTCAATTCCGCATTTACGCGGGCCGGCACAGTGGTCATATCCAGTATGCCATGCTGGTGGCGGTTCTCGCCAACGGGGAAACAGACGCACTCGCCGGCATCATTGCGGGCCAGCACCACAGATATTTCGCAGTCGAGTCTGACCAGGCCTTCGAGCACGCAGACCACACCCTTCAATTCCGCAAAGGCGGTTTTTAGTTCTGCGATTGAGCCCACCTGGAACTGGCCCTTTCCGTCGTAGCCAAAACGGCTCACCTTGAGGATGGCTGGGAATCCAATCTCCGCCGCCGCGTCCTTCAGTTCGTCGGCACCGTCAATCAAGGCAAAGGGCGCGGTGACGAAACCGTTGTCCCTGAGCCAGGACTTTTCCCGGCTGCGGTCCTGCACGATGGCGACCGCATCTGCATTGGGCGCCACGCGGCAATAGCGTGAAAGCTCAATCAGGCTTGAAGCGGGCACGTTCTCGAATTCGGTCGTGACCGCAGCGCAGGCCGCACCCATATTCTTCAACGCACCGTGATCGTCGTAGTCAGCCTGCAAATGCGTGTCGGCCATCTTCCCGGCAGGGCTCTGCGAATCGGGGTCGAGGACCATCACCTGGTAACCCATGGTGCGGGCGGCGATGGTAAACATGCGACCCAGCTGGCCGCCGCCCAGGATGCCCAGCATGGCGCCGGGCAGTATGGGCTTACTCGACATCCGGCAGGATCATGTTGAGCGCGAAATCGGTCTGGCCCTGGCGAAACTCCCGCAACTGTTCGGCCAAACCCCCATCATGTGAGGCCAACATGGCGATCACAAACAGCGCGGCGTTGGCAGCGCCTGCCTCGCCGATGGCAAAGGTGGCTACCGGTATGCCCTTGGGCATTTGCACGATGGATAACAGCGAGTCCTGTCCCTTGAGGTATTTGGTAGGCACCGGCACGCCCAGCACCGGCAGTGCCGTCTTGGCCGCCAGCATGCCTGGCAGGTGCGCCGCTCCGCCCGCTCCGGCAATTATCGCCTTCAGGCCGCGGGCTTCTGCCTGGCTGGCGTATTCATAGAGAAGGTCGGGGGTGCGGTGAGCCGACACCACTTGCGCTTCATAGGGTACGCCGAAGGACTTGAGCTGGGCAACCGCATGTTGCATGACTTCCCAGTCGCTGGATGAACCCATAACAACGCCGACAAGTGGCCGGATCATGTCTGCACCTTGAGGACACGAAAGGCATAATTTTACCTTGTCCCCTCACCGTCGAAACTATCATGCCCGTCACCCTGCAAACCATCCTGCTGCTGACCGCCTCCAATATCTTCATGACGTTTGCCTGGTATGCGCATCTGAAGAACCTCGGCAGCAAGCCCTTGTGGCTGGCCATTTTTGTAAGCTGGGGCATCGCTTTTTTTGAATATGCCCTTCAGGTGCCGGCCAACCGATTTGGATTCAAGGTGCTTTCCTTGCCCCAGCTCAAGGTGATGCAGGAAGTGATCACCCTGGGCGTGTTCATGCCCTTTGCGGTGTATTACATGAATCAGTCGCTGAAGTGGGATTATCTATGGGCGGGCTATGCCTGGTGGGGGCAGCGTATTTCATGTTCCGCGGCAACTGATCCCGCCCTGAAAGGGTCGCATCTCGGCTTTTGACAAACTACTTGATGCGCCCAAACATAACCATGATCTGGCAGGGATCACCTTGTACCGGCGGCAGTTGCACATTCTGTTTCTTCGCTCGCGCGTCGATGTCGTGATTATGTGCGGCCCAATAGGACTCGCATTCGGGAAGGGTTCTCATGTTCTGCAGCCGGGCAACATGCGCCTGACGTTCCTCCGGGGTCATCAGTTGGGCGCCGCGGATACCGTCGCCGGAGGCGAACCAGGGAAAAGCGTAGGCAGATACGCTCACGCACAGGGTCATGAGAACGATCAAGTATTTCATCGGGCTTCCTTTCGTCACACCTTGGGTGGCGGGTTTCGCTCTGCGAATAGTTCGTCCAGGCACGCAGGGCTACTTGACCATCCGTTGCGTGGGCAGCGCACGGTCGCGTCGCTAAATTGTGCGCCAGTCAAAACAACATTGCCAGCCGCCCACCAGTCGCCCGCAAATCATGGCGCAGCACGGGGAGCGCAGTGGTCGCGAATCCGCCCGGGACGGGCGATGCGGACGTCACGGTGTGTTCGCGCACAGCCAGACTTACGGTTGTGTGTCCCTTGGTGCAACGGCGGAAACACGGGGAGCGCCTCGCTCCTCGGGCGGGCGGATGTGACGAAAGGCGCGCCACAGCAGCAAATCATAGATGATCTTCATGGCCGCTCCGGCAACCAGGGGCGAGCCGACGGCTACCAGTTGCATCAGCAGGCCGGCAAAGGCGGGTCCAGCCGCCCAGCCCCCGAGGCGTACCAGATGCGTCACTCCTGACGCAAACACGCGCTCTTGCGGACGCACCATTGCCATCACGTACGACTGGCGCGTGGGCACGTCCATCTCAACCAACCCCTCGCGCAGCAGGAACAGGATAGCGGCAACCGGAAAACTCGGTGCGAAGGCCACGGTCGCCAGCAGCAAGCTCGACGGGATATGGGTGAACACCATGGTGTTCACCAACCCGATGCGCTTGGCCAGCAACGCCGCGCCCAAATGCGAAATTGCATTGAGAATGCGGGCGCCAACGAACAGCAAAGCCAAGGTCGATTCCGCAACGCCGAAGCGCTGGTAAAAAAATAGGGCGAGCAGCGCCGCACCAAGAAAGCCGCCGGCGAGGCTGTCCAGCCCAAACAGAAGGGAGATGCGCCACAGTGTGCGCCGGCTATCCGGCGCCAGCGAAACGTGTTCCGTTTCCGTGGGGGACTCCACCCGCGCCGACAACCCCTGGTAGAACAGGACAGAGAAGAACTGCAGCGCACCATAGAGCAGCACGGCGGCCTGCAGGGATGCCCCGACATCCAGCCCCGTCAAGCTGCGCAGCAGTTCCGGAAGCAGTGCCAATAGACCGCCCAGGCCGTGGCCCACGTCCTGCATCACGTTGTACCAAGCGAACGTCCGGGTGCGATCGGCGTCGCTCACCGTTGCTGGCAATGCCGCCTGTTCGAGGACCAGCGAGGCGCCCCGGTCCCGCCCTTGGCCATTAACCATGCCCAGAAAGGCAATCCCCAACAGCACTAGCAGGCTTTCGGCGAAGGCCAGTGCCGCACCGCCAGCGGCGCAGGCCAGTGCCAGAATGGTGAGCAGTCGGCGTCGGCCGATACGGTCGCCTGCCAGAGTAGCGATCAGCGCCGCCCCGGCTGCACCGGCCAGGCCCGCAGCGATCACCAGCCCGACGTCGCCGACGGTCAAGCCGCGCCGGGCCAAATGCAACCCCAACAGCACGCCAATGAGGCCGGTGGCCACGGCCCGCACAAACGCGGCGGCAATAAGGCGGCTACGATCGTTCATGGCCCTGCCGTCGGCTGCATGTCAGTGTGGGTGGCGGCAATGCGTGGCCAATAACGCGGGCCGAGACGTCCCACAAGGGGACGACACGTCCCAGCCAACTGCTTCCCTTCAAACTCCAGTCAGCGCATCCAGCCGTGTCATTCTCCCCCTGCATGGCGGCACCATGCATAGAGGGCATCATAGATCACCATCCCATGGGCAAGGCACTCGTGGTCACTCCGGAACTGGCGCGAGAGTCCAAGAGAAATTGCCAAAAGGCCCGCGCATTGTGGCGCAAGATCAAGACGGTCGGTATCCGCACCCCGTACGATGACCGCAAGGTCCAGCAAAGCCTGATCGTTCAGTTGGTACTTCTTCAGAAATGCGTCAAAGCTGCACAACGCGCCGTCGTGCGTTAATTCGACGCCGGCAACATCATAGGGGATCGCGCCGGTTTCCCTTGCCACTTTCAGCACCTCGGGCGCGGGCACGTAGAGAAACTCGGCATGGGGATCAATGAAGCGCGCAACCAGCCAGGGGCAGGCGATGCGGTCAATCTTTGGGCGCTCGCGGGTCACCCACTTCATCTTGCCGCCAGCCTTCCACCGGCCGCCTTCCAGGCTTCGATCACCCTTTCAGTAATCCATTCGCCGATCTTCTCCGGGTTCTCCCACGAGCTTCCGGGAATGGTGGACGCCGCATGGTCCACTTCACGCCGCACTACAAGGATGGGTGCGTTGCTCAGGTTCGGCTTTACCGATTTGACGGTACGTTCCATCTCAGACTCTTCAAAGTACTCAACGGCATACTCTTGGCTCAACCACTAACCAAAGAGTGCGCCAGTCCCAGCAGGGCGCAAACGCCGATCACTTTCATGATGTCGGCTTTGTACCTCCACAGGGCGAGGAAGCTGGCCAGGGCGATGATGACCGGGAACCACTCGAATACACCCGCAAAGGGGGAGTCAGCACCAGCATGTGGCCAGAATGCATGCCAGGCGAAGAACACCGCGAGGTTGAAGATTACCCCGACCACGGCGGCAGTAATGCCGGTAAGCGGCGCGGTTACCTTCAATTCGCCGCGGCTCGCTTCGACGAGCGGCCCGCCCGCCAGAATGAACAGAAATGAGGGCAGGAAGGTGAAGAACGTCGCCACTGCCGCTCCCGCCAAGCCCGCGGCGACGGGATTGGCGTAAACCTCCTTGGTCACCCCGCCGAGATAGCCGATCCACGTTACTACCATGATGAGCGGTCCCGGCGTGGTCTCCCCCAGTGCCAGGCCATCCATCATCTGGGGACCGGTCAGCCAGCCAAAATGCTCCACCCCACCCTGATAGACATAGGGCAGCACGGCATAGGCGCCGCCAATGGTGAGAAACGCAGCACGGGTAAAGAATGCGCCCATGCTGGCAAGTGTTGGCTCACCGCCGATGGCGAGAATGCTCGCTGTCCAGATCAGGACAAACGCGACGATGGCAACGGCCAGCCTGGCCCAGGTGAATCGGGCGTGCGTGGGTGTAGGTGTATGGTCGTCGAGTATGGCCGGGCCGTATGCCTTGTTGCTGGCGCCATGTCCGCCAGCGCCCTTGAATTTTTGCGGCGCCAGTTTACCGCCGATGGCACCCAAAATCCCGGCCGAAAGCACGATCCAGGGAAAGCCGATGTGGAACCAAAAAATGCCGACGAAAGCCAGGGCCGCGATGCCCCACAGCACTTTGTTCCTTAGCGCCCGGCTACCGATGCGCCAGGCTGCGAACAGCACGATGGCCACTACCGCGGGCCTAATGCCATAAAAAATTCCCTGCACTGCGGAAACATCGCCAAAAGTGAGATACACCCCGGCCAGGAGCGACAATAGGAAGAACGACGGCAGAAAAAACAGTACGCCGGCGATGATGCCACCGCGCACCCCATGCATCAGCCATGCGATGTAGATAGCCAGTTGGGTTGCCTCGGGCCCTGGCAATAGCATGCAGTAGTTGAGCGCATGCAGATAACGGTGCTCGGAAATCCAGCGGCGTTTCTCCACCAGTTCCTGATGCATTATGGCGATTTGCCCGGCTGGCCCGCCGAAGCTGATAAAGCCGAGCTTGAGCCAGTATTTGAAAGCAGTACCCAAAGAAACGGGGGCGGGGGGTGTTGCTGGTGTGCGGTCCAGAGCGACAAGCGCGGTCGGCGTTTGAATTGCGGTGTCCAAGTTTATCTCCAAGTTTGATCAGACAGCTAAACAGGGTGATGAAACGCGCAAGGCGAGCTTGCTACGCAGCTCAGGGCGCACAGGAACTGCAACGCATACGCATAGGGATCCCGAGCTCAATGAACGGAGTAGAGGCTGCCGAGTTATCTTGCAGCGCCCTGATGCCAAACTTGGACGAGACACCGTCTTTTTTTGAACCGGGGGTTGGCACCCCGATGGCAGCTATTCTATTGGGGACAAGCCGGAATGGTCAAGGAAAGTGCTGCAGCGATGGCCTGCTCAGGAAACACGTATGCTTGAAGGAGCGCGGGCATTTGCATCCATCACTTTCGGCCCGGACTCAGGTTCTACCCTGGCGTTTCTCGACTTGGTCCTGAGTGCAAGGCCGAGGAATCAAACCAAACCCGGCTCTTCTGGAGGAGGCTTCCACTTGGTCCGAAGGCTGGCGAGCGGCAAGGGATGCGTAAGCAAGAATTCCTTGAATGCCTGCGCCACCGCGGACAAGTGTTTGCCTTCTCGTTGCACCACATACCAGTGACGAATGATAGGAAAGTGCTCAACCGGAAGGACGACCAGGCGGGAGGTTTCCAACTCCAGTAATACGGTGTGCATTGACACCACCGCGAGCCCCATGCCGGCCTGTACAGCTTCCTTGATGGCCTCGTTCGTGCTCATTACCAATTCCAGGCGAGGACTTAGACCGTGCTCGCGAAAGAAGCGCTCCATGGCGCCGCGTGTTCCAGAGCCTTCTTCCCGCACTACAAAGCTTTCTTGCGCCAGATCCCCCAACGGGATCGCTTTCTTTCCGGCGAGGCGATGAGTCGGCGGCGCAATCATCACCAGGGGATTCTCCATAAAGGATTCCGTCTGCAGGCCCAGGCCCTCGGGCGGGAGGCCCATGATGGCCAGGTCGATTTGATTCGCGACCAGCTGGGCAATGATGGACTGTCGATTGGTCACATCCAGATTAATGGTGATGGTCGGGTGAATCGCGCGAAAACGTGTGAGCAGCTGCGTGGAATAGTAGTTAGCGGTGGATGCGACGGCAATTTTCAAGTTGCCCTGCTTCAGGCCTTTGAGGCCGGTGAGGACAGCTTCCATATCGGTTAGCAGCCCGGCAATGTTATGGCTATAGTGGAAAACTTCCCGGCCCGCTTCAGTGAGGAATATTCGCTTCCCCAACTGCTCCGTCAGGGGCAGGCCCACGCTTTCCTCCAGACTGCGCACCTGCATGGAAACAGCCGGCTGGGTAAGATGAAGCTCTCTGGCCGCCTTGGAATAGGATAGGTGCCGTGCAACAGCTTCAAAGACTCTTAGTTGGCGCAAGGTTATATGTAGCATTGAAGAAGATTAAATCATAAGCTGCGACTTATGCATATAATCAAAATCTTTGACTGTTGTTTATATTAAATGCTGGTTAGACTCCCTGCCACTGTCTAGAGCGCTGCGCCAACTCTGTCTGTCCAGGGCTAGGATGGGTCACCTTTTCATTCAAGGAGAATGCAATGGCCGTAAAAACCTACAACGCTGGCGTAAAGGAATATCGCCAGACTTACTGGATGCCGGAATATACGCCGCTGGATACCGACATCCTCGCCTGCTTCAAGATTACCCCTCAGCCTGGTGTGGACCGTGAAGAAGCCGCCGCCGCAGTGGCCGCCGAATCCTCCACCGGCACCTGGACCACGGTGTGGACCGACCTGCTGACCGACCTGGACTACTACAAGGGCCGCGCCTACCGCATTGAAGACGTGCCCGGGGACGACACCTGCTTCTATGCCTTCGTAGCCTACCCGATCGACCTGTTCGAAGAAGGCTCGGTGGTGAACGTGTTCACCTCCCTGGTGGGCAACGTATTCGGCTTCAAGGCGATCCGCGCCCTGCGCTTGGAAGACGTGCGCTTCCCCATCGCCTACGTGAAGACTTGCGGCGGTCCGCCCCACGGCATCCAGGTTGAGCGCGACATGCTCAACAAATACGGCCGCGCCCTGCTGGGTTGCACCATCAAGCCTAAACTCGGCCTGTCCGCCAAGAACTACGGCCGTGCCGTGTACGAGTGCCTGCGCGGCGGCCTGGACCTGACCAAGGACGACGAGAACGTCAACTCCCAGCCCTTCATGCGTTGGCGCCAGCGTTTCGACTTCGTGATGGAAGCTATCCACAAGGCCGAACGCGAGACCGGCGAGCGCAAGGGCCACTATCTCAACGTGACCGCGCCGACCCCGGAAGAGATGTACAAGCGTGCCGAGTATGCCAAGGAAATCGGCGCACCCATAATCATGCACGACTACATCACCGGCGGCTTCTGCGCCAACACCGGCCTGGCCAACTGGTGCCGCGACAACGGCATCCTGCTGCACATCCACCGCGCCATGCATGCCGTGCTGGACCGCAACCCCCACCACGGCATCCACTTCCGCGTGCTGGCCAAGATCCTGCGCCTGTCGGGCGGCGACCATCTGCACTCCGGCACCGTCGTCGGCAAACTGGAAGGCGACCGCGAAGCGACCCTGGGCTGGATCGACATCATGCGGGACAGCTTCATCAAGGAAGACCGCAGCCGCGGCATCTTCTTCGACCAGGATTGGGGTTCGATGCCCGGCGTGTTCCCGGTAGCAAGCGGCGGCATCCACGTGTGGCACATGCCCGCGCTGGTCGCCATCTTCGGTGACGACGCCTGCCTGCAGTTCGGCGGCGGCACCCTGGGCCACCCGTGGGGCAACGCCGCTGGCGCTGCCGCCAACCGCGTGGCGTTGGAAGCCTGTGTGGAAGCCCGCAACCAGGGCGTGCAGATCGAGAGGGAAGGCAAGGCCATCCTGACCAACGCTGCCAAGTCCTCGCCCGAACTGAAGATCGCCATGGAAACGTGGAAAGAGATCAAGTTCGAGTTCGACACTGTCGACAAGCTGGACGTGTCCCATAAGTAATAGACGCATTGCGGTGCACCGGGCGTGCGCCGGATTACAACCGATTATCAGGAGTAAGAAATGTCTGAAATGCTGGATTACAAGAGCCGACTGAGCGACCCCGCCAGCCGCAAGTTCGAAACCTTTTCCTATCTGCCTGCCATGAGTACCGAGCAAATGAAGAAGCAGGTCGAGTACATCGTAAAAAAAGGCTGGAACCCGGCGATCGAGCACACCGAGCCCGAGAATTTGATGGACAACTACTGGTACATGTGGAAGCTGCCCATGTTCGGTGAGACCGACGTCGAGCGCATCCTGGCCGAGGCCGAAGCCTGTCACAAAGCCAACCCGAACAACCACGTTCGCCTGGTCGGCTATGACAACTTCGCCCAGTCGCAAGGCACCGCCATGGTGATCTACCGCGGCAAGACCGTCTAAGCCGCGACGGGAGACCGTAAAGCCCCCGTCGCCCGCTGGGCGCGGGGGCTTCTTGTTTCTGCCTCGTCAATCGTGAAAGATGGAATGTGACCCGAAGCCAACCGATGCCAGGCCGGCGGCGTGACGTTTCAAACCTTCACTCCACAAGAGTTGAAAGCCGAATTCAATATGCCTAACATCATCGACCAATACCGCATCAGCAAGGAACCGTATTACCGCGCCGTTGCCGACGAGGTAGAACTTTATCAAGCCGCCTATTCGGTGCGCATGCCCATGATGTTGAAAGGCCCCACCGGCTGCGGCAAGACGCGCTTCGTCGAATACATGGCCTGGAAGCTCGACAAGCCGCTGATCACGGTGGCCTGCAACGAAGACATGACGGCATCCGACCTGGTGGGCCGCTTCCTCCTCTCCGCCCAGGGCACCCAGTGGCAGGACGGGCCACTCGCGCTTGCCGCGCGTCATGGGGCGATTTGCTATCTGGATGAAGTGGTTGAAGCGCGCCAGGATACCACCGTGGTTATTCACCCCTTGACCGACAACCGCCGTGTCCTGCCACTGGAAAAGAAGGGCGAGTTGGTCTCCGCACACCCGGATTTCCAGATTGTGATTTCCTACAACCCGGGCTACCAGTCCTTGATGAAGGACCTGAAACAGTCCACCAAGCAGCGTTTCGGCGCCCTGGACTTCACCTATCCTGAGCACGCCATCGAAACCGAGATCGTTGCCCACGAAGCCGCAATTGACACCGACGTGGCGGGCAAGCTGGTGTCCATTGCCGAGCGTTCACGCAACCTCAAAGGCCATGGCCTCGATGAAGGACTGTCCACCCGCATGCTGATCTACGCCGGCTCGCTGATTGCCAAGGGCGTCGTGCCCCAGGCCGCCTGCCGTGTCGCGCTGGTGCGTCCGATCACTGACGACCCCGACATGCGCGATGCGCTGGACGCGGCGGTATCGACGTTCTTTTGAATGCGTGAGGTGTAAGGGGTAAAGGGGCACGGCGTAAAACCGAACACCCCCTCACGCCTGACACCTCACTCCTAACGCCTTCCAAGACCATGTCGATCAATCTCGCTGACTACGCCGAACTGCTGGAAGACCTGTCCGAGCACAGCCGGGCTGCATTGAACGCGGCCTGGCACGATGCCACCAAGGTGTTCTCGCCGCGCGGCCTGGACAATTACCTGAAGGGCGTGTCGGCCATACGTGGCCTGGGCCGCGGCGATTCGCTGGTGGAGACCTGGATTCAGGAAGCGCCGCGCGTGGCCAAGGAGGTCGGCGAGGACGTCGTCGGCGAGCTGGCGACAGCTTCGCTGCTGCTGGCATCCAAGACCTCGGGCGCGGTGATCGAACTGTTGCTTGCCACCGCGCCGACGGCGGCCAACCGCCTGGGCGACGCGCAACTTTTCATCAACTACCTGAAGTTCATCAATACCCTGATCGCACAGGCACCACGCGGCGTGCGGCCCATGCTCGACAAGCTGGAGGTGCTGTTCCAGCACCTCACGCTGGGCGGCCTGCGCCGCTGGGCCCTGTGGGGCGCGCATGCCCACCGCACCAGCTATGAAGAGCAGATCAAGTACTTCGGCCTCGAATCGAAAGAGTCGCTGGCCATGCTGCAGAAGGAGCGCAAGGGCACGCTCTTGGTGGACGTGCAGCGCCGGATCAACATGTATCTGCGGGCGCTCTGGGCGCGCGACTTCTTCATGCGCCCGACCTCCGGCGATTTCGAATTGCGCGAAGGCTACAAGCCTTATATCGAGGATTACCTGCTGCACCTGCCCGACGCCTTCGACGACTTTGCGCCTGAGGGGCGCGATCCGGTCAGCGGCCTTGAACTCTATCGCGCCACCGCCGCGCACTGCGCCGCGCACGTAGTTGAAACGAAAGAGCCGATTTCCGCTGAAGCACTTAACCCGCTGCAAATGGCGGTGATTTCGGCGATCGAGGATGCGCGAGTCGAAGCCATGTCGATCCGCCGCTTTCCCGGCCTGAAGCAGATGTGGGCGCAGTTTCACACCGCCACGCCGGTCATGAACGCAAGCGTGGGTGACTACCTCAACCGCCTGGCGCGTGCCCTGCTGGACGAAACCTACGTCGACGATGACCTTTGGATCAAGGAAGGCCGCGCGCTGTTCACGGCCGCGCAAGACAGGCTCGGGTCGCACAAGCTCTCGTGGGAAATCGGCGTTGCGCTCTCGCACAGCCTCGCGCAAAAGAGAATCCCGTTCAATCCGCGCACCGACATCCTCACCGCGCCCTACCGCGACGACAACCGCTATTTCTGGGAATTCGAGGAATTCGATTTCGACAAGGCCGCCACCGCCGGGTACGAACCTGTCAAGCAGGTGCGCAAATACGTCAACGTCATGGAAATGGCGAATGAGATCGACGTCGAAACTGCCGGCGACGATGCCGAGGAAATCTGGGTGCTCGGCACCGAGCTGTACCCCTACGAGAATATCGGCGACGAAAACGGCGGTAAGTCTTTCAACGAGCTGGAAGGCAAGGAGCCGATGTCCGATCCCTTCCACTATTCGGAGTGGGATTACCAGATCCAGCTTGAGCGACCCGCCTGGGCAACGGTGCAGGAAAAGCGCGTCAAGGCGGGCGACCTGCAGGTGATCGACGAGATCACTGCCAAGTACAGGCGCGAGATCCACCGCATGAAATTCCTGCTCGACGCCATGCAGCCGCAGGGCGTGCAGCGCATCCGCAAGCTGGAGGACGGCGACGAAATCGACATCAACGCGGCGATCGCCAGCTTTATCGACATCCGGCTGGGCAACCAGCCCGACCCGCGCATCATGATGCGTTCGGTGAGGAAAACGCGCGACTTCTCCATCCTGGTGCTGCTCGACTTGTCCGAATCGACCAATGAAAAAGTTCAGGATCAGGAGTACTCGGTGCGCGAGCTTACCCAGCAAGCCTGCGTGTTGCTCGCCGACGCGATCAACAAGGTCGGCGATCCGTTCGCCATCCATGGTTTCTGCTCGGACGGCCGCCACGATGTCGAGTACTACCGCTTCAAGGACTTTGACCAGCATTGGGACGAAGAACCCAAGGCCAAGCTCGCCGGCATGACCGGCCAGCTCTCAACCCGCATGGGTGCGGCGATACGCCACGCCGGGCATCACCTGAAACTGCAGCGCTCGGCCAAGAGACTGCTGATCGTCATCACTGACGGCGAGCCGGCTGACATCGACGTGCGAGACCCGCAGTACCTGCGCTACGACACCAAGAAAGCGGTGGAGGAAGTTGCCCGCAACGGCGTCATAACCTATTGCATGAGCCTTGATCCGCGCGCCGACAACTACGTCTCGCGCATCTTCGGGCAGAAGAACTACATGGTGGTCGATCATGTGCAACGGCTTCCGGAAAAGCTTCCGCTCCTCTATGCGGGGCTGACGCGGTGAAGTGCCTGCAATTTCCATCACGTTTGCCGAAGGCACGGCAGCGGGGACTGGCTAGCAGACCAACCTGCGTACGCAAGTCTAGGCCGCAAGACGGCAGCGCCGATTCGCGGGGAACGCGCTCAGCCTGAAAACAGGCTGTCCCGAGCTGCTTCGGTGACGGTGCGTACCGCCGGATGGGTGATGCGTCGTTCGCCAGTTATTGCATAGAAGGCCTCGCGCACCATGCCCGTGCGCCCCACTTCGCGCACGCCATACTGTGCCGCCACCTCGGCGGCAAGCACCACCGGTGCCGGAAAGATGCCATGACCTGCTTGACCGAAGGCCTTCATCAGGGCGCCGTCATCGAACTCCCCCACGATACGCGGATTCAAGCGCTCGGCCTGCAGCCACTGTTCCAGACGGCCGCGCGCGGTGGAGTCCTCCCCAGGCAGAAGCAGGGGCTTGTCGTTGAGGCAGACCGGAAATTCACCGCAGTCGCGCGCGAGCTCGGGCGCGGCAAAGAACGCGACATCACTCTCCCCCAGCTTGTGGTTGTAGCCACGCACCCGCACCCCGCTAGGCAGTGGGCGGTCGGCCACCACCATGTCCAGCCGGTGCAACGCCAGTTCCGCCAGCAGGCGGTCCAGCTTGCCCTCCTGGCAAATCAGTCGCACCGGCTCCGTCAATTCGGTTGCCGGAGCCAGCAGACGATAAGCAATGTTCTTGGGCACCGCGTCGGAGATGCCGACCCGGAACGGCAGGCTCGGGGCGCCGTGCTGCCGACCCAGCATCGCTTCAAGCGCATTGCTGAGAGAAAAGATTTCGTCCGCATACCCTAACGCAAGCTGCCCCGCCTCGGTGAGTTTGAGGCCGCGCCCGGCCGCCTGGAACAGGGGTGTACCCAATGCATTCTCCAGCAGCTTGATCTGGGCGCTGACTGTTTGTGGCGTCAGATGCAAGCGCTCAGCAGCGGTGGCGACGCTGCCGGTGCGTGCGACGGTCCAGAAGTAGTGCAGGTGTTTGAGATTCATCGCCAACAATTCGTATTAATCGAATTATAGGCCACATATATTCGACTTTTATTTAGTTATTTCGTCCTTAAAATGAACGCATGAAGTACGTTCGCCGCCATGGTACAGATTTGCATTGCGATCGCGGCGGCGCCTTTTCAACATTCGCATTCAGGAGTTCACCGTGAAACGAATCGTGCTATTTCTCGCCACCAACCTGGCCATTGTGCTGGTGCTGTCGATCACCATGCGCATTCTGGGCATCGAGCCCTACCTCACCGCCAATGGGCTGAACCTCAACTCGCTCCTGATCTTTGCCGCAATCATGGGCTTCGGCGGCTCGCTCATCTCGCTGGCGATCTCGAAGTGGATGGCAAAGAAATCGATGGGTGTGCGCGTCATCGAGACGCCATCGAACTCGACCGAGTTCTGGCTGGTTGAGACCGTGAAGAAATATGCAGCGGACGCCGGCATCGGCGTGCCCGAAGTCGGCATTTTCGATTCGCCAGAAGCCAACGCCTTCGCCACCGGCATGAACAAGAACAAGGCGCTGGTCGCGGTGTCGTCCGGCCTTCTGAACACCATGACGCGGCAGGAAGCGGGGGCGGTGGTCGGCCACGAAGTCGCCCATGTCGCCAACGGCGACATGGTGACGCTGGCGCTGATCCAGGGCGTGGTGAACACCTTCGTGATGTTCCTCTCGCGCGTGATCGGCCACACCGTCGACCGCGTGGTGTTCAAGAACGAGAACGGCCACGGCCCGGCATTCTTCGTCACCATGATCGTGGCGGAATTGGTGCTGGGCATCCTCGCGTCGATCATCGTCATGTGGTTCTCGCGCCAGCGCGAATTCCGCGCCGACCGCGGCGGCGCCAGCCTGGCCGGCAAGGGCGCCATGATTTCCGCGTTGGAACGCCTGAACAGTCTGCATCCGCATGCGCTGCCCGACAAGATGGCGGCGTTCGGGATCGCTGGCGGTGGCGGCGGCGGGATCAGGCGCCTGTTCATGACGCATCCGCCGCTGGAAGAGCGCATTGCCGCCCTGCGTGCGGTGCCGTAAGCCTTAACCCGGCCCGAGGAAAAACATGGACGCTTCACTGCATATAGGCGAGCTCTGGATGTGGGCGACGTTCATTGGCTTCGTGCTGGTGATGCTGGCCGTTGACCTGTTTCTGGTCGGCGGCAACAAGGCGCGTAAGGTCAGCTTCCGCGAGGCGGCAGGGTGGTCGGTCGTGTGGGTCTCGCTCGCCATGCTGTTCAACCTCGGGCTGTGGTGGAATCTCAAGGGGGCGCATGGCAGTGAAGTGGCCGACGCCAAGGCGATGGAGTTCCTGACCGGCTACTTGATCGAGAAGGCGCTCGCGGTCGACAACATCTTCGTCTTCCTGATGATTTTCGGCTTTTTCGCCGTGCCGGCTGAATACCAGCGGCGCGTGCTGATCTACGGCGTGATCGGGGCGATCGCGATGCGTGCCGTGATGATTCTGGCGGGTGCATGGCTGGTGCAGGAATTCCACTGGATTCTCTATGTATTCGGCGCCTTCCTCGTCGTCACCGGTGTCAAGATGCTGACGGCCGCCGAGGCGGAGCCGGATCTCGGCAAGAATCCGCTGCTCAACTGGATCAAGCGTCATCTGCCGCTGACACCGGACTACCGCGGCGAGAAATTCTGGGTGCTCGAAAACGGTGTGCGCCTGTTCACGCCGCTGTTCCTGGTGCTGGTCATGATCGAACTGTCCGACGTGATCTTCGCGGTCGATTCGATCCCGGCGATTTTCGCCATCACCACCGACCCCTTCATCGTGTTCACGTCCAACATCTTTGCCATCCTTGGCCTGCGCGCGATGTATTTCATGCTGGCCGGCCTGGCCGACCGTTTCCATCTGCTGAAATACGGCTTGGCGATGGTGCTGGTGTTCGTGGGCGCCAAGATGCTGATCGTTGACTCTTACAAGATCCCGGTGGGCTTGTCGCTCGGGGTCGTCGCCCTGATCATCGCGACGTTCATGTTCGCCAGCTTGTGGGTGACGCGCAAGCAGACCACATCGGGCTGAATCGGGTGGGGCACGGCGAACCCGGGCCGACATAAGCTCCATTCCTGGCGGTGTTCCTGGACATGCCGGCCGCACGCAGATACGGATGGAAGGCGGAAGTGGAATGGGACAATTACGGTAAGCTGCCGAACTGCCCCCCCTTTGG
Source organism: Thiobacillaceae bacterium (assembly GCA_035635075.1). Taxonomy (GTDB): domain Bacteria; phylum Pseudomonadota; class Gammaproteobacteria; order Burkholderiales; family Thiobacillaceae; genus DASQBT01. The sequence goes on along the minus strand of DASQBT010000130.1, from coordinate 28,890 downwards.
CCAGTGCCACCAGAAACCGCGTGCCGAAGCCACTGATTCTGCCGGGTCAACGGGCTGGAATCCCGGACTGGGCGAGCATGAATTACCAAGGTCTGTTTACCTGATTTCACCCGGCACGAAATAGGCCTAGCAGACCTTGCGTCGTGACTCATCATCTGTCCGCTTGACGCCTATGCCGGGTTAACCGGCTAAAATGGCAGAAATCTAGATACTGGAGCCACGCATGATTCCCAACCCGGCGTTTCTGGTCATTACCGCATCTGGCGAGGACAAGGTGGGATTGGTGGATCGCTTCTCCAGCCAGGTGACCGACTCCGGCTGCAACATCGAGGAATCCCGCATGGCGGTGCTGGGCGGCTCCTTTGCCCTGGTGGTGCTGGTTTCCGGAGATTCCGCTAGCGTTGCCGCCCTGGAGCATTCCCTTCCCGGCCTGGGCGAGTCCCTCGGTTTGAGCCTGACCGCGAGGCGCACCCAGATGCGAAATCCGCAAACCACCCTGCCCTATGAAGTGGAGGTAGTCGCACTGGATCATCCAGGCATCGTCAAGAATCTGTCCGGTTTCTTCGCCCAGCGCGGGATCAACATCGAGGACCTTTCCACCGACACCTACCCGGCCCCACACACCGGCAGCCCCATGTTTGCCGTGCACATGACCGTGGGTGTGCCTCCCGGGTCTTCCCTGGTTGCGCTGCGCGAGGAGTTCCTGCTGTTGTGCGATGGCCTCAATCTGGATGCTTCGCTGGAGCCGCGTCGGTTTTGAGCCAGCTGATCGGCTAGAATCTATTGAGCAGAATCGAAAGGGCACAATGCTGCAACAACACAACCGGATTGCCTTGTCCCTCCTTCAATGGGTCGAAAATCTCGGCCTGCTTCTCATACTCGCCGCAACGCTAGCAGCAGGATTTAGTGAAGTAAGGACCATGTTCGAGGTCGGCAGAGTCAGCTTGTCGGACCTGCTGCTGCTGTTTCTCTATCTTGAAATCATCACGATGCTGGGGCTGTACTACAAGGAAGGCAAGCTGCCGGTGCGCTACCCCATTTATATCGCGATTGTGGCCTTGACCCGCTATATTGTCCTGGGCATGAAGGAAATGGACAAGCTTACCCTTATCGCAATTACCGGCGCCATTCTCATGCTGACCCTCAGCGCGCTGCTGCTGCGCTATGGCCAAACCCGGATGCCGTACAAGGACAACGAATGAAAGAAAAGTACGTCGGCTTTCGCAACGACAAGCATGGCATGACCCAATTGGGCCGCATCGTTCTGGATGGCTGGCTGTTCGGCATCATCCCCGAAACCGAGGACTGCGCAGGCTGGGATCTGGGACGGATGCAAACGCTGATGGAAAAGGTCGAGATTGAGTGGGACAAGTACGGCAATCTGCCAAGCCGACTGCCACCCGAACTCAAGCTGCGGCATACCGACATCTACGCCCGAGCCACCGCTGTCGCCAGGCAAAAGGGTTGGAATCCAGAGCTCGGGGACGACGACTAATCTTCCTTGGGATGGGAAGACAGGGTGTTCAAATCCAGAACCACGGCCCGTTCTTGCGAGCGGCTTTTCTCGGACAGCAGGTGCAGGGCGCGCGGAAACTCGACTTGCAAACGAGCCATGAGCTGCAGCGCATTGGGCACGTAGTACGCTACTTCATAGGGCACCCGTTCATCCAGCGCAGTCCGTGCCTGCGGCCGAAAATGCTGCCAGGCCAGTTGAATCAGCTGGGACACCTCGCGATCGACAAACACGATTTCTTCCGCATCGATGATCGCCAGGTACTGCATGGTGCGGACGGGCACAAAGACACAGCCGCTTGAGCGGGTCCGCAGCGTGTGGGCCAGGTTGTAAGTCGGCGCGGGAAGATAGCGAGGTTCGCGTAAAATCTCATCGCCGCGGTACAGCGACATCTTCATGCTTGGTCTCTCATGCCTTTAAAGTTTACGCCCCCACTGCTGCGCGAAACCAGCGTCCTGTTGGGAGACGTGCTCACCTTCGCAGCCCCGGCAGACAGTCTGCTCTCCAGCCATTTTCGCCGCAACCCGACGCTGGGACGGGACCAGCGTGCCTTCATGGCCGACAGCATCTTCGGCGTGCTGCGCCATCTGCGCAGCCTGCAATGGCAGAGTCCCAATGCCAGTCCCCGTCTGCTATTGTTGCTCTGGCTTGTCAAGATTAGCGGCATGAGCATCCGGGAACTGGAGCCTGCGATGAAAAAGGGTGAAGGCGAAACGCTGGCCGGTCTCAAGGCAGCGGCGCCTTCCGCCCCCCCGCTGGCAGTCCGGGCTGAGTGGCCTGACTGGGTAGTGGACGCGCTCCATACCCAGCGCAGCGCGGAACGAATCCTGGAATTGGGCCGCGCCATGCAAAACCCGGCTGCCCTGGATCTGCGCGTCAACACGCTTAAGTCCAGCCGTGAAGCAGTATTGGCTGAACTGGAGAAACTTGGACTGAAAGCAACTCCCACGCCCTATTCCCCGACAGGCATACGCCTCACCGGCCATCCGGATCTGGCCAGGCTGAGCCTGTTCAAATCCGGCGCCATCGAAGTGCAGGATGAGGGCAGCCAGTTGATCCCGGTTCTGCTCGGTGCGCGGCGTGGTGAAATGGTGGCAGACCTGTGCGCAGGGGCGGGCGGCAAGACCCTTGCCTTGGGCGCGCTCATGGCCTCCAGCGGACGGCTGTATGCTTTCGATGTCAATGAAAAGCGTCTCGCCAAGTTGTCCCCCCGGCTCAAACGTTCCGGCCTGTCCAACGTCACGCCGCAACTAATCACCAGTGAGCAGGACAGCCGGCTCAAGCGCTTGGCGGCAAAATTGGACCGGGTACTGGTGGATGCGCCCTGCTCAGGCTTGGGCACGGTGCGCCGCAACCCGGATCTCAAGTACCGGCACAGCCCGGACAGCGTAGATGAACTGAACCGGAAACAGGCCAGCCTGATCAGGGCCGCGGCAAGACTCCTCAAGCCCGGCGGACGCCTCGTGTACGCCACCTGCAGCCTCCTGTGGGCGGAAAACCAGGCCATTGTGGAGGACTTCCTGAACGAACATCCCGAATTCCGGCTTTTGCCAGCCGGCGAGTTGCTCGCCTCCCAGCGCATCCCCTTGACGATGGGCGAATATCTGGAAATGGACCCGGTTCGGCATCACACCGATGGTTTCTTCGCGGCCATTCTGGAAAAGCAGCGCTGACCGATTGGGGCGCCTTGATCAGGATGTTTGCTAGGCAATCAATATTCAACGTGATTGAATTGCACGATGCCCGCTAACACTCCCATTCAGCCGGATCGCGTCGCCACCCTGAACGGGCTTTTTCAGGCAAGGGTTGCCAGCGCTCCAGACAAGGCCGCCTATCGCCAATTTGATCCCGCCACACAAACCTGGACGTCGTGGTCCTGGGGGCAGGTCAGCCGGGAGGTTACCCGCTGGCAGGCCGCGCTGGTAAAAGAAGGCCTGGCACCCGGCGACCGCGTGGCGGTCATGCTGAAGAATTGCGTGGAGTGGATCATCTTCGATCAGGCCGCGTTGAGTCTTGGCCTTGTAACCGTGCCGCTCTATCTGGATGATCGACCCGACAGCGCGGCCTGGATTATAGACAACGCGGGAGCCAGATTGCTGCTGGTCGAGGGCCGTTTCCAGCACCGCAAGGTCGCGGAAATTGTCTCCACCTCGCACAGGCTGGAGCGCGTCATCAGCCTGTTGTCGCCTGAACGCCTGGCTGACTGGAACCCTAAATTTGTCCTGGCCGATGATTGGCTGAATGCCGCCGCGGGCATCGCGATCCCGCAACGTCGGCTCACTCCGGACATGCTTGCATCCATCGTATATACGTCGGGCACGACCGGAAAGCCAAAGGGAGTTATGCTTACTCACGACAACATGCTCTGGAACGCTTGGTATGCGAGCCTATGCCTCGATTTTGCACCGGACGAGATTTTTCTTTCTTTCTTGCCGCTTTCCCACACGCTGGAGCGCACGGCGGGATATTACCTGCCGATGCTGTTGGGAAGCGAGGTCGTATTTGCCCGCTCCATAGCGCTGTTGAGCCAGGACCTGCAGGTCATACAGCCCACCGTGCTGGTTTCGGTTCCGCGCATCTATGAGCGGGTCTATGCCCGTATCCAGGATGCGCTTGCCAAGAAGGGCGCGCTTGCCCAGAGGATTTTTCAGTCCGCAGTAGAAGTGGGTTGGCACCATTTTGAACACGCACAGGGAAGGGCGGCCTGGCACCCCAAGCTGCTTGCCTGGCCATTGTTAAAGAGGCTGGTCGCGGACGACATCGTGGAGAAATTGGGCGGCAAACTGAAGGTGGCCGTTTCCGGGGGCGCTGCCCTATCCCCTGATATCGCGCGGATGTTTGTCGGCTTGGGGGTACCGGTGTATCAGGGCTACGGGCTGACGGAAGCCAGCCCGGTTGTCTCTGTCAATCGCCCCGGATCCAACAAGCCAGCCAGCATCGGCAAGGCCTTGCCCGGTGTCGAAATCAAGATCGATGCAAACAATGAACTGCTCAGCCGCAGCCGCTGCGTCATGCGCGGCTACTGGGACAACCCGGAGGCCACGATGGCCGTCATTGATGGCGCCGGCTGGCTGCGCACGGGCGATTTGGCGCGGATGGACGAGCAAGGCTATCTGTATATTGTCGGCCGCATCAAGGATATTATCGTCCTCAACAACGGCGAAAAGGCGTCGCCCGGAGACATGGAAGCCGCCATTGCCCTTGATCCCCTGTTTGCACAGGTCATGATAGTCGGCGAGAGCAGGCCCTGTCTGGCCTGCGTGGCCGTGCTGAATGAGGAACACTGGCACTCGTTCTGCGAGGAGCAGAACATCAATTCGTACCGCGCTGATGCGTTGGCTGACAGCCGGGTAAATAAAGCTCTGCTTGCGAGAATTGCGGAAAGACTCAAGGGGTTTCCGGGCTATGCGCAGGTGCGCAGACTGTATCCGACCCTGGAACCCTGGACGGTGGAAAATGGCCTGCTCACCCCCACCCTGAAGATGAAGCGCAAGCAACTACAAGAAAAATACCAAGAAGCCATCGAGGCCATGTACAAGAATTTGTCCGGCTATTAAGGCGCCCAAACTTGCACCTTGAGCTGCCCAGGCGCAGCCGGCCTGGGATGCTCGCTGGCCGGATCGCCTCAATAATCTGACGTTTGATCCGTTATTGATTTTGCATGTCCTGCGATTGAACCGGGAACGGGCAGAATTGTGCCCGCCGCTATTGAGCTCTACATCGACCACCGCGACCGACGCGATCCAAGGAGAATTATGAAATCATTCCACATCAAGCAGCTCGCAATTCTTGTCATCGCCGGCCTGCCTGGGGCGACCTTCGCGTCCGGCTTCGCCTTGATCGAGCAAAGCGCCAGCGGGCTGGGCAATGCCTTTGCCGGCGCCGCGGCGTCGGCGGAAGATGCCAGCACGGTATTCTTCAATCCGGCGGGCATGACCACACTGCCCAACCGGCAGGTGGCAGCCGCACTGCATCTTATTCTTCCTAGCGCGAAATACTCCGACGGCAATCCTGAGACCAACGATGGAGGGGATGCGGGCAGTTTGTCCGCGGTGCCCAATTTCTACTACGTCATGGCCTTGTCCCCAGCGACCCGTTTTGGTCTGGGTGTGAACGCGCCGTTCGGGCTGAAAACCGACTATGACATAGGCTGGGTGGGGCAATTCTCCGCCCTTAAATCCGACCTCAAGACGATCAACATTAATCCCAGCCTGGCGACCCGGTTTGGCGATCAGCTCTCGGTAGGCATAGGGGTCAGCATTGATTACGCCAAGGCAGAACTTTCCAATTTCGTACCTCCGCTCTATGGCGGCGCCTCCGCTGGTGCAGGAACGGTCAAAGCTGACGACTGGGGTATAGGCGCTAACGCTGGACTCTTGTATGAATTGGACAGCAACACTCGTATAGGCTTTTCTTACCGTTCCCGTATTAAGCACAAGTTGGAAGGCGATGCCACATTTGCCGGCTCGCCTTTAGCGAATACCCCAATAACGGCCGATCTTACCTTACCTGATATTGCATCCTTGAGTATCGTCAAACAAATCAGCCCGGACCTGACCTTGCTGGGCGACATCAGTTACACCGCCTGGAGCGTATTTGATAAGCTCACCATCGTCCGTACCACCGGCACCACGCTTACATCCACCACGGAAAACTGGGACGACACTTGGCGCTTTTCCGTGGGTGCAACCTACAAGCTCAACGACACACTGAAGCTGCGGGGCGGGCTCGCCTATGACCAGTCCCCGGTTCCCGATGCTTATCGTACTCCGCGGATTCCGGATAACGACCGCACCTGGGTTGCGCTGGGCATGGGTTATCAGGCCAGCAAGAAGGACGTGATCGATGTGGGCTATGCACATCTATTCATAAAGGATCCCAGCCTTGCGCAGAACACGAGTCTTGCCGTGCCCTTGCCTGGGAGTTACAAGTTCCATGTGGACATCCTGAGCGCCCAGTACACCCACACCTTCTGATCTGTTCCAGCCCGGTATAATCAGCAGCACGGATAGCCGTGCTGTTTTCTTTTATGCAAACCCAAACCGAATTCACTAATCTGGTCACCCTCTTGATCGAGGACAGCCACAATATTCCCCTTATGTGGCAAGTGGGTGCGTTGGCGCTGTGCGTAGGTCTGTCCTGGTTTTTGATGCGCCTGATTCAACCCTACCTGCACAGGGAGGACGACGCCTGGGAAACCGGACGCGCGACGTTGCGGCGTATCGGCTTTCCGCTGCTGGTTTTGTTGGGCGTGATCATCGCACGAGAAATTATCGGGATCTGGCAACCCGAGCGCCACCTGCTGAATGTCGTTGTACCACTCCTCCTCGCGTTGGTCCTGATTCGCGCGTTGATCTATGCGCTGCGCTACGTTTTCAAGCCCAGCGAACGGCTAAGGAGCTGGGAGCGTTTCGTCGCCTGGATCATCTGGGGTGGTTTCGCTCTGCATGTCACCGGTCTGTTGCCGCGTATCCATCGCGCGCTCGAAGCCTTGTCTTTCGAAGCAGGTAGTCACCGTTTCTCGCTGCTGCTTCTGTTTCAGGCAGCTACCACAATTGTCTTTGCCGTGATCGCCGCGCTATGGGTGGCACAGTTCATTGAAAGTCGATTAATGGGCATGCCGCACATGGATCTGAGCCTGCGTCTGGCCTTGTCCAAGGCCTTGCGCACCTTCCTCCTGGTGCTGGCGGTGCTGGTGGCTCTGCCTGCAGTGGGCATCGATCTCACGGTGCTGTCGGTATTTGGCGGGGCACTGGGAGTGGGGTTGGGCTTCGGTCTGCAGAAAATTGCCAGCAACTATGTGTCAGGGTTCATCATCCTGCTCGACCGGTCCGTGCGCATAGGCGACCTGGTAACCGTGGACACACGCTATTACGGCCAAGTTTCCGAGATCAGCACCCGTTATACGTTGCTCAAGGGCCTAGACGGCACCGAAACCATCGTGCCGAACGAGCTGCTGATCACCACCTCGGTGGTTAATCACTCGCTTAGCAAGCCCGATATCCGAGTAGGCCTGCCCATCCAGGTTGCCTACGACACCAACCTCGACCAGGCAAGGCAGATTTTGCTGGACGTCGCCCAGGGCCATAACCGGGTTGCCATGGACAATCCGGCCGAAACGCCCAAGGTGCTGCTGAAGGATTTTGGCGATAACGGCATCAACCTGGAACTGGCCTTCTGGATTCGGGATGCGGAAGCGGGTCAACTCAACCTGCGTTCGGAGCTCAACTGGGAGATTTGGCGCCAATTCAAAAGCGCGGGCATTGAGATCCCCTTCCCGCAGCGCGACATTCATCTCAGGCCCGGCACCATGCCGCCTGGCGTTCTTGACCCCGAGCCTGCTTGCGCATAACATGTAAGTCTAAATTATTGTCTGATTATCAAGGACATCCTGCATGCACTTATCCCTTTTGACGCTCCCCTGGTGGGCCTATTTGGTGGTGACTTTGGGCCTCACCCATATCACGATCGCCAGCGTCACCATTTTTCTGCACCGCTCCCAAGCGCACCGGGCTCTGGATTTACACCCGCTGATCAGCCACTTTTTCCGCTTTTGGCTGTGGCTCACCACCGGCATGGTCACCAAGGAATGGGTAGCCATTCATCGCAAGCACCATGCAAAGTGCGAAACGCCGGAAGATCCGCATAGTCCGCAGGTGCTGGGGATCAAAAAGGTTCTGTTTGAGGGCGCCGAGTTGTACCGTGCCGAATCCAAGAACCAAGGAACCTTGGACAAGTATGGTCGCGGCACGCCGGACGACTGGCTCGAACGCAACATCTACACTCCCCACTCAGGCGCGGGAATCGTGCTCATGATGGCGATCAACCTAGTTCTGTTCGGACCCATCGGTCTCACCATATGGGCCGTGCAGATGGCCTGGATCCCCGTCACTGCCGCGGGTATCATCAACGGCATAGGGCACTACTGGGGCTACCGCAACTTTGCCGCGCAGGACGCCTCCACCAATATCGTGCCCTGGGGCATCATCATTGGCGGCGAGGAACTGCACAACAACCACCACGCCTACGGCACGTCGGCCAAGCTTTCTGCCAAGTGGTACGAGTTCGACATTGGGTGGATGTACATCCGCATCATGGCGATGCTCGGCTTGGCAAAAGTGCTACGCGTGGCGCCCAAAGTCAGTTGGCAGTCGGTCCGTCCCAATGTCGATCTTGGGATGCTGCAGGCAGTCATTACGCACCGCTATGATGTGGTCACCCGTTATGCCAGCAGCATGAAGCAGGTGCTGGCCGATGAAGTTCGCCGCCTCAAATCCAACGCCCACATACCCCAGGTCGACTTGGGACGTCTGCGTCAATGGCTGCGTCTTGAACCAGCTGCCATGCAGACCCAGGACAGGGATGCGCTGGACAAGATGCTCGCCAAGAGCGACAAGCTGAACACCATATACCGCATGCGGATCGAACTTTCGGCCGTGTGGGAGCGCTCCAACGCGAGCAAGGAGCAGTTGGTCAAGCAGTTGCAGGATTGGTGTCAGAAAGCCGAGGCCAGCGGCATCGAAGCCCTCCAGGAATTTTCCCATCGATTGCGGCGCTACGCCTGACTCAGTACGATCCAAACAAAAAACCCGCCAAATTGGCGGGTTTGTACTTTCATATCAGGCGGATTACTTGAGCTTGGTTTCCTTGTACATCACATGCTTTCGGGCCTTGGGGTCGAACTTCATGAACTCCATTTTGCCCGGCGTGGTTTTCTTGTTCTTGGTTGTGGTGTAGAAGTGTCCGGTACCGGCGGTGGATTCCAGCTTGATTTTATCGCGGTTCTTGCTTGCCATGTGCATCCACCCTTAGATCTTTTCGCCAGCGGAGCGCATCTCGGCCAGAACGGCATCAATGCCCTTCTTGTCGATGGTGCGGAGCCCAGCATTGGTTAGACGCAGGCGGACATAGCGGTTTTCGCTTTCCACCCATAGGCGGCGCGCCTGCAAATTGGGCAGAAAACGGCGCTTGGTTTTGTTATTGGCGTGGGAGACGTTGTTCCCGACCATGGGTTTCTTACCCGTTACTTGGCACACGCGAGCCATGATGCGCTCCAACTGAATTTGGAAAAGCGCGATTTATAACATGAAACCCGCGCTTAGAGCAAACCCGATTCGGCAAATGACAGGATTTGTGCGCCGGCCACGATAAAGTGGTCAAGCACCCGGACATCCACCAGACCCAACGCCTGCTTGAGCTGCTGGGTGAGCATCCGATCCGCCTGACTCGCCTCGGCCACGCCGGAAGGATGGTTATGCGCCAGAATCAGGGCAGCGGCATTGTGGGCCAAGGCCCGCTTCACGACTTCGCGAGGATAGACGCTGGTCTGCGTGAGCGTTCCGCGGAACAACTCCTCCAGCCCAATCACCCGGTTCTGCGCATCCAGGAAGACCGCGGCGAACACTTCATACGATCGTTCCCTTAGAGTGAAGCGCAAATAATCCCGCACCGCCGCAGGCGAGCTCAGCACATCGCCTTGCTGCATCTGCTCGGCCAGGGCGCGGCGAGCCATTTCCATCACCGCCTGGAGCTGAGCATACTTGGCCAGCCCCAGCCCAGGTGCGGCGCAAACATCAGTCTGTTCTGCGCTGCACAGCCGCGACAGGCTGCCAAAGCGCTCCAACAGCCCGCGCGCCAAGTCCACCGCACTCTTTCCCGCAACACCGGTGCGCAGAAAAATGGCTAGTAATTCCGCATCGGTCAGGGCCCGCGCGCTTCGTTCCAGTAGTTTCTCCCTGGGCCTTTCATCCGCGGGCCAATCCCTGATCGCCAAATCCTTCTCCCCCCCTATAAAATAGGCATCATTTTTTGAAGTGTACGTCCATGCCGGATTTGCAGGGCAAAACCATTATCCTTGGGGTGACTGGCGGTGTGGCGGCCTACAAGACCGCTGAGCTGACCCGCCTGTTGAGGAAAGCAGGGGCGCGGGTGCGCGTGGTTATGAGCGAAGCCGCCCAGCAGTTTGTTGGGTCCGCGACGTTTCAGGCCCTCTCCGGGGAGTCGGTCCTGAGCGGCATGTGGCAGGATCAGGGCAACGGCATGACCCATATCTATGCCAGCCGCGATGCAGATTTGATCCTGGTGGCGCCGGCCACTGCAGATTTCCTGGCCAGACTGGCCTGCGGGCGGGCGGATGATCTACTTTCTGCCCTTTGCCTGGCGCGAAGCTGCCCACTCTATGTTGCCCCGGCGATGAACCCGGAAATGTGGGCAAATCCGGCCACGATCCGCAATGCCGCACAGTTGCGGACAGACGGAGTTTATCTTCTCGGACCCGAGGCTGGCGACACAGCCTGCGGCGAGACGGGGCCGGGCAGAATGCGGGAGCCAGCGGATCTTCTGGTGGACTTGGCCAGCCGCCTTTCGCCCGGGGCGCTCGCAGGAAAAACGGTGCTGATTACCGCCGGGCCCACCTATGAACCCATTGATCCGGTGCGGGGCCTGACAAATCTAAGTTCCGGCAAGATGGGCTACGCGCTCGCCCGCGCAGCGCACGAAGCGGGCGCTCAGGTGACCCTTGTTTCCGGTCCCACCTGCCTGCCGACGCCGACAGGGGTCAGCAGGGTCAATGTCACCCGCGCCGCTGAGATGCGCGATGCGGTCATGGAAAGGGTGGGAAACGCCGATATCTTCATCGCTGTCGCCGCTGTGGCGGACTATGCCCCGTCTTCCAGCAGGCCGCAGAAGATCAAGAGGGGCACATCTTCGCTCACGCTCCAACTCGAGCTGAATCCGGATATTTTGGAGGAGGTCGTTGCCGGCAAGCAGGCCCCCTACTGCGTAGGCTTCGCGGCGGAAACGGAGGCGCTGGAAGACCATGCGCAAGCCAAACGGAGAAAGAAGAACCTACCCCTGCTGGTAGGTAATTTGGCCCAGGACACTTTGGGTGGCGAGGACGCGGCCTTGATCCTGTTCGATGAACAGGGCGCTCACCCTCTCCCCAAGGCTGACAAGTTGAGCTGTGCCCGGCGACTCGTTAGCGAGATCAGTCTTCGCCTACGAGCGACGAAAACCTGACAAAACGACCCATGATATTGGAAGTAAAGATCCTCGACCCACGCCTTCGGGATCAACCGCCTCGCTACGCCACAACAGGAGCCGCAGGCCTGGATTTGCGGGCAGCCGTCGACACCCCCATCAATCTCGATCCGGGCGAAACCCAACTTATCCCGACGGGCATGGCCATCCACATCGGTGACCCGGGCTATGCAGCGTTGATCCTGCCGCGCTCGGGCCTGGGTCATAAACATGGCATCGTCCTAGGCAACCTGGTAGGCCTGATTGACTCGGATTATCAGGGGCAGCTGTTCATTTCGTGCTGGAACCGAGGCCGGACCGCTTTCGTCCTGAATCCCATGGAGCGCCTCGCCCAACTGGTCATCGTGCCGGTGGTTCAGGCGGAATTCAATATTGTCGATGAATTTGCCGAAAGTCATCGAGGTGAAGGGGGATTTGGCAGCACCGGCAAGCACTGAAAGCCCGTCGACCAAGGCCGCGCGCCACACACTGACCACGTGGTATGGGGCTTGCTTGTTATGATTCCATACTTGGGCCATGGGCCCAATATAGAAGAACACTGCCTCCCACTATGGTCCGGCCATCATTACTGCGATTCGGTCTGTTGCTGTCCTCGGCACTGGCGATTATCAGCGCTATCGCAGTGGGTGGCTTTTATTGGCTCGGCCCCAAACCTGACAGTGCAGCCGTCCAGACCGAGGGGCAGAAACAGCCTGTCATGGCCAGTCAGATTGAGTTTCTGGCGGCCTCGATGCGCCGCCTGGCTGAGCGCATCGCGGCACACCCACAGACTCTTGCCTGTTTCCAGACCGCGAATCCGGAAACTTGCCGGGCACAGGCCGCCAATCTACATGCGTTGAACCAGGAAGCCTCCATCCTATATGTTACGGGGGAGGGCAATAACCAGCAGCTTTTGCCCGGCTTCGTGCCCGGCGACACCCGACAGTTGATCAACCGCGCAGGCCGCAACAGCAGCGGCCTGTCGGCTTCGGGCTTAAGCCTGTCGGTGTTTCAGCCGGTGCTGGAGGCAGGTGGCAAGCGACTGGGTTTTGTCGTTGTCCAGCAATCGATGCCTCAGGTGCAGACCCTGTTCGACGGCCTTCCCCTGCCAGATTCCGGCGCGTACGCGGAACTCCAGCAAACCAATGGAAATGGGGATATTACGGTATTGATGCGCCGGGGCAATCAGAATGCCCGAGCAAACAAGTTGCCGACGACGCAACTCACTCTGGCCGGAACACCATGGACAATCGCTATCTGGAAATATGGCGACGAGGGAATTCGACGAGCCTTTCCCTATGTGCTGGCATGGTTGGTGATCTTCCTGGCCATGGCCGTAGTGGTCGCGGGAATTATCGCCAGCATTCGCAATCGGCTGATCGACAACCTGAAAGTGATTGTTGGCCTCGCAAATGATCTTAGGCAGCAGAGACTGCAGGCCGACTACCCCACTTCTCTAGTCGAATTTGAAGCCCCGATGCGCAGCCTGATAAAGCTCGGCAGGCAAATGGCAGGCAAACAAAAGGAGGTCAGCACGCAGGCCCGGCTGGATCACCTGTCCAAGGTACACAACCGTTTGTCTTTTGACGAAAAGCAGAGCGAGTTGTTCAAGACCCTGAAGGATGGCTGGACCCACAGTCTCTTGATCCTGGACATCGACAACTTCAAACAGATCAATGACACATTTGGCCATGAAGCCGGCGACCAGATGATCATCGTATTCGGCAAGGCCTTACGGGACAATCTGCGCAACAGCGATTTCGTCGCGCGCTTGGGTGGGGATGAATTCTGTGTCATTTTCCCCTATACCTCCCTGGATCGAGCCGAGGAGCTGGCCAAGCGGCTGCGCGACAAGATGCCGGAGACGGTGGAGCTCATCCCCGGCGTTACGCACAAGCTTTCCTGGAGTGGCGGCCTGTCTGAGTACAGCAAGAAAGACACCGCGGAGTCGGCTGCCCTGTCGCGCGCGGATGCTGCCCTGCTTACGGCAAAACGGTCCGGTCGCAATACCACTCGAGTCACCGCTTCCGCTTGACGAGTCTCTGCCCCCGTCCCAAAACGAACAGCAGGACCAGTACCGCCACCGCCACCGGAAGATTGCCCCAACGCGCATACGGCGTCAGACCCTGGTAACCCTGGGCTTGACCTTGCAGTATTCCGCGCCGAAACAAGTCCATCTCACTGACGACCCGTCCCTTGATATCAATGATTGCGGTAGAACCCGTATTGGTGGCGCGCAATACCATGCGGCCTGTTTCAAGCGCCCGCATTTGGGAGATTTGCCGATGCTGGCGTGCGGCAAAGCCGTCGCCGAACCAAGCATCATTGCTCACGTTGACCAAGAGCGTCGCCGCCGGCAGGGCATGGATGATCTCCTCGCCGAACGCATCTTCATAGCAAATGTTCACGGCCACTTTCTGTCCTGCCACTGAGAATGGCGCCTGACTGGCACCGCCTCGCGAAAAATCGGACAAGGGAATATGCAGCAGCCGCAACACCCAACCGAATCCCGGTGGGATAAATTCGCCGAAGGGCACCAAATGATGTTTGTGATAGAACTGGGTTGGTTCCGCGCCAAAACTGGCCACACTGTTTAGATAGGCACCGGAGGAATCGCCCGTGGGCACACCGGCCAACACATCCCCACCTCGCTCTTGGCCTATCCTTCTCAATTCGTTCTTATACATTTCCGGCAGGTCGAGAAAGAAAACTGGCAGCGCAGTTTCTGGCAACACCACCAGCCTGGCGCGGGTGGAATCGGCCAACTGGCGATAGATCTTCAGGGACGCCGCCGCAAGCTCGGGGTCCCATTTCATCTCCTGGGGAATGTTGCCCTGTACCAACGCTACGGAGAGGGGAGCACCGTGCGGCTGAGTCCAGTTGATCGCCTTTAGCGCCACTCCCCCCGCGATCAGGACAAGGACAAGCATCATCCCCCTCGACGCCGCCGCCAGATTGCCCCGGCTTCGCCATGTCCAGGCCAAGCCTCCCGCGCTGAGTGCCGTGACAAAGCTCACCCCGTACACGCCAAGCAGGGGCGCATAGCCGGCGAATGGGCTGTCGGGCACCTGAGAATAACCAGTCGCCAGCCATGGGAAGCCGGTAAAAATCCAGCCACGGACCCATTCCAACAGGGTCCAGGCAGCCGGCAGCAAGAGCAGGAACTGAGCTCTTTCGGCCTTGCGATGGTCCCAAAAGCTGCTCGCCAGTCCGGGGAAGAGCGCGAGCAAAGCGCAAAACAGAAAAGTCGCCAGCAAGGCCAACGGGGCCGCCATTCCTCCGTAAGTATGCAGACTGACATAAACCCAACTCACCCCGACGCCAAAAAATCCCAAGCCGAATAGCCAGCCGGTGACGAAAGGGCGCGCGGTTCCCGTCTGCCGCAGCAGCAAGAATAGGGCGGCCAGTCCCAGGGGAGCAAGCGGGTAGACACCCACGGGCGCAAAGGCCAAGGCGCTGAGGGCACCGGCCAGCAAGGCCAGGACATAACAGAGATTGATGGGCACAGAGAGATACGGGTGTGTCAGGCCAACTCCTGACGCCTCTCCTGCTCGGCGAAATCCAGCATGCGCTGGATCGAGCGAACCGCTTTCACCCGTATCGCTTCATCGATATGGATCTCGTTGGTTCCCGTCTCCAGCACTTGGGCCAGCTTTTGCAATCCGTTCATCGCCATCCAGGGGCAATGGGCACATGACCTGCAGGTCGCCCCCTCTCCCGCAGTGGGCGCTTCGAGCAGCAACTTGCCGGGTGCAGCGGCGCGCATCTTGTGGAAGATGCCGTTATCGGTGGCGACGATGAATTCCTGGTTCGGCAGGTCATGCACCGCCCGGATCAGTTGGGTAGTCGATCCCACGACATCCCCCAACTCGATTACGCTGGCGGCCGATTCGGGATGCACCAATACGGCGGCTTGCGGATGCTGTTGTTTGAGTCTTAGTAAGGCATCGGCCTTAAACGCCTCATGCACCACGCAACTACCCTGCCAGAGCAGCATATCGGCGCCGCTCACTTTCTGGACGTAGGCGCCCAGATGACGGTCCGGCGCCCAAATGATTCGCTTTCCCTGCCGATGAAGGTAGGTGACAATCTTCGCCGCGATCCCGGAAGTTACGACCCAATCGGCGCGGGCTTTGACCTCCGCCGAGGTATTGGCGTAAACGACTACTGTGCGGTCCGGATGCGCGTCACAGAATTGCGTGAACGCCTCCGCCGGACAGGCAAGGTCGAGGGAACAGTCCGCATTCAAGTCCGGCATGATGACGCGTTTTTCCGGATTCAGTATCTTGGCGGTCTCCCCCATGAATTTCACCCCCGCCACAATCAGCGTGGTAGCGGAATGGCGGTGGCCGAAGCGGGCCATTTCCAGCGAGTCCGAGACCATCCCGCCGGTTTCCTCCGCCAGGTCCTGTAAGTCCGAGCTGGTGTAGTAGTGCGCCACCAGCACGGCATCCTTTTTCTTCATCAGGGTCGTGATGCGGGCCTTAAGCGCATCGCGCTCGGCTTGGGTAAGATGCTCTTCGACCATGGGCGGCGCCACTATATTCGGCATCGAGGCCCTGGGATAGGCAACAGCGGTCATCATGGCATCCTTCACTTGATATAGTCCACGCGGTTTGGGTGACTGGCGCGATATAGAGCGGCCGGGCGGTGTTTACCGTCCCGACGCTGATCACCAGTCGGCTTCACCAGGCCCAGGGCGCTGATGCGCTTGCGGAAATTTCGTTTGTCGAGCGCTTCGCCCAGTATGGTCTGGTAAACGCCCTGCAACTCGCTCAAGGTGAACTTCTTCGGCATGAACTGAAAAGCGATGGTGGAATAATCCAGCTTGGCCCGCAGTCTCTCTCTGGCCTTGGCGATAATCTGCGCATGATCAAAGGCAATTTCCGGCAGCTGGTCCGCGTCAAACCAGGCAACCTGGGCGGCATCGGACCCAGCCTTGGGTTGCACCGCCAGCACTGGCGTCAGACCATAGTAGGCTACGCTGATAACCCGCTCCCGCGGGTCGCGGTCGGGTCTGCCGAACGTGTAGAGCTGCTCAAGATAGACCCCGCTTACGCCGGTTTCTTCCATGAGTTCGCGCAAGGCGCATTCCTCAAGGCATTCCTGCGGATTGACAAAGCCGCCGGGCAGCGCCCATGCACCGACAAACGGAGCCCGGCCACGCTGGATCAGCAACACTTGAAGACGCTCGTGCTGAATGGTAAATAGCGCCACGTCTGCCGTCACCGCGGGATGGGGGTAGGGGTAGGTATACTTCGCGTTCAAAGCACAGATCACCACTGATTAGTGTAAAAGCTACACCCAATATAAGTGTTGACTTCACACCATGTCAATAGTTCCAAGCCAAAGATTTCCAGCCGGCACGGCCAATCGGATAAGCTTAGCGACTGCCATGCGACAGCTCGCCCTGGAAATTCGGCCCCTGGCTCCAGTGAGACTGGAGGACATCGTACCCGGAAGCAACGCCGAGGTGCTGGCCATGCTCTGTGCAATCGGCGAGAGCAAACAGCACGAGCCGATTTATGTTTGGGGCCCACCCGGTTGCGGCAAGAGCCTGATGTTGGCCGCCCTGACCGAATCGTTGCCCAGCGCAGCCCTGGTCAGCGGAAGCAGCCCCAGTTGGCCGGCCCAAGCGGGCCCTCTGTTGATCGATGATGTCGACCAGCTGGACGAAGGAAACCAGGTTGAGGCTTTTAACCGTTACAACCGGAACAAGGCGGCGGCAGTGCCCTGGGTGGCAAGCGGCTCGCAGGCCCCGGCCGGTTTGAGCAGCGTGCGGGAAGATCTGCGCACGCGCTTGGGCTGGGGACTGGTGTACCAGATTCACCCCCTCAATGACGCGGAAAAGTGCCAAGCTCTGCTCGGCCGCGCCGGGCAGCTTGGTTTCGAGCTGGATGGCGCCATTGCAGATTATCTGCTGACCCGCTATTCAAGGGACTTGCATCAGTTGCTGGCGGTCGTCGATGCGCTTGACCGCTTCAGCCTTGAGCAGAAACGGCGAGTCAGCCTGCCGCTGCTCAAGATGCTGCTGCCTAGTCAAGGTTAACGAGAGAGTGCGGTGTTGCTAGGCATTCTTTGCCCGGTCTTCAGCAATCTCTTTCCGCACCATTTCCATATCCAGTGCCATCACCTTGCCTATGATCTCATCCAATGCGGATGCAGGCAATGAACCCGGCTGGGAAAAGAGGATGACCTGCTCGCGGAAAATCATCAGTGTGGGAATGGAGCGGATGCTGAACGATGCCGCGAGTTGCTGTTCTATTTCCGTGTTGACTTTGGCGAAAACGACCTCTGGGTGTTTTTCGGACGCGACTTCATAAATTGGCGCGAAAGCGCGACAGGGCCCGCACCACGGAGCCCAGAAATCGACGATCACTATATCGTTGCCATTGACGGTTTGGGCAAAATTGCTTTGGGTGAGTTCAAGAGTAGCCATATAAATCTTTCCAAAAAAACAAAAGCGGCGCGGAAAAAACCGCGCCGCAGGTGGCACCCTATCACGGGGCCGATACCGCGCCAAGTACGCGGTCTCTCTTGGTATGGGGTTCCCCCCTTTTCACCCCGAAGCCGGGATGACCGAAATCTACTTCGCGAACACCTGTTGGAACCCGCCGGCCGCCGCTTGCTCGGGCATGCGCGAAAAGTTGTGGCTGCGCTTGAGGTTACCCCTGACTTCCGCCCGGTTCACCGCCATAATCAATTCAGTGGCCAATACCCGCGCCTGATAGGGTGTTAGCTTCAAATGACTGCTGCTATCCAGAGAAAACACGACCTGGTCTTTGCCGCC
Source organism: Thiobacillaceae bacterium (assembly GCA_035635075.1). GTDB lineage: Bacteria > Pseudomonadota > Gammaproteobacteria > Burkholderiales > Thiobacillaceae > DASQBT01. Next base: position 10,570 of record DASQBT010000130.1, on the reverse strand, counting down.
CTCGTCTTCTTCCAGAGTGATACTTACTGTGTTGCCGTTGTTCAGTTCCATCATGGTTGTGCTCCTTGTGGTTGCACCTAGCTGCTTGCAGACTCCGTGCCATCAGCACAGCTTGCGACCCGCCCATTTAAATTTTGTTAAATCAAAGACTTTTAGGCCTTGTCCTGGCATGAGTCTGACCGCATGCCAGCCTAAGTTGGCGACGCATCAACAGTTCACAAACACTTTCGTCAACTCCGATGCTGAGTTGTCGTGGAAGGCACGCGTTCTTGAAGAAACCAGACACGGCGCTGATCGCAACATTCGGCCGTCAGTTTCGAGAGGGGAGCGACGGGCTATCCCGGTTGAACCGCCTTCAAGCGCAATTGGCGTGCGGGATCAGCCGACGACGATCAAGCTTGGCATGGTGTTCTTATCAAAGACGTTCGCGAGTCCGAGATCACTTGGCAAGTCCGTCTGCCGTTAGTGTCGCTGCCGACAATGGTTGGGATCGGTTGTCCTGAACCCGCTCACCCGCGCATTCGGCGGCGCGCCGAGCCAAGTCTATCAAGTGCAGCCGCCTCAGCCGCCGGATCGCGTCGGCCCGTTTGCCGGCCGTCTTATCACGCTGTTGAGAATCCTGACCGGACCAAAACTGATCCGTGAACAACCCTCGTTCGTGGCACATCCAGGCTCTCCGCCCTGTTCTTTGCCATGAGATTCGGCATCTTTGTCCGAAGCTGCTCTTGGCATATCCCTCAGGCAAACTGACAAAGTAGCTTGAGGCCCACCTGCTTCGCCGGGTCGCGCACAGCAGTTGTCCAGGGCTGCATCCTCGACATCCTCCATCGACAGACTGGATTTCACCGCACGCCCCGTCCGTCGTGCGCGCCTTGTCTCTGTTGTTTGGTGTTGAGCGCCCTAGGGCGCCGGTTTCAGTTTGCAGCCGCTGAGGATTGACGCCGACAAATAACAAATAATAAAGGGGGCCCGAAGACCCCCTTAAGCCACAACCGACTGCTACAGACCGAAGGGTTTGATGACAGGGGTGGAAGGCATTGGAGCTGGCGCTGCCGGAGCCGGCACAGGAGCGGGCTTAGCAGGCGCAGCTTTCTTGGCGGCAGGTTTTTTGGCCGGCGCCGCCTTTCTAGCTGCGGGCTTTTTGGCCGGCGCAGCCTTCTTGGCGGCAGGCTTTTTGGCGGCAGGCTTCTTCGCCGGAACCGCTTTCTTCACTGCAGCCTTCTTGGCGGCAGGCTTCTTGGCCGCGACCTTCTTCACTGCAGCCTTCTTGGCGGCAGGCTTCTTAGCCGCGACCTTCTTCACGGCCGGCTTCTTAGCTGCCGACTTCTTGGCCGTGGCCTTCTTCACGGCCGGCTTCTTAGCCGCGGGCTTTTTGGCCGGTGCAGCCTTCTTGGCAGCAGGCTTTTTGGCCGCGACCTTTTTTACGGCAGGCTTCTTAACCGCGGGCTTTTTGGCCGGTGCAGCCCTCTTGGCAGCAGGCTTCTTGGCAGTCGCCGCCTTCTTCTTTGCAGCAGGTTTCTTAGCAGGGGCCGCCTTCTTGGCGGCAGGTTTCTTGGCAGTCGCCATATTTCACTCCTTAGAAGTTGAACACATTCACTACTTAACTACCTTTACTTCCCTTACTACCTAAGTGACTACGTGCAGAGGTTGTAAATGCACTTCCAAAGCGTGGCATCCACTTTCGATGCCGCCCAACACTAAGACCTCAATAAGGCAACACCTAAGCTCCGCTTGGTGAATCTCATTCTAGAAGCTTTTTCGCAAGCTTCAATGAGATGTCCAGATTCTTAGCGGATATTCTGAGAAAGAATGTAGCAGTCTAACAAACGATATCGCGTCGATACTTGTTTTGGCTGCCGTTAGGTCATGACGGAAAGGAGCGAACCCTAGTAAATAAGCCGTTCTCCAGACATCATCTGGTCAATGGTCTCCCGTTCCCTTATCAGATAATCTTTATTCTTGTTCACCATCACTTCCGCGGCGCGGGGTCGGGAATTGTAGTTGGAACTCATGCTCATGCCATAAGCACCTGCCGACAAGACGGCTATCAGGTCTCCTTCCTGAAGGCTCAAATCCCTGTCCAGCCCAATAAAATCGCCAGTCTCGCAAACCGGGCCCACCACGTCATAGCGACTCCGTGGTTCTTTCCGATCAACTTCGGGCTGGATGTCATGGAACGCATCGTAAAGGGCCGGTCGCATCAAATCGTTCATGGCGGCGTCGACCACAGCGAAGTTCTTGGTTTCGCCGGGCTTCAGGTACTCCACCCGGGCAAGCAGGATTCCGGCGTTGCCCACCAGAGACCGGCCTGGCTCCACCATCAGCGTTTCCCTGCGCCCCGCCATGCGCTCCCTAAGCATTGCGCCATATGTCGCCATGTCGGGCGGTAATTCCGCCTGGTAGCGGATACCCATCCCGCCCCCCACGTCGATGTGCTGCAGACGAATGCCGTCCGCTTCCAGCCCATTTACCAGGTCCAGCACCCTGTCCAGCGCGTCACCCAGGGGACGAAGGTCGACCATCTGAGAGCCAATGTGGCAATCCACACCTGTCACCCGGATGTTGGGCAAGGCGGCGGCAGCCCGGTATAGCCCGTGGGCCTCTGCTATGGAAACGCCAAACTTGTTTTCCTTCAGGCCGGTAGAAATGTAAGGGTGGGTTCTGGGGTCCACATCGGGATTGACCCTGAGCGAAATCGACGCGAGCTTGCCCAGATCGCCCGCCACCCGATTCAAGCGCCGAAGTTCACTTTGAGACTCGACATTGAAGCAGCGAATTCCCACTTGCAGCGCTTGGCGCATCTCCGCTTCCGTCTTGCCCACTCCGGAAAACACAATGGTGGCTGCCCCGCCGCCGGCGGCCAAGACCCGGGTCAGCTCGCCACCCGACACGATGTCAAAGCCAGCGCCCAGACGGGCGAAATGTTGAAGTATGGCCAAGGACGAGTTGGCTTTCACCGCATAGCAGATCTCATGGGAGAGACCGAACAGTGCGTGATCATAGGCCTGATAGGCTTCCGTCAGCGCGGCGGAGGAATATACATATAATGGCGTTCCATAACGGGCGGCCATATCGCGAAGGGGCACCTCTTCTAAAAAGAGGCGCCCGTCAACACGGTGCAAACGGGTCATTGTTGCGTGGGTTGAGTGTTTCCAGGACCCTTGTCCGGCAGATAGAGGGGGCCTTTGGAGCCACAGCCATAGCCCGATGCCGTAGCCAAGGCGACGAGGATTAACAGGACTTTTTTCATGAAACGCATGTTATCACCCCCTGGCTGACGCTGCATTGCCCCGAAGCCTGCCAGGATGCAGAATTGGCATTGGGACATTCACCCGACTAAACATGGACGACAAGGAATTTGACGCACTGGCGCAGGCCGCGCTCACACGCATTCAAGTTGGCCTGGATAACGCAGGACTGGACTTCGAGGCACCAGCCGACGGGATATTGGAAGTCGAGTTCGACGACGGAAGCAAAATGGTCATCAACCGGCACGGGAGCGCCCGGGAGATCTGGGTCGCAGCTCGGTCAGGCGGATTTCACTTTCGCCCGATGGGTGCTTCGTGGCAGGACAGCCGGGACGGGGAGGATTTGTATATTAAGCTGGCAAGGTTGATTGCCCAGCAGGGCGGCGTGACCCCCGTGTTCTGAATGCAGCCCCACGCGGTCAGGCTTGGGCGGGGATGTGGGGGCTTAAGCGGTGCCGATGCGGCACTCCGCCGGACGCGGTGTTGCCGCGCTTTCGCAACTCTTGCTCCAGCCGCACGTCCACAAGGGCAGGGTCGCACTGCCTGGAAGCGCGCCATATCTCCCAGCGGTTTACACCCCCCGGGGCGCCCTTAGGCGCAGTGCATCCCGACCTGCCAGACAAAGTGCGCCGGGTCCCAAACGGCTCGATGGCTCCCCTGCGTCGCTAATGATTGAAGGGCAGAGTCACAGACGCAGCGGGTAGCCCCCTCACCGGATCTTCTCCGTCCTCGCCTGATGCAGGCCACGGTATCCGCCCGGGCCGTCGCCTGTCCCGCGCGGCACTCGGCCTCCGTATCCCCAACAAAATAACATGCGGCCCAATACCGATCTCATGTTTGGAATGTATAATCGTATTGAGTCGCTACGTATCGCGTCGATACTAATTGGAAACGCGTCTCGCGCTTGTCAAGAATGGAGCCCGGTTTTACTATCGGATCATGAAAAATCAATCCCTCGTCTTGCTTGATACCGTAGAGCGCCTTGGAACCCTGGTCCGCACGGGTCTTCGGCAGGCCGGCGCGGCCCAAGGATTACAGCCCGTCCATCTTCAGGCACTGATGTACTTGAGCGAGGCGAACCGTTACAGTAATACGCCTCAAGCGCTGGCCGAATATCTGGGTCTGACCAAGGGCACTGTCTCCCAAAGCCTATTGGTCCTGGCGCGCAGGCGGCTGATATCGCGCTACTCGGATCAAAAGGATGGGCGGGTGGTACGTCTGGCGTTGACCGATAAAGGCAAGGAAGCGCTAAAGGAAGTGGGCTTGCCAGGACATTGGCGCGACGCCTTGGCCCAGGCCAGCCCGGCTCGCTTGAATTCCGCCATCAAAGTCCTGAAGGAAGCATTAAGCGCCCTGCAAGCCAAGAAAGGCCAGAAAACCTTTGGCATATGCATCACCTGCCGACATCACCTGCACATCGGTCCGCGCAGTTATGTTTGTGGTCTGACCAAGGAAAAGCTCGCCAGCGGGGAGGTGCGCAAGATTTGCCGGGAGCACAGTCCGCCGCAAGTGGCACCGATCTAAGCGGTGTCCGCCGTCAGTCCGCGCCAAGCCGGGCGCGGGCCACCGCCGCGCGCACCTGCTCCGGCGCCGTGCCGCCGATGTGGTTGCGCGCCGCGACCGAGCCTTCCAGGGTAAGCACGGCGAACACCTCTTCGCCCACCAGGCTGCTGAAGCCCTGCAACTCGGCCAGCGACAAGTCCACCAAATCGCAGCTCTTGGCCTCGGCGGCTTTCACGGCGCGTGCGACGACTTCATGGGCATCGCGGAAAGGCAGGCCTTTCCTGACCAGATAGTCGGCCAGGTCTGTGGCGGTGGCAAACCCCTGCAAGGCCGCTTCGCGCATCGCTTCAGGCTTGACCTCGATGCCCTTGAGCATATCCGCGTAGAGCGCCAGAGTGTCGGCCAAAGTGTCTACTGTATCGAACAGGGGCTCCTTGTCTTCCTGGTTGTCCTTGTTGTACGCGAGCGGCTGGCCCTTCATCAGGGTCAACAAGCCCATCAGATGGCCAAACACCCGCCCGGTCTTGCCCCGCACCAGTTCCGGCACGTCCGGATTTTTCTTCTGCGGCATGATGGAAGAACCAGTGCAATAGCGGTCGGCCAGGTCGACAAAGCCAAAACGGGGATTCATCCACAAAATCAGTTCTTCCGACAATCGGGACAAGTGCAGCATGATGATCGCAGCCGCGTGGGTAAATTCAATCGCAAAATCTCGGTCGGACACGGCATCCAGCGAATTTTCGCAAACGCCGTCAAATCCCAGCAACTCGGCCACATAGGGGCGGTCGATCGGGTAGCTGGTCCCGGCCAGGGCGGCCGCCCCAAGCGGCAGGTGGTTTACCCGTTTCCGGCAATCCACCAGCCGTTCTGAGTCGCGTGACAACATCTCGAAATAGGCCAACATGTGGTGGCCGAAGGTAACCGGCTGCGCCACCTGGAGATGGGTAAACCCCGGCATGACAGTATCCGCATGAGCTTCCGCCAAATCCAGAAAAGCGTTTCGGCAGTCTTTGAGCAGCCCCAACAGCCGATCTATGGCCGAGCGCAGGTAGAGGCGGATATCCGTTGCCACCTGATCGTTACGCGACCGCCCGGTGTGCAGCCGCTTGCCCGCATCCCCTATCCTGGCGGTCAAGGCCTTCTCGATATTGACATGCACGTCTTCCAGGTCGAGAGACCACTGGAAGCGCCCTGCGCGAATATCTGCCAGAATCTCCTCCATGCCGCGGCGAATGTCTGCCAGATCCCGCGCGGACAGCGACCCCACCTTGTTGAGCATGGCGGCGTGGGCCAAGGAACCCTCGATATCGAACTCCGCCAGCCGATAATCAAAGGGAACGGAAGCGGTATAACGCTTGACCTTCTCGGCCACCGGTTCGGTGAACCGGCCTGACCAAGTCTTTTGGGCCTCGGGTTCTTGATTCATCAGGGGAGCTTTTGCGTGCGAAACAAAAATCATAACAAGCAGGACGGCGTTTTGCCCAATTTCTGTCACTTTGGCGTAAGTTTGAAAATTATCCTGGCCGTCGAAGCTGCAGCCTACGCCCAGGCTTGGGCTGCGAGCGGCGGACCGGTCAATGCCTTGAGCCTGCTGATCAGCCAATCTGCCCTGCTCCAGCCCGCCCTGCTGCTGACCCTGGTTACCCTATGCGTTGGCGGGCGCGCGCTAAGAAGCCTCCGCTATTCCGCGGGGCTGGCAGTTGTCTTCTGTCTGGCTTTGACCATCCCCAGCCTTGTCGCCTTATCGACCAACCGTGCACTTGGCGACATCCCCCAGGCCAGCCTGGCCGGCATATTGATGTTTAGCGGAATCCTTGCCCTGCTGTTGCTGGGATACTTTCACTTGCGCAGCAAGGCGTTGTCGCCCGCCATCACCGAGGCCCGGTTGGAGGCGCTACAGGCTCGAATCCGCCCGCATTTCCTGTTTAACAGCCTGAACGCGGTGCTTTCCCTGGTTCGCTCCGACCCGCGCCGCGCGGAACGAGCGCTGGAGGACTTGTCCGACCTGTTCCGCGCCCTGATGTCGGATTCCCGCACACTCGCGCCGCTGGAAGACGAAATCGCTTTGACCCGTGCCTATCTGAACCTGGAAGAATTACGTTTGGGAGATCGGCTGAAAGTGGTCTGGTATATCGACAAGATGCCGGCCGATGCCCTTATTCCACCGTTGATCATCCAGCCTCTGGTGGAAAATGCCGTCTATCATGGCATCGAACCTCATCGTGAGGGGGGAGAAATCAGCCTCAATGTCTACCGCAGTCAGGACATGGTCCACATTGTCATCCGCAACCCCTATGCCGGGGAAGGCCATCACCACGCCGGCAACAAAATTGCCTTGGCGAACATCCGGGAACGCCTGTCCTTGCATTTTGACCTCGACGCCACATTAAAGTCTGAGCTGCTGGGCGCCGTATATCAGGTGCATATAACTCTCCCATACACCCGTGCCCGCACCCCTTCGAGTTCTCCTCGTAGATGACGAAGCGCCAGCCCGCCGCCGGCTGGCAGAGGTATTGTCCGACTGCGCCGCAACCCTCCCGGTCCAGATTGTGGGCGAAACCGACAATGGGCTGGACGCCCTGAGCTTGTTGCAGAAACTTCCCGTTGACGCCCTGCTGCTGGATATCCGTATGCCGGGCATGGACGGGATCGAGGTGGCCCAGCATTTACAGAAGCTGCACCGCCCGCCTGCGGTGATTTTCACCACTGCCTACGACACTTATGCCTGCCAGGCCTTTGAAGTCAACGCGGTGGATTACCTGATGAAGCCGGTGCGGGCTGAGCGCCTTAGAACCGCTCTGGGTAAAGCCCACACCTTGAGCCAAGTTGCCCTCGATGCCTTGCGCCAGGCTCATCCCAAGGCGCGCAGCCATCTTTCCCTGACGGAAAAGGGCCGCATGGTGTTGATCCCGGTGGATGAGATTGTCTATCTCAAGGCCGAGGCAAAATACGTCACGGTAAGGACACTGGCCCGGGAGTTTCTGATCGAAGAGTCCCTGGTCCGACTGGAATCCGAGTTCGCGGAGAAATTCGTCCGAATTCATCGCAATTGCCTGGTGGCCCGCAACCGCATAGCGGAAATCGGCAAGCTGCCAGGTGGGCAGGACGCGCATTACCTGCGGCTGTCAGGGTTGAATGAAAAGCTCGCGGTCAGCCGGCGGCAGTATTCAAATCTGCGCGAAGCGCTGGGCGGCTGATGCGGACACTTCCCCTCGTCAGTGGTCTTCGGTAAAGGCCTTGCCCTGACGGATATTCTGGCTGCCTTCCTCGATTGCCATATCCAGGTAACCCTGGTAAAAATCCTCGGTCAGCAATCCCACGATTGCCTTGGCCACTTCGCGTCCCTTGGCATCGAATACCTTGACCGTGGGTACCATGAATACATTCAAGCCGGCGGCAAACTGGCCCTCCGTGAGTTTCTTTCCATCGAATCCGTTTAGCACCGTATCCGACCCCACTTGCACCTGCCGGATCACCACCTTGTCCTTGTAGGCGGCATCTCTCAGCATGGGGATCAGGTACTCGCTCTTGACCTTGGCGCAATAATGGCAGCCCGGGCTGGTGAACACGACCATGAGTGGGGCCAGATGAGTTGCAGCGAGCTTGCTGTCTGCCTTCAGGTCCCGGCTGTGCGGGACGTCCTTGACTTCGCCAGCAGCCGTGGCAGGCGTGGTCAGGGCCCATGCTAGAATGGGCAGCAACAGCAGCGCTCGTCTCATACAGATTTCCGACCTCCAGTTCCTTCCGTTACATTACGCCTCTGAACGCAATTCCCTATAGTGACTGTTTACCATCAGCATCCCCGCCGTGCAAACACCCGCTTCCCTCATCATCGCCTCACGTGAGAGCGCCCTGGCCATGTGGCAGGCCAAACATATCAAGGACCGGCTACAAGTCCTGCATCCCGGTTTGACTGCCTCCATCCTGGGCATGACTACGCAGGGAGACCAGATACTCGATATGACCCTCAACAAGATCGGTGGCAAGGGATTGTTCGTCAAGGAACTCGAGCAGGCCCTGGAGGAAGGCCGCGCCGATCTGGCCGTGCATTCGATGAAGGACGTGCCCATGCGTTTGCCGGATGGTTTTGTGCTTCCCGTCATTGGTGAGCGTGAGGATCCTCGGGACGCTTTTGTCTCGAACCGCTATAAGCTGTTGTCCGAACTGCCTCCGGGCGCCGTGGTGGGCACTTCCAGCCTGCGCCGGGAGTCCCAACTGCGGGCCCGTTATCCCCACTTGGACATCCAAGCGCTGCGCGGCAACGTGGGCACCCGGTTGAGAAAACTGGATGAAGGGCGGTATGACGCCATCATCCTGGCTGCAGCCGGTCTTATTCGACTGGGACTGAAGAATCGCATCACAGCCTACCTCTCGGTGGAGGACAGCATTCCCGCCGTGGGACAGGGCGCGCTGGGCATTGAAATTCGCGCTGGCCGAGATGAGCTACTGCCCTTGCTGGCTCCTCTCAACCATGCCGACACCGCTGCCTGCGTGCGGGCTGAACGCCAGGTCAGCCGTCGGCTGGGGGGCAGCTGCCAGGTCCCGCTGGGTGCCCATGGCATGCTGAGGGCAAGCCGGATCCACTTGACAGGTTTTGTCGCAAGCCCGGATGGAAAGTCGTTTATCCACGATCATGTCGAAGGCGACCCTTCCCACCCGGAAGTCTTGGGCGATACCCTGGCGGAATCGTTGCTCGCTCGAGGAGCCGGTGCCATATTGTCAGCTCTTGGCGGGACATGAACCCCGCTCCGCTGCTTGGTAAGACCATCGTCATCACGCGGCCCAAGGAGCAAGCCGGCCGTCTGGCGGGATTGATTCGCGAGGCAGGCGGTGAAGCGCTGATTTTCCCCGCTGTGGAGATCCGCGACTTAGCCGACGCCTCTGCAGTCAACGCATTGATTGACCGGCTGGACGACTTCAACCTGGCCATTTTCATCAGCCCCACTGCCGTGGTCCGGGGCATGGCGCTCATCTCCAGCCGCCGCAATCTGCCGCCTGAGCTGCAAATCGCCGCCGTTGGCCAAGGCAGCGCGCGCGAATTGAAGCAACGGGGCGTGGCAAACGTGCTGGCTCCCACCACCCGGTTCGATAGCGAGGCGCTGCTCGACTTGCCTGGTATGCAGCAGATGAGCGGCAAACGAGTGGTGATCTTTCGCGGTGCCGGCGGCCGCGAACTGTTGGCGACAACCCTCAGGCAACGCGGGGCCACCGTGGATTATGCCGAATGCTACCGGCGTACGCGTCCCGCCACACGGCCCGCGGAATTGCTGGAGCGCGGGGCACGCGACGAAATCCATGCCTTGGTGGCGACCAGCGCCGAGAGCGTGAAGAACCTGTGTGAAATGGTTGGAGAGCAAGGTGCTTCCTGGCTAAGGAACACACCCGTTTTTGTTCCCCACGCCGCGATTGAACAGGCCGGGCGCAAGCTGGGTCTGACGCGGCTGATTGTCGCGCAGGGCGACGACGAAGGCTTGCTGCAAGCTATCATTGCCCATTTGACAAGACCAAAATGAGCGAACCGCACCCCTCCCCGCCGCCTCACCGCGTCTTCGACTGGGGACTTGCCCTGGCCATCCTGGCCATTGTTCTGGTGGTGGCTGGATTCCTGGCCACCCGCGATGAAGTCAGAAATGTGCGTGCCGATCTGTCGCAAAAGCTGGCGGAGTTCCAGACCAGCATCAAGGAAGACCGGCTGGTGACGCATAACACGGAAGAATCAGCCAAGCAGTTCAACCAGCGCCTCACCGACCTGGAATCCCAGGTGTCCAACTCCAAGGAGCAGCAGCTCGCTATCGATGCCCTATACAAAGACTTGTCCC
>DASQBT010000129.1:0-6711 GCA_035635075.1 Thiobacillaceae bacterium | reverse complement strand
TTCTGGATGGATTCTCGCCTGCCCGCAATCCCGCGATGTGGAGCGCCGAGCTCATGCGCATCCTGGCCGGCAAGGCCGCGCCCGGTGCGCGCCTGGCCACCTGGAGCGTCGCGGCTGAGGTTCGCAAGAACCTCGATGCGGCCGGATTCCAGGTGGAAAAACGCGCGGGCTTTGGCGCCAAGCGGGAGATGCTTGTGGGGGGGTGGACGGGTTTGGGCTCGGCTCCCGGCCGCGCGCCCGCGTCCATCGCAATCGTCGGCGCCGGTCTGGCGGGTACCAGCCTGGCGCAAAGACTGGCCGAACGGGGCCTGCATGTCAGCCTGTTTGATGCCAGGCCGGCACTGGCCATGGAGGCGTCAGGCAATCCGGTCGGCGTGTTCCGCCCGCGGCTTGCGCGCGACGACAACCGGGCCGCGCGATTTTCGCGCGCGGCTTTTCTCTATGCCATGCACCACTGGGATCGTCTCGCCGCAGCCGGCCACAACCCCCGCTGGCTTTCCTGCGGCGTAGTGCAGATCGCGCGCGATGATGCCGAAGCGCAAAAATGGCATGAAATCCTGGCTGACTATCCGGCCGAATATATCCAGGCACTCGCGGGCGAAGAAATTGAGCGACTTACGGGGCAAAAGCTGGGCGGCTACCGGGTGAGCCTGGGTGGCTGGATGTCCCCGCCATCCTTGTGTTCGGTGCAAATCGCCAGCCAGGCGGCCCGCATCGAGACCCGCCTTGCAGTGGAGATAGCGGCAATTGAGCCCTGCCCATCGGGCTGGCGGCTGAGCCTGCGAAATCAGCCGGGGGCTCTCGAGTTTGGCACGGTGATCCTGGCCAATGCCAACCAAGTCACCAGGTTTGCCCCCCGTTTGCCGCTCCAGGCGGTGCGCGGCCAACTGAGCTATCTGCCCGGAGGCACTCTGCCTGCACTTGGACAGGTCTTCGCGCGCGAAGGCTATGTCACTCCGGCAGTGGATGGGGTGCACGTGCTGGGCGCCAGCTATGACGCCGACGACATCAGCGCCCAGCCCCACGCTCAGTCACATGCGGACAATTTGCAGCGGCTTGCAGGTCTGCTCCCGGGCTGGGAAAAGCAGTTTTCCGCAGACAAGCTGCAAGGCCGAGTCGCCTTCCGCGCCACAACCCCCGACCGCTTGCCCATCATCGGCGCCCTTGCGCCGGGGCTCTACGTCTACACCGGGTTGGGGTCGCGCGGCATTGTGTGGAGCGCGCTGGGTGGGGAACTGCTGGCCTGCCAGATTACCGGCGAAGCCTTGCCGGTGGAACAGGATCTGGTTGCTGCAGTTTCACCACTACGCTTTCATCAACGCTGATGAACGCTACGGAGCAGCTTGCCGAACAGGCCCTCGATCCCCGCCACAGCGTGGTAGTGGAAGCCTGCGCAGGCAGCGGCAAGACTTGGCTGCTGGTCTCCCGCATATTGCGTCTGCTGCTGGACGGCGTGCCGCCAGGGGAGATTCTCGCCATCACCTTCACGCGCAAGGCAGCGCTGGAAATGAGCGCCCGGCTGGACGGCTGGCTGCGCGAACTGGCGACTCGGGACGATGACTGGGTACGCAAGTTTCTGCGCGAGCGGGCAATAACGGAAGCAAACCTGGACGTCTGCATGCCGCGCGCCCGGCAACTTTATGAGGCGGTGTTGACGGCCCAGCCCGGTGTCACGCTGACCACTTTTCACAGCTGGTTCCTGGATGTACTGAAACGGGCACCGATCGAGGAAGGACTGGCGGGCCGCGAACTGAGCGAACAGACCGGTGCACTTGAAAAGGAATCCTGGCTGCGCTTGGGCGAGCAACTAGCGCACCAACCCGAGGGCGAGCTGGCACTGGCATTTTCGCGCTTGTTGCTGGACATTGGCGCGTTCAATGCGCGCAAGCTGCTGGGCCGGTTTCTGGCCGAGCGGCTGGCCTGGCAGGCCATCACCTCGGGTAGCCAGGGTGCCTTGCAGGAACACCTGGCCGGTCTGCGACTGAGCCTGCCGGTCGATCCGGATACCGACCTGAGTCAAGCGCTTAGAGCCGATGCCGCCCTGACCGCTCAACTTCGGGAATGCGCTGCGCTGTTTGCGCTCCACCACAAGGCTGGGCTCTACCGGAAAGCTGCGCTCGGCATCGACCTCGCCTTGGCTGCCTCCGGCGAATGCTTTCTCGATCAGTTGGCTGCGGTGTTTCTCACCCGGACAGGCGAGCCACGTCGCGATTGCCCAAAGCCCGGCAAGGCCTTGAATGACGCGATAGGCGTTGGCGGCGCAGTCCGGCTTCTGCAACTGCATGAGGCAATTTGTCTGCGCCTGATCGCCACCCTGGACAATCTGAAGGCGCAGAAGCTCTATCGCTTCAATGCCGACGGCCTGCGTTGCGGCCAGGCCCTGCTGGACCACTACCAAGCGGTGAAACGCGAGCGCGCGCTGCTGGATTTTGCCGACGTGGAGTGGGAATGCGCCCGCTTGCTGGGCAACAGCGAGCAGGCCGACTTTCTGCAGTACAAGCTCGATGCCCGCTACCGCCACATCCTGCTCGACGAGTTCCAGGACACCAGCCCGCTGCAATGGCAGATCCTCTCTGCCTGGCTGCAAGCATCGCAATCCGCCGACCGGCTGCCGACGATTTTCCTAGTGGGCGACCCAAAGCAGTCGATCTATCGCTTCCGCGGCGCGGAGGCCCGCTTATTTCAATTGGCGGGCAGCTGGCTCGAACAAACCGGCGCGCGGCGCATAGCGCTCAACCATACCCGCCGGCTCGCGCCCGCGCTGGTGGAAGCGGTGAACCGTGTATTCACTCCACTGCGCGAACGCTACCCGGAATTTTCGCCACATGAGGCACAGCAAAGCGAATTGCCCGGCCGGCTGGAAGTCCTGCCGCTTGCGCCGGCGCCGGGAGGCAGCGACGCGGGTCAGGCCCGAATCGAATTCCGCAACCCGCTCGTGCAAGCCAGGCCGGAGCCCGACGCGCCGGCGCGGGTGGAGGAAGCTCAAGCACTGGTGGCAAAGCTGCTGCAGATAGAAGGCCGCTGGAAGATTCGGGATCCGGACAACGGCCGAACTAGACCGGCCCGCTGGCAGGATGTGCTGATTCTGGTGCGCACGCGCAGCCATCTGCATGTCTACGAATCCGCCCTCAAGGCCGCCGGTATTCCTTACGCGAGTCCGCGCCGCGGCGGCCTTCTCGATACCCTGGAAGCGGGGGACCTGATCGCCCTGCTCAGGGTGCTGTCCGCCCCCTGGAACGACTTGGCCCTGGCGATGGCGCTCAAGTGCCCCGTGTTCAATGTCAGCGACGACGAATTGCAAGGCCTCGCACACAACCGCCCGGCCAGCCTGTGGGAACAGTTGATGAGGGCGGGACAGCTTGGCTCCGCAAGTCTTCAACGCGCCGCCTTATTGCTCGGCGAGTGGCACAGCCTAGCCGGCCGGCTGCCGGTTCACGACCTGCTGGATCGCATCTATCACCGCGGTGAAGTGTGCGAGCGCTACGCCGCCGCCACGTCCCGCGGCTTGCGTGACAGCGTACAGGCTAACCTGCGGGTGTTCATGGAACTGGCCCTGGCCACTTCCGGCGGCCGCTATCCCGGTTTGCCGGACTTCCTCGCCGAGCTCGCCCAGCAGCGGCGCGGCGCGGACGATGAGGCGCCGGACGAGGGCGAGATGGCGGAAGTCGGCAACGCCCTCCGCATCCTGACCGTGCATGGCGCCAAGGGCCTGGAAGCCCCCATCGTCTGGCTGCTTGATGCGGGAGCGCGCAAGTCGCCCGGCGGCGGTCACCGAGTGGTGTTGGACTGGCGTCCGGGCGAGCCGGCGCCACGGCATTTTTCATTGTGCGGGGACAAGACTCTCAAGGGGGCTTTTCAACAGTCGGTGCTGGATCAGGAGGAACAACTGGCGCAAATAGAGAATTTCAATCTCCTCTACGTCGCCATGACCCGTGCCCGGCAAGGCCTGATTGTTAGTGGCGCCGAAAGCGGAAGCAAGGGCGCGGAAGAAAACTGGCAGGGTGTAATCCTCAATGCGCTTGCGGCGGACGACGATGTAGCTCAGGCCGCCCTGGGCCAAGACCTGAGTGCCATAGAAACGGAGCCCCCCCTCGCGCCACGCGACAAAGATTCCGCGTTGCCGTCTCTGCCCACGCTGCACTTGACCGGACCCGTCGGCAGTCTGCGAAGCAGCAACACAGCCGCCGAATTCGGTGAACTGGTTCACGCGGTCCTGGAGCGTCTGGCCCCGCCTGCCCAGCCTGCTGAGCGCGAGGCCGTGCGTAGCTCGTTAGGGACACTGCCACGCTTCGATGAAGCCTGGGATCGGGCCAGGCGAATCTTGCAGGCGCCGCAGCTAAACCGCTTCTTCGATCCGGATTGCTATATTCAGGCGCGCAATGAGCTCAGCTATCTGCGGGCTGATGGCAGCTTGAGACGGATAGACCGGGTGGTGGAATTCGCCGATGAAATCTGGGTACTGGACTACAAAACCGGGGAACAGGAAAGTGCAGAAGCCCTGCTCGCCCGTTACCGCGCCCAAGTTGAAGAATATCGCCACGCCATCACGGCATTGATGCCAGGCAAGGCGGTGCGCTCTGGTCTGATTAGTGCCGACGGAGACTTGCTGGAGTTCTAATCCGCTTTGGAATTTCGGCGCATGGACGAAATGCCGCCGCAGTATATGCTGAAGCTATTCACCCAAAGACGGAGACAACCCGAGACAACCATGCGTTTCATTGCCCTGCTCACATTTCCCTGGCTGCTGGTTGGTTGCATTTCCTTCAGCAGTGAGTCCAAGGCCCCGGACTTCGCCGCTGCCTGCGCGGGCACGGAAGACCTGTGCAAGGAAATCTGCGGATCAACAGGCATTCAGGCTTACTCGTGCAAGGCTGCGTCGCGCGAGGGCATGGACTACAGGTGCGAATGCAAGAGGCCATAGGGTCGGGGTTAGTGACGCCACCAGAACGGCCTTTTTCCGAATCCTGCGAGCGCAACCAGGAACCCATACTCTCAGTACTGCGAGAGTATTTTGACCGGCCGGGTGCAGTGCTGGAGATCGGCAGCGGGACCGGACAGCATGCTGTTTATTTTGGCGCGGCCCTGCCTCACCTTCAGTGGCAAACCAGCGACGTGCCGGCCAGCCACGGCGGGATACTTGCCTGGCTGGAATACGCCCACCTCCCCAATCTGCTTGCGCCGCTGGACTTGGACGTGACCGGAAACTGGCCGACAAGGGACTTCGACTATGTGTTTTCTGCCAATACCCTGCATATCATGGCTTGGCCGGAGGTGATTCGGTTTTTTGCGGGGGTGGAAGAAGTGCTCAGGGTAGGCGGCCGCCTGGCGGTTTATGGTCCGTTCAATTACGGCGGCGAGTACACCTCAGAGTCGAATGCCCGATTCGACGATTGGCTCAAGAGCCGGGACGCTCGTTCCGGCATCCGCCATTTCGAACAGGTGGATGCGCTGGCCCGAGGGGCCGGACTGCATCTGCTGACGGACCGTGAGATGCCCGCAAATAACCGGACTCTGGTTTGGGAAATGCGCCGGGGACGTCTATAAACAAACCATGCGCATCAACGATCTTCTCAAGCGCTGGCAGCATCACGAGGCCAGCTATCCCGGCAGCCTGCCCCAAGCGTTGCGTCTACCATTGCGCGACATGGCGCGAGTTCAGGCCCTGCAGGTGATGTACCCGAACTGCACCGAAGAGGAAATCCTCGCCGACCTGCTGCATGCCGCGCTGGATGAACTGGAGACGGCCATGCCTTATGTGCCGGGGGCGCGGGTAATTGCCGAAGATGACCAAGGCGACCCGATCTACGAAGACCTGGGGCCCACGCCACGTTTTTTCAGCCTCAGCCACGAGTTCCTGCGCAAGCTTGCGCTGCCTGGCGGCAAGCCTCGAAACAGCAAGTAGGCCGTCGGCAGATTTTACAATTGCCTGGCCCTGATTTAGCCGGCTGGGCTGGAGGGCCCTATTCAAGCCAATCCAAGTACTGGCATGGCATGTGCTTTACCTCTGTCATAACAATCAAGACACTGCGAGGCACATGATGTACTTAGGGCCGTTTTTCATCTTTGCCGGGTTTGCCAGCCTTTTTTTTGTGCCCGGGTTTCTCGACATCCCGCTCGCGCACCTCACTTTCCGCCAAGTGATTTCCGAAGCCTTGTCCGCGCTGTTCGCTCTGATCGCGCTTGCTGCGCTGGCCCGCTCCATTGAGTTCGATCCGGTCTGGCCTTGGCGCCCTGAATTTCGCCGTGTCATGGCTTGGGTATGGGGCGCCAAACGCTCGTAAAATAGCGGCTTTCGAAAATCGAAAGCTGCCATGCCCGTCAAGTTACTCCCTCCCGATCCCGCGGCCCTGCATACGGTTGCCGGCGTTCGCCTGGGCATCGCCTCCGCAGGGATCAAGAAGCCCGGCTGGCGTGACCTGACCCTGGTTGAACTTGCGCATGGTTCGAGAGTGGCAGGCGTATTCACGCAAAACCGTTTCTGCGCCGCTCCCGTCTTGATCTGCCGGGAGCGGCTGGCGGCAGGCAGCGAAATTCGCGCTTTGGTCATCAACACCGGCAATGCGAATGCGGGGACCGGCGCCGAAGGGCTGGCACGCGCGCGCCGCAGTTGCGGCGCAGTCGCCGAAGTCATGGGCCTCAACGCGGAAAACGTGCTGCCGTTTTCCACCGGCGTGATTCTGGAGCCGCTGCCCATCGACAAACTCATTTCCG
>DASQBT010000128.1:0-3887 GCA_035635075.1 Thiobacillaceae bacterium | reverse complement strand
AATGGCCGCTTTCGGAAGATGCGAACGGCCAAAAAGGGTCGGACGTCCGCATTCGCCAGATCGAGAAGCTGTTGTTCAGTGTGACTACTGGCTGAGGGGCAGCGAACCGAAGCATTGCGGACCGAGCCTGCCCCAAGCTTGAAGGTCGGCTTTGGCTGAGTACCCGTCGATGAGCAATTGCCTTGAAGATCTGCTGTACTTTCTTACCGGTCTTTCAAGAGCCGACAGCGTGAAGGACAGTTAAGGGTCGATAGCCCCAGTTCACCCTTTCCGAAAACGGCTGTTCTCGATTGGCACCCGTCGCTGCGCGATAGGCGCATCAGAGGTTTGAATTCCCGCTTGTCCACGTTGTCTGCTCCACCATGTTGACGAAGGCCTCCTCGCAATGGCGCACGAATACAGTGTTCTCGTACAACACGCCTGCTGATTCGGTGATCCTCGCCTGGCAATGGGCGCGGAAGGCTGGGTCGGTGGCGACCGCAAGTGCCTTGGCTGCATAGTCGGACTTGCTATCGGCCACCAGCTCCATGAAGTTCATCGCACGGTACATGCCGTAGGTGTGCCGCGACCGTTGCAGCCGTCCCGGCAGCGTCACGATGGGTACTCCTACGGCAAACCCTTCCAGCGAGGTGTTCTGGCCATTGAAGTGCAGGGTGTCCAGCATCACGTCGGCGCAACGCAGCAGGCTCAGGTAACGGGCATGGGGAAGACTCTTGATGAAATGCAGCCGTCCGCCCAGCCTTGGCGACAGCCGTGTCATCCGGCTCTCGACGGCGTCACGCATGTGGCTCAGCGCCGGCTCGATCAGAACGATCCGTGCCTTGTTGTCGCGCTCGACGATTTCCAGGAGCACGTCGTCCATTTCCGGGTGCAGCTTGAACAAGGCTTGCGGACAGAGGTAGACGTGTTCGTCATCCTTCAGCCCGAAGTCACGGCGATCAGTTTCCGCGGGCACGGCGGGCCGATAGTAATACGCGAGCGTGCCCAAATCGGGCAGCGTGACCAGCTTCTCGGAATAGTCCCCCCGAGCACCATCCACCTCGTACAGGCTGGATGAAATGAAATAATCCATGTTGGGTATGCCGGTCGTATCCGGATGGCCGAAGGACGTCACCTGAACCGGCGCCAGGCGTGCATACGCCAACAGATAGGTGATCGGATCCATGCCGATGTCCTGCCAGAACAGGATGTCCAGCGACAGCGCGGCGATAGCCTCTCGGGCCTTGTGCAAATCGCCGTGTGGCACAACCACCACTTGGTCAGCAGCGCGATCGATCGCCGCCGCGATGTCATCTGCCGGCGCGGGTCCAACACGAACCACCACCACTTCAAAGCGCTCCCGGTCCAATATTTCCACGAGTCCACGGCTGGTGTGACCGATGCTGTGGTTGCAGAGATTGGTGGATGCGATCCCGATCCGGGTTCGCCCGCTGCTGCCTCTCCACTTGTCAACGTGCGGCGCCTCCCATGCCAGCGAAGGCGCCGCGCGTAGATGCGCCCGGGCGATGGCCTGGTGCAGTTCCTTGTTGCACAGGCCATGGTAGGAAAGGTAGAAATAGGTACCGGGAAACCATGCAGGGTCGGCGATGCTGCGTCCGCTGGCTTCAAACGCAGCCAAGCGGTCGCGAATCCGCTCGCGGACTTGGGCCGGATACCCGAGATCCGGGATGATGCTGCGTATTAGCAGCGCATCACGCAAAAGGGCGCTGCCGTCGTCAGGCATGAGTTCGGCGAGTCGAAGCAGCGTGGTTGATGCCTCGTCCAACCGATCCAGGCGCTGATAGGTCTGGGCCAGGTCCTTGAGCGCGTTGATGCGCCCTGGCTCCACGCTCAGCGCCTGTTGGTAGAATTCAATCGCCTCTTCAAATCGCTTCTGCTGCACCCTCAGACCGCCGAGGTTGTTCAGCGCATCCACATGGCGCGGATTGTGCTGCAATGCGAGCCGGAACTGCTCTTCGGCATTGTGCAGCAGGCCGCTGTAGAACAGGTGTATGACGCCCTGATTGTAATGGCAGTCAGCCAGCAGCTTTCTTGCGACGACAACGTCCTTCGACTTGCGCAAGGCTTTCCTGCACAGTTCGGCCGCGTCCATGTAGCGCCGCGCCAGAATGAGCTGACTGGCCTCCGCCAGATACTTATTCATCGCCGGTTCACCGTTTGCGTGGCTCGATTGGCAAATCTATGCCTGCGTACGTTTTGCACTGCCCTGTTTGCGCCCGAACAATTGCTCCAGATAAAAGCCGGTGTAGCTGGCGGGATTCTTCGCCACATCCTCTGGCGTGCCTTCGGCGATGATCTCGCCGCCGCCGGCGCCGCCTTCGGGGCCCAGGTCGATGAGCCAATCGGCGGTCTTGATCACGTCCAGATTGTGCTCGATCACGACCACGGTGTTGCCCTGTTCGGTCAGCCGCTGCAGCACCGTGAGCAGAAGTTCGATATCGTGGAAATGCAGGCCGGTGGTGGGTTCGTCGAGGATGTACAGGGTGCGGCCGGTGTCGCGCTTGGACAGTTCGAGCGACAGCTTGACGCGCTGAGCTTCGCCGCCGGACAGGGTGGTGGCGGACTGGCCCAGCTTGATATAGCCCAATCCCACATCCATCAGTGTTTGCAGCTTTCTCGCCACGGCTGGCACCGCGCCAAAGAACTCCAGGCCGTCTTCTACGGTCAGGTTGAGGACGTCGTGGATGGTCTTGGCTTTGTACTGGATTTCCAGGGTCTCTCGGTTATAGCGCTGGCCGTGGCAGACGTCGCAGGGCACGTAGATGTCCGGCAGGAAATGCATTTCCACCTTGATGACGCCGTCGCCTTGGCAGGCTTCGCAGCGCCCACCTTTGACGTTGAAGGAGAAACGGCCGGGCCCGTAGCCGCGGGTGCGCGATTCGGGCACCCCGGCGAACAGCTCCCGGATCGGCGTGAACAGGCCCGTATAAGTTGCCGGGTTGGAGCGCGGGGTGCGGCCGATCGGTGCCTGATCCACGCTGATAACCTTGTCGAAGAATTCCAGGCCATGGATTTCGCTGTGCGGCGCGGGTTCCTCGGCGGAACCATACAGATGCCGAGCAGTGGCGCGGTAGAGGGTGTCGTTGATCAGGGTGGACTTGCCCGAGCCGGACACCCCGGTGACGCAGACCATCAAGCCCAGGGGCAGGTGCAGGTCGACCTGCTTGAGATTGTTGCCCGTGGCTCCGGTCAGTTGCAGGATGCGCTTTGCATCCCGCCTGCGGCGTTTCTTCGGCATCGGGATCGCCTTCTTGCCCGACAGATAGAGGCCGGTAAGCGAGGCGGGATTGCGGGCCACGCTGTCGGGCGTACCCTCTGCCACTACTTCGCCGCCGTGTTCGCCCGCCCCGGGGCCCATGTCCACCACATAGTCCGCGCTGCGGATGGCCTCTTCGTCGTGCTCCACCACCAGGACCGAATTGCCCAGATCGCGCAAATGCCTGAGAGTGCCAAGCAGCCGGTCGTTGTCGCGCTGGTGCAGACCGATGGAGGGCTCGTCCAGCACATACATTACGCCGGTGAGTCCGGAGCCGATCTGCGAAGCCAGCCGGATGCGCTGCGCCTCGCCGCCCGAGAGCGTGTCGGCGGATCTGTCCAGGCTGAGGTAATCGAGTCCGACATTATTGAGAAAACCCAGGCGCGCGGAAATTTCCTTGATGATTCTTTCCGCAATCTGGGCGCGGTGGCCTTCCAGCCTGAGGTTGGCAAAGAAGGCCAGGGTATCTTTCAGCGGCCAGTGGCTTACTTCGAAGATGGCCCGGTCGCCGACCAGCACGTGGCGCGCCTCCTGACGCAGCCGGGTGCCCTCGCATTGGGGGCAGGGCTTGTTGTTGAGGAACTTGGCCAATTCCTCGCGCACCGTGATGGAATCCGTTTCATGGTAGCGC
>DASQBT010000127.1:0-10475 GCA_035635075.1 Thiobacillaceae bacterium | reverse complement strand
ACGGCAGGCTCGAACTTGACTGGCGCGGCATGGGCGCCAAGGCGCTGAGAATATGGGCATTGGAAAAATGGGGGAGCAAACATGGCTGAGCCTCGCCGCAAACGCGCTGGCCGCTTACCCTCGCCCAGGGGGAGGGCAGGGGTGAGGGAGACAGTGGCGCTGCAATCATTGTGGCTGTTGCTGCTGCCCGACCTTGCGCGTGCGGCCGAAGATGCAAGTTCGACGTCTGGCTATTTCGGCGTCGTCGCATCCCTGCTGCTGATTCTGGGCGGGTTTGTGCTGGTGGCCTGGCTGGTGCGCCGTTGGATGCCGCGAGGCGCGCAGGCCGGTTTGGTCAAGGTGGTGGGCGCTACTTCAGTCGGCCCGCGCGAGCGCGTGGTGGTGGTAGAGGTGGACAACACTTGGCTGGTGCTGGGCGTCGGCGGCGGACAGGTGCGCTCGCTCCACACTATGAGCAAGCCGCAAGACGGGGGCAAGCAGGGGTGAGGCGTCCTACCGGCTTGGCCAATTCAGCCCCGGCACTGGGACTGATCTCGGGCGTATCCTTTGCCGCCCATGCGGCCGAGCCCGGACTGACGCTGTTTTCGCAGTCCGCCGGCAATCTCACCCTTCCCGCATCCAGCCTGTCGTTTCTGCTGGTCGTGCCTTTCCTGCCTGCGCTACTGCTGTCCATGAGCGCCTTCGTGCGCATGGCGGTGGTGTTCTTTTTGTTGCGCCATGCATTGGGCAGCCAGTATGCGCCGCCCAATCTGGTCATCGCCGGCCTTGCGCTGCTGCTGACCTATTTCGTCATGTATCCAACCGTGGAAAAGATCCAGCAGGATGCCTATCTGCCCTATACGCTGGGCCAGCTCAGCGCCGCCGAGGCAGGCGACAGGGCCGCGCTGCCGCTCAAGTCCTTTATGGTGCGCCAGACCCGCGCCGACGATCTGGCCCTGTTCACCAGCGATCACAAGGCCGGCAAGGTCAGGGACCCGGATGCCGTTCCGCTGCGCGCGCTGGCACCAGCTTTTCTCATCAGCGAGCTGAAGACTGCGTTCCAGATCGCATTCATGGTGGTCCTGCCCTTCCTTGTGATTGATCTGGTGGTGGCCAGCGTGTTGATGAGTCTGGGCATGGTGATGGTGCCGCCGCAACTGGTGTCCCTGCCGCTCAAGCTGCTGTTGTTCGTGATGGCCGACGGCTGGCATTTGTTGGCGGGTTCCCTGATTGGGAGCTTCTAATGGAAGACCTGCTGCGCGAAGCGCTGTGGCTCGCAGTCTGGATTGCGCTGCCCATCCTCGCCGCGGTGCTTGTAACCGCCCTGCTCATGAGCATGTTCCAGGCCGCCACCCAGATCCTTGAACCCACCCTGTCATTCGTGCCCAAGCTCATCGTGGTGCTGCTGGTGCTGGCTGTTCTTGGGGTGTGGATGGGGGACCGGGTGGTGAGCTTTGCCCAGCACGCTTTCGGCGACTGGCCGGAGCTGATCGAGTGACCGAGGGAATTTCGCAAGCCGATCTCTTCGCCTGGTATTACGCCGCCGCCCGCCTTCTGGGCTGGACCCTGGTCGATCCTTTTCTGTCGCGCCTGCCCCTGTTCCTGCGTTTGCTGCTGGCCGGCAGCCTGGCCGCGATGCTGATGCCCTGGGGCGGGGCGGGATCGCTGCCCGATCCTTTGAGCGGGTCCGGGCTGGTGATGTTGTTGTGGGAAGGCTTGCTGGGCGCAGGCCTGGGCCTCATGGTGCGCCTCCTGTTTGCCGTCATGGAAGCGGCGCTGGGCTGGCTGGGCCAGGTTTCGGGGCGCAATCTATACCAGCCCTGGCTGGCGGAAAACGCACCGGATGACGCGAGCCTGCGGCAGTTGGGATTCTGGCTTGCGGGCCTGGCCTTTTTTTCCGCCAACGGCCATTTGTTGCTGGTGCAGGCGCTGCAGCATAGCCTCGCAGTCTTGCCGGCGACGGCGTTACCGGAGCGGCAGGGAGCGCGGGCCCTGCTCGAGGCGGGCAACATGATCTTTTCGACCGGCCTGCAGCTGGTGCTGCCGCTGCTGCTGTTGATGCTGCTGGCCCAGGGGGTGTTCGCCGTGGTCTCCCGATTGGTGCCAGGGGTGGACGCCTGGTCGGTGGGACTGACACTCGGTGCGCTGGCCCTATTGGGCAGCCTGGCGGTGGGCGTGCCGGTAGTGGTCAACCTGTTTGCCCGCGCAATGGACCGTCTGCCCGGCCTCCTTTCGGCATTCCCTGCCATCAAGTAAAATCAACGCTTTTCCCGCCTTCGGGCTGAACCTGGAAACGGCAGTTGACCGCTCATCATCATCTTGGGACGCCACATGGAGCCATGTCTTATCGCCTTCGACCAATATCACCTGTTCGGTGGGCGCACTACACATCCGCTGGCACGCCTGGACATGCGCCTGGCTTTGTCGCTTCTCCTTGCAGGCCTCGGCCTGCGGCGGCGTCGCTTCGCGCCAGCCACCCGCCCAGACGAACCATCGGGCGTGTCCAGCTACCGTTTCTAGGTTGAATGAATCCAACCATGATCAAAGGAAGCCTGGTCGCCATTGTCACCCCCATGCACGAGGGCGGCAGCCTCGATTTGGCGGCGCTGCGCAAGCTGGTGGACTGGCATGTGGAGCAGGGCACGGACGCCATCACGGTGGTGGGCACCACGGGCGAATCCCCGACTGTGGATCTGGAGGAACATTGCGAACTGATCCGCGTGACGGTGGAGCAGGCGGCTGGGCGCATTCCGGTGATTGCGGGGACCGGCGCAAATTCCACCGGCGAAGCGATCCAACTGAGCAGTTGCGCCAAGATGGCCGGCGCCAGTGCGGCCCTCTCGGTCACGCCCTACTACAACAAGCCGACCCAGGAAGGTCTGTACCGCCATTTCAAGGCCGTCGCCGAGGCGGTGGACCTGCCGACGATCCTGTACAACGTGCCGGGGCGCACCGGGGTGGACATGAGCAATGACACCACGCTGAGGCTGGCGCAGATACCCAACATCGTCGGCACCAAAGATGCGACCGGCAGCATCGAGCGCAATACCGACCTGATCCGCCGTGCTCCGAAGGACTTCGCCATCTACACCGGCGACGACGCGACCGCCCTGGCCTGTCTGCTGCTGGGCGGGCATGGCGTGATATCCGTGACCGCCAACGTCGCGCCCGGACTGATGCACCAGATGTGTGAGGCCGCGTTTGCGGGGAACCTTGAGATTGCCCGTGAGATCAATGCAAGACTGTTCTTGCTGCATATCAAGCTGTTCGTTGAGGCCAACCCCATTCCGGTCAAATGGGCGCTGGCGGAAATGGGCAGAATTCCCGGGGGCATCCGTTTGCCCTTGACCCCCTTGTCCGAGGCGCATCATGACACCCTGCGCAGCGCGATGAGACATGCCGGATTGATGTAAGGAGAGATGGGCGTGCGCGTTTTACCCTTGATGTTGGCTGGTCTGTTCTTGCTTTCCGGTTGTGGGTCGCTAGGCATATTCGAATCGAAAGGAGTCGATTACAAGTCCGCCAAGAGCCGGGACACCAATACCCTGGAAGTCCCGCCTGACCTGATTGCGCCAAGCGGCGACAACCGTTATGCCGTGCCCGACACCGCAGGCAGCACCGCGACATATTCTGCCTACAGCAAGGAACGCAAGGAGCAGCCGGCGGAGGCACAAGCCGTGCTGCCCGAGCAGGACAAGGTGCGCATTGAGCGCGCAGGTTCGCAGCGCTGGCTGGTGGTGAATGAGTCACCGGATCAGGTGTGGCCGGTGATCAAGGATTTCTGGCAGGAACTGGGTTTTGTGATTGACCTGGAATCCAAGGATACGGGGGTGATGGAAACCGACTGGGCGGAAAACCGCGCCAACATTCCGCAGGACGTGATACGCCGGACCATCGGCAAGGTCTTCGAGGGCATGTACTCAACCCCGGTGCGCGACAAGTTCCGCACCCGCATCGAGAAAGGCGCCAACGGCACCACCGAGATCTACATCAGCCACCGCGGCATGGAGGAAATCTATACCACCGAGGGCAAGGATCAGACCAAGTGGCAGCCGCGTCCGTCAGATCCGGACCTGGAGGCGGAGATGCTGCGCCGCCTGATGGTCCGCTTTGGCGTTGACGAGGCCAAGGCCAAGACCATGCTGGCCAACCAGACTACGGAGGAGCGGGCGCGCATCGTCAAGAACGGGAATGCCGCCAGCCTGGAACTTGATGAAGCCTTTGATCGGGCCTGGCGCCGGGTCGGGCTGGCCCTGGACCGGGTCGGGTTCGCAGTGGAAGACCGCGACCGAACCAAGGGAGTTTATTATGTGCGCTACATCGACCCGGAAATCGACAACGCGGGCAAGAAGGACGAGGGCTTTATGTCCAAGCTGGCTTTCTGGAAGAGCAAGAAGGATCAGACTTCTCCCCAGTTGCAAATTGTGGTTGCGGAAACCGGCGACAAGAGCCACGTGACCGTTGAGGCCGAAAAAGGCAAGACCGTCGATGCGGCGACGCAGAACCGCATCATCAAGCTGCTGCACAACGAGCTGAAATGATCCGCTTCGCCAGCCTGGGCAGCGGCAGTGAAGGCAACGGGCTGGTGGTGGAAGCAGGACGGACGCGCGTCCTGCTGGATTGCGGTTTTGGCTTGAGCGAGACCAGCCAGCGCCTCGCCCGCCTTGGGCTGGCGCCGGAACAGTTGTCCGGCATCGCGGTCACCCACGAGCATTCGGATCATATCGGCGGGGTGGCGCGCTTTGCCCGCAAGCATGGACTGCCGGTCTGGCTCACCCATGGCACGCGCATCATGTGGGAGACGCAGGAAGACAGCCTGCCGGAGATTCGGGTCTTCGACAGCCACGGCAGCTTTGCAGTCGAGGAACTGGAAATTCACCCCTACCCGGTTCCGCACGATGCGCGCGAACCGGTGCAGTTCGTGTTCTCGGACGGCGGGGTCAGGTTGGGGGTGCTGACGGATGTCGGCTGCATCACCCCGCACATCGAGGCCATGTTGAGCGGAGCGGAGGCTTTGGTGCTGGAGTGCAATCACGACGGCCAGATGCTGCGCGACGGACCGTATCCGGCGGGACTCAAGCAGCGGGTAGGCGGGCGTTTGGGGCATCTGGAGAATGCCCAGGCTGCTGCCTTGCTGAAGCAGCTGGATTGTTCGCGGCTCAAACATGTGGTGGCCGCGCATATTTCCAAGAAGAACAATACGCCGGTCCTGGCCCGCAGGGCGCTGGCGCAGGCGCTCAATTGCGCACAGGAGTGGATCGGCGTGGCCCGCCAGGAGGACGGATTTGACTGGCGGTCGATTTGATGTGATCAGCGTTCGCACAGTTTGCAGAGCTGGTCTGCTCTTCCTGAACCGGGCGTCCGCTGCAAACTGCGCGGCGAGCCTTAACTTGCTGCATTGAAGGACAGAATGAGTTTTGAAGACTTGGGCTTACGCCCGGAAATACTTAAAGCCCTGGCTGATTGCGGCTACAAGGACCCCACGCCCATTCAGGACGCAGTGATCCCGGTCGCGCTGCAGGGCCGGGATATCCTTGCCGCAGCGCAGACCGGCACCGGCAAGACTGCCGGCTTTGCCCTGCCCCTGATCGAGCGCTTGGCGCCCCAGGCCAACACCAGCACCTCGCCGGCCAAACATCCGATCCGTGCCCTGATCCTGACCCCCACGCGTGAGCTGGCCATCCAGGTGGAAGAAAGCATCAAGATGTATATCAAGCATCTGCCGCTGCGTTCCCTGGTGGTTTATGGTGGGGTGAACATCGATACCCAGATACCCATCCTCAAGACTGGCGTGGAGATTCTGGTGGCGACGCCCGGCCGTCTGTTGGACCACGTGCAGAACAAGACACTCAATTTGTCGCAGGTGAACGTGCTGGTGCTGGATGAAGCGGACCGCATGCTGGACATGGGTTTCATGCCCGACTTGAAACGCATCGTCGCCCTGTTGCCGGAAGTGCGCCAGAACATGATGTTCTCCGCCACCTTCCCGGACGAAATCCAGCGCCTGGCCAACAGCATCCTCAAGAATCCCCAGCGCATAGAAGTGGCGCGCCGCAACGCCGTGGCGGACAACCTCACCCAGATCGTCCATCCGGTACATCATGAGCGGAAGCGCGCCCTGTTGGTGCACTTGGTCAAGAGCCGGCAGCTCTCCCAGGTGCTGGTCTTCACCGGCACCAAGATCGGCGCCAACCGCCTGGCCCACGAACTCAACAAGGCCGGGCTGCATGCTGCCGCCATCCACGGCGACAAGTCGCAGCAGGAACGCATCAAGGCCCTGGATGCATTCAAGGCTGGGGAGGCGCAGATTCTGGTGGCCACCGACGTGGCGGCCCGCGGCCTCGATATCGAGGCCCTGCCGCATGTGGTGAACTACGATCTGCCGCACAGTGCCGAGGATTACGTCCACCGCATCGGCCGCACCGGGCGCGCCGGCGCCAGCGGGGAGGCCCTGTCCCTGGTGTCGGAAAGCGAAGCGCGCTACCTGAAGGACATAGAAAAACTTCTTGGCCGTTCAATCGAACAGCAACTGGTGCCCGGCTTTTCTCCCGGCGCTGCGGAAGTTCCCGCCTATCGGGCGCCCGCCGCGCAGCCCTTCCCGCCACCGTCTCCGCTGCCGTCTGCGCCGCGGCCTGCCATCGCTTCCGGCTCCGCGCCGCTCAAGCGCCCTGCCAGGCAGGTTGCGGCGCTGTTTATTGCGCCCGCCCCCCATCCGGAATGAATGCCGATCCCCGCCTGATCGAACTGGCACGCCAGCCGGAACAGCAATGGGATCTGGGCTACGGTGCCCTGTTGATTGCCGCCGCCGAGTACCCCAACCTGGATGTTGGCCTCTACCAAGCCCGTCTGGATCAGCTCGGACACAAGGCCGCTAGCCGCATACCCGACACTGATGACTGGGCGGAGAAGCTGTCCGCCTTCAACGATTTCCTGTTTCATGAGGAAGGCTTTCAGGGCAACGACGGGGATTACTTCGAGCCCAAGAACAGCTACCTCAATGACGTGCTGGATGGACGCATCGGCATTCCCATTTCGCTCGCGCTGATCATGATGGAAGTCGGCCGTCGCGCCGGCCTGGATTTTAGGGGGGTCTCGTTTCCCGGTCATTTCCTCGTCAAGTTGGCGGTGCCGGGCGGCGATGTGGTGGTTGACCCATTCCATGGGGGCCTGGCCCTGAGCGTCGAGCAGCTCGAAGCGCGGCTCAAGGAGATGTATCCCGATCCGCCCCGGCCAGAACTGGCCAACGTGCTGGGCACCGCGGAGAAGCGCGAAATCCTCTGCCGCATGCTGCGCAACCTCAAGCGCTATTACCTGCATGAGGAAGCCGATGACAAGGCGCTCGGCGTCATGAATCAGTTGCTCATCCTCGATCCCGACAACCTCGCCGAGCAGCGCGAGCGGGGCGCACATTACCTGCGCATGGAAGCCTACCGCGCGGCCCTGGCCGATCTTTCCCATTGCCTGGAACAGGCCGGCATCGATGACGACATCGAAACTCTGCGCATGCAGGTCAGCAATCTGCGCATGAGGGTGGCCCGGCTGAATTAGCCTTGCCGTCATTGCGATCCAAGCGCGGCAGTCCAGAAAAAACAAAGCTGATCAATCCGACGCTCTCCATGTCCTGGGAAATTCTTCTCCTTGTCCCCATCGGGGCCTTCCTCTACTGGTGGATGGACAACTTAAAGGCGCGCGAAATAGCGGTCCAGGTGGGCAAGCAGGCCTGCCGCGAACGCGGCCTGCAGTTTCTCGACGACACCGTGGCCTTGGCGAAGACCGCCTTCAAACGCGACGCGGACGGCGCGCTCACCTTGCTGCGCATCTACCGCTTCGAGTTTTCCGACACCGGCGACAACCGCCGCGACGGCGACGTCACCCTGCTGGGCAAGAAAGTGGAATGGGTAAGGGTGGGCGACGAGATGATGGAAGGACGGGCTGAGGTGGTGCCGTTTCAGCGCACGATTCACTAGCGAGACGCGGCAGCGAACTTCCACCTTGGACAGAGAGTGCCAGGCACACAAGTAAGGGTAGCGCCCCCTTAATCCCCAATAAGGGTTGCGTCCCCTTTATCCTCACGCGGCAAATGGGACAAGTTCAGCCTGGACATGCTGGTAACGCTGGCCAGTCGCGCAGGCTTGAATTGCAAATTGAAGCTGGCCGCCTGAGCTTGGTTCACTGACGCTTGCAATTCGAGCCTGGACCTTTCAACGGTGAAATGGATTCGGGTGGGGACGAGATGATCGAAGGAAGGGCTGAAGCGGTTCCGTTTCAGCGCACGCTTCATTGGAGCAAGCGCGACTGCCGAACCGCACTGACCTATTCGTGCTTTGATTGATGCAACACGCGTCGCCGGGGCTTTTGATTTCTTGTCGAAATTATTTACACCCTGCGGCGCTCAGTATTACAGGCGCGAACACTTTCGATCCGACGGTGGAGCTGCCCCTCGACCCGGGTGCAGAGCTGACATTCCGGCTGACGGTCATGAACACAGCTGCGGAAAAGTCTTCGGACGATGTAAACATATTGATTTCGTCGGTGCCGGAGCCCTCTACCGGCTGGCTGTTCGGCCTGGGTGTGCTCGCCCTGCTGGGCGCCGCCCGGCTTCATAAGCGGTCGGTTTAGACGGGCACCGTCAGCGGTCGGCGCCGAGAACCGCGATCGCTTTGGGTAATGCGCGGAAGCTTCGAGCTAAGAGGCCGTGCTTGAATTACTGCTCTCAGCCTTTAACGGTTGACTACGCAGCTTTCAAGTCGCGCAACGCCTCCGGGTGGGCGATGGCCACACGCAATAAAGTCTGAGCCGCGCCTGTCGGCTTGCGACGGCCTTGCTCCCAGTCCTGCAAGGTACGGATCGATACCCCCATCAGGGCTGCCAGTTCAGACTGCGACATCCCCAACCGGATGCGGGCCTCAGTGATGGGTGGCAACGTTACCTTAGTCTTACGCGCGGCCTTGCCCGCTTTCATTTGCCTGACCGACTTGAGTAGGTCCTTCTGAAACTGTTCCATTTCCTTATCCATGACTGATTTCCTCGCGTAGCTTATTCAGTAACGAGACGGGCAGGTTGTCAAACTTGGCCTTCACATACACGATCAGCAACCAGATCTCGCCGTTTTCGAACCGGTTGAAATAAATCACCCGTGCGCCGCCTCGCTTGCCCATGCCACCACGTCCCCAGCGCACCTTGCGGCAACCGCCCGAACCCGGGATCACATCACCGGCATCCGGGTTGGCGGCCAACCAGTTGATGAATGACACCCGTTCTTCGTCCGACCAGATCGCTTCCGCAGCGCGCTGAAAAACTTCAGTTTCGACTATGGTGTACACATTCATATGATACGGCAATGCCGTATGTCATGCAATGCACAAGCAGTCTGCGCTTCTGGCGGATCATGTGGTCGTGATCGAAATGCTTTTCTTGAGTCCGTGCTTGCCTGGCCGGGAATCGTTGCGATTGACATAGCGGGCGCCATTTACTGACTCTCCCCGCTCACCACCACTTCTCGAATATCACCCGACTGGCTGGCACGCCCAGCTCCTTGAGCAGGCTGCTCATGTCTTCCACCATGCCCTGCGGGCCGCACAGGTAGAACAGGGTGTTGGGCGGGGCGTTGAGCGCGGCGATCTTGTGCTTGTTGATGCGTCCGGTCTGGCCGCGCCACTGCGGGCTTGGCTGGGTGACGGTTATTTCCAGGCTCAAATGGGTGTGCTTGCGCGCGGATTGTTCGAGTTCTTCGCGGAACAGGATTTCCTCCGGCTGGCTCACGCTGTAATAGAGCGTTGCGTGGGTTTCCGGCGAGGCGTCGCGTACGTGGCGAAAGATGGATAGAAGGGGGGTGACGCCGACGCCGCCACCGATCAAGACGATGTCTTCGCCCATTTCGGGTAGAAAGACAAATGGCCCCTGACCGCGCGAAATTGTCAGACGCTCGCCTTCCCGGGCGTGCTGGTGCAGCCATTGGGTGACCGGGTGTTTGGAACTTGTCTTGACCGCGAGCTCCACCCGGCCCTTCTGCAAAGGGGAAGTGGTGGCGGAATAACCGCCGGTATGGGCTCGGCCGTCGATGTCGACGAAAATCTCGATCCACTGGCCAGGCAGAAAGCCGAATCCGGGGTCGTCGATTTCCAGTTCAAACGCCTTGATGGTGGGCGTGGCTGGCCAGATGCGGGCGATGCGGGCAGTGAATGTTTGCAAGGGTTTCCTAATGTCTGGACGGAACGAAGCACCCAGCGTTGCTCACGCGGGCGTTGAAATCAGGACTTCTTCTTCTCGAACGCCAGCGACGCCGAGTTGATGCAGTAGCGCTGTCCCGTCGGGGCCGGGCCATCGGCAAACACGTGGCCCAGGTGGGCGCCGCAGGCATCGCACAACGCTTCGGTGCGGACCATGCCGTGACTGGTATCCTGCTTTTCCGCGACGCTGGCCTCACTCAGGGGCTTGAAGAAGCTGGGCCAACCGGTTCCGGAATCGAATTTGGCGGCGGATTCAAACAGAGGCGC
>DASQBT010000126.1:0-12616 GCA_035635075.1 Thiobacillaceae bacterium | reverse complement strand
GACCGGCGCGATATGCGGCGGCGTCTTGAACGGGTCAGCAGGAATGAAGTTGTTGGATTCCAGGAAATAGCCACCGAACTCGGGCGCAAAGAAAACCACGGCGCTGAACACCATCAGAAACACGATGACCCCGACGATGTCCTTGACCGTGTAATAAGGATGGAAGGGAATGCCGTCGAGCGGGATGTGGGTGACAGGATCCTTGTGCTTCTTGATCTCCACCCCATCCGGATTGTTGGAGCCCACTTCGTGCAGGGCGACCAGATGCGCCACCACCAGGCCCAGCAGGACCAGCGGCACCGCAATTACGTGAAAGGAGAAGAAACGGTTGAGGGTGGCATCCGACACGACGAAGTCACCACGGATCCAGAGGGACAAATCGTTGCCGATGAAGGGGACGGCGGAGAACAGATTGACGATTACCTGGGCGCCCCAGTAGGACATCTGCCCCCAAGGGAGCAGGTAGCCCATGAAGGCCTCGGCCATCAATGCCAGGTAAATCACCACGCCGAACAGCCAGATCAATTCGCGCGGCCGCCGATAGGAGCCGTACATGAGGCCGCGGAACATGTGCAGGTACACGACGATGAAGAATGCCGATGCGCCGGTGGAATGAATGTAGCGGATCAGCCAGCCCCAGTCCACGTCGCGCATGATGTACTCGACCGAGGCGAATGCCATGCCGGCGTCCGGCTTGTAGTGCATGACCAGGAAGATGCCGGTGACGATCTGGATGACCAGTACCAGCAGGGCGAGGGAGCCGAAGAAGTACCAAAAGTTGAAATTCTTCGGTGCGTAGTATTCGGACAGATGCGCCTTCCACGTGGCGGTCAGCGGAAAACGGTCATCCACCCAATTCATTAGTTGTTGCATGCGGGACATGAATTAAGCTCCTTGGCTGTCTTCACCGATCAGGATGCGGGAATCCGTCACATAGTGGTACTTGGGGATGAGCAGATTGATCGGCGCCGGCGAGCCGAGGAAGACCCGCCCGGCCAGATCAAAGCGCGAGCCATGGCAGGGGCAGAAAAAACCGCCGGGCCATTCGGGCCCGAGATCGGCTGGCGCTACTTCAGGCCGGTAGGTGGGCGAGCAGCCGAGGTGCGTGCAGATGCCCACGGTCACTAGGTATTCCGGTTTGATGGAACGGGTTGGATTCTTGCAGTAGGGGGGCTGCTGGGGTTGTTCTGAGCTGGGGTCGGACAGCTTGGCATCATGCTTGCCAAGCAAATCGAGCATCTCCTTGGAGCGATGCACAACCCAAACGGGCTTGCCCTGCCATTCTGCAGTAAACATCATGCCCGGCTCGATTTTGCTGATATCCACTTCCACCGGAGCGCCGGCGGCCTTCGCCCGTGCGCTGGGCATCATGCTTTTCACGAACGGCACGGCCACGGCCGCACCAGCGGCAATGCCAACGCCGGAGGTCGCCGCAACCAGAATCCTGCGCCTCTTCTGATCAATTTCCTGCTGACTCATAATTAGTAATTGCCTTGTGTGGGGCTTGGCCGATAAAAAACCTTGCGATTCTAACCTTTTTCAGGTCCCCGATGAAAGGCCCAGCCGGGCTCAGCCGCATAAGCGCGCGCTATAATGTTCGCCTCACCTGACATTCCATGACAGCGCGGCGATGAAAAAGTATTGGTTGATCTTTGCCCAGGCCACCACCGCGGCGCTGGGAGTCTTGATGGTCATCGCCTTGTTCAAGCCCGAGTTGCTCAACTGGCGGGAGCCATCGAGCGGCATCACCATCGCGCAGGTCAAGGGCCGAATGCCGGCGCAGGCATACGGTTCATTTGCCGATGCAGCCCAGGCCGTCACGCCTTCGGTGGTCAACGTCTTCACCCAGAAAAAGGTCAGGGAATCCAGCAACCCCTTTGCCAATGACCCGATCTTTCGCCATTTCTTCGGTGATCGTTTGGATCCCCGTCCGCGCCAGGTTTCCAATCTTGGCTCCGGCGTCATCGTGAGTACCAATGGCTACATCCTGACCAATAACCATGTGGTTGAGGCGGCAGACGAAATCGAAGTTGCTCTGGCGAACGGCAAGACCTACCCGGCGAAGGTGGTCGGCGCCGACCCCGAGACCGACCTGGCAGTCCTCAAGATCAACGCAACCAGGCTGCCGGCCATCGTATTCGGCCAGTCAGAACTGCTGCGCGTCGGCGATTGGGTGCTGGCGATAGGCAACCCATTCGGGGTCGGCCAGACTGTGACCTTGGGTATCGTTTCCGCTCTGGGACGCAGCCACCTGGGCATCAATACGTTTGAGAACTTCATCCAGACAGATGCCGCCATCAACCCGGGTAATTCGGGGGGTGCACTGGTGGATGCGGCCGGCAATCTGATCGGCATCAACAGCGCGATCTACTCCCGCACCGGCGGCTCGCAAGGCATCGGCTTCGCGATTCCGGCAAGTCTGGCCAAGCAGGTGATGGAGCAGATCATCAAGACTGGCAGCGTGACCCGCGGGTGGGTCGGCATCGAGGTGCAGGATCTTTCCCCAGAGATTGCGGAATCCTTCAATCTGAAGAGCACCGAAGGCGCCCTCATTGCCGGAGTGTTGAAAGGCGGCCCGGCGGACGCGGCAGGAATCAAGCCCGGCGATATCCTGCTGGCGGTGGACGGCAAGGCGGTTTCCGACTCCTCCTCGCTGCTCAACCTGATCGCCAATCTGCAGCCCGGTTCCCAGGCCCACCTGACTCTGGGACGAGAATCCAAGCGACTTGAACTAAATGTCAAGGTCGTGCGCCGGCCCCGCGTTGTTCAGGCGGAGCAGGATGAGCCGAGTCCGTGATCCCTGAAGCCGTTGGATTCTCACACCCCGGACAACCACCGTTCAGCAGCGTGATCTGGGTGGGATAGGCAAACGGGTCTCGCTCCATTGCCGCACTGCGCCATCCCAGCGCCCGGCCAGCCTGCCAGGCGAGCTCCGGGGCTTTGAGGCGCAGGCTTGCATCGATCAACACCGCGGCGGGGGACGGCAGTGCTCCGTCTTCGAGCACGGCCCTGGGCTGCATGGATTTCAATAACGGAGCTCGCTCTCGCATCCAACCTGCCGAAGTGGAAAAATCCTGCCAGCCGCGCTTCACCCATGAATAAGCCAGTTTCCGCGCCCTTTCATCCTTGAATGCCTCGGCAAAATCCAACAGCCCGGCAGCCCCGTAGGCGTAATCCTCCAGTTCCGCGCCGCGCAGCGCTTGGCGGCCGGACTGCCCCTTCTGCAGGCGCCCATCTCGCCATTGCCCGCGCATGAACCGGTACAGGCCTGCAGCCGCTTTCCGATAGCGGATATCCAGTTTCCCGGCACGGCTGAATGCCGATAGCGCCAAGCCGTTGAGGCCGGTCAGCATCTTTGTATCCCGGGGAATGTCCTGGTTCGCGCGCGCGGTCTTAAGGCTGCCGTAGGCGCTTTCCAATAACGCCTCATCGTCAACGCCCGGCGGCTCGTACTCGGCAGGCAGATACTGTCCGGAATCAAACGGGGAAGGCTGATCGAGATGCCAAATGCGCCTGGCGAGCTTCATTTGCTGGGGGGACAAGCGGGCCTGCAACGCCTCCCTGCTCCACAGATAAGCCACGCCCTCCTTTCCCCGGCGATCCACGGCCGAGGTGCTTGAATAAAATGCGCCGCTCGCCGGATCGCGAAGAAACTCCAGCAAGAAATCGAGTGTGGACCGTGCCACCTTCTCATACCTGAGGTCGTGCAGAATGTCGGCGGCGCGCAGGTAGAACATCGCAAGTTGCGCGTTGTCATACAACATCTTTTCAAAATGCGGCACCGTCCACCCGGGATCGGTGGTGTAGCGAAAGAAGCCTCCGTACACATGGTCCCTCAGCGCCCGGCTGGCCATGGCATTCAAGGTCAGCCGCAGCCATGATCCGGTCACCGGGTCGGGAGAGGTCGACTGGCGATTCAGCAGCAGACTCAACTGGGGCACGTGGGGAAACTTGGCCACTTCACCGAACCCGCCGGCAAGGGAATCCGCCTCGGTGCGCGCCTGGATCAGAAAGGCATCGAGCAGCGCCCTTCTTTCCTCGGCGCCATACCCTGCGCCGCTCAAGGGCCGAACTGGGGAAACAGCAGTCCGGGCCAGAGATGCGAGGTTTGCCGGCTCCTCTGACCAACGCTCCTGCACGCGGGTTAGGGTGTGGAGAAAGTCAGTTGGCGGCTGATACAGCACCGCGGTCAAAGGATAGCCTTGCGGCGTCACAAAGACATTGAGTGGCCAGCCACCCTGGTGAATGACATTGGCCGCGAAACCCTGCAAGGCTTCATCCAGGCCGCTGTTGAGTTCCCGATCAATCTTGACCGGAATGAAATGTGCATTGAGATACGCCGCAATGCGCGGATTGCGATAGCTTTCCCTGTGCATGACGTGGCACCAATGGCAGGCGAAGTAGCCTACAGAAACGAACAGCAGCCGGCCGCTGCGTCTGGCCAGCGCCAGGGTTTCAGCCGACCAGGTCTGCCAGGCCACCGGATCCTCGCCGTGCAATGCCAGGTAGGGGGAAGGATTGTCCTTTAGTCTGTTGCCCGGCAGGACCGATGACGCGCAAGCAAGTCCGCTGAACAGAACCAGGCTGACGAGAACAAGTAAGTGAGCAGGCCCCGTCCCCAGGCCTGCCTTGCGGCCTTTCATTCTGCGGAGCCTACCTCAGGGCCTGGCTTCATTGACGCAGATCGTCTCTATGCCTGATCAGCAATGAGCCCGCACTTATGCCTGGAGTCGAATGAAATGCTCCCGGTAATACTTGAGCTCCTCGATGGACTCATAAATATCCGCCAGCGCCTCATGCTTGCTGGCCTTCTTGAACCCCTCCGTCAGCCCCGGCCGCCAGCGTCTGGCCAGCTCCTTGAGGGTGCTCACATCCAGATTGCGGTAGTGAAAATAGGCTTCCAGCCGGGGCATGTAGCGGGCAAGAAAACGCCGGTCCTGACAGATGGAGTTCCCGCACATCGGTGAGGTCCGCTCGGGCACATGCGGCTTGAGGAAGTCCAGCATCTGGTTTTCCGCCCCTGCATCATCGAGCGTCGAAGCCCTGACCTTGTCGATCAATCCCGATTTGCCATGGGTTCCCTTGTTCCATGCATCCATGCCATCCAGCACGCTGTCAGCCTGGTGCACGACCAATACCGGTGCCTCGGCAACCGTATTGAGTTCGGCATCCGTCACGACCAGTGCGACTTCGATAATGCGATCGCTTTCCGGCGACAGGCCGGTCATTTCCATGTCGATCCAGATCAGGTTGGAGGTGCTTGGCGGCATAACAGGCTTTCTCGGCAAAGGGATAATTTTCGCACAGGCCGGTAGAATAAACTTTTGCTGCCCTACATAATCGAAGTACAACAATTCCCAGGAGGTATCCCATGAACGGAAGGTTTATGATCGTGCTGGCGCTGAGCGCCGCAAGCGCGCTTGCCTGTGCGGCGGGCACGCCCGACGCCAAGCGGGGACAAGCGTTGGTGGAAAAAAACTGCGTTTCCTGCCATGTCTCCATG
This sequence comes from Thiobacillaceae bacterium, assembly GCA_035635075.1. Classification (GTDB taxonomy): domain Bacteria; phylum Pseudomonadota; class Gammaproteobacteria; order Burkholderiales; family Thiobacillaceae; genus DASQBT01. The sequence goes on along the minus strand of DASQBT010000126.1, from coordinate 7,113 downwards.
TATGGAGGCGATGGCAGCGAAATCTATTTGCGTCCTGACCACAAAGTCAGGAGCTACGACCAGTTGGCAGGCCGGATCGCAGCCTGCAACGCCAATACCGGGGCTGGCTGGTTTCCTGAAGAGGAAGCTGACGTCGCTGCTTATCTCAATCAGAAGTACTACAAGTTCAAGTGAGGAGGACTTATGTCGGACATTGCGCAAGAGCTGGCGAGAAAAAAGTGTGTCCCCTGTGAGGGCGGGGTCGCGCCTTTGACCGATGCCCAGATTGCCCCCCTGCTCAAGGGACTGGCTGGCTGGGCCAGGGATGGACTGAAGATCTTCAAGGAGTTCAAGTTCAAGGATCACTACCAAACCCAGGCCTTTGTTAATGCGGTGATGTGGGTGTCGCACCGGGAAGACCACCACCCCTATCTGGTCGTGGGTTACAACACCTGCAGGGTGGAATACTGGACGCACGCAATTGGCGGGCTTTCCGAAAACGACTTCATCTGCGCCGCCAAGGTAGATGCCTTGTTCGAGTTCTAGACTCCTGGCGGCAATCCTGGTCATCTGGCATCAAAAGCGTTGCGGGGCTCAAGACATTGTTATCCTTCTCCGTTAAGCACTTAGAAAAGCTTGCGCATGCGGAGAAAACATGGATTGGCTAGCAATCATCAGTGCCCACGTCTTGTGGAAAAAGCGCCTGTTGGCCATGCTGGATGGAAGCAGTGACGAGAAACTGGTCCCCGAAGCAATTGGGATGGACGACAAGTGCGCCCTGGGAAAATGGATTTATAGCGATGGCCAGACATTTTCAAGCACCGCCTCCTATGAAACCGTGCGCGCCATGCACGCCGAATTCCATCGCCTGGCCGCCGAGGTAGTCACGCTCTACCAGGCAGGCAAGATCGCGGAAGCCGAGCAACTGCTTCAGCGTGAATATTCAAGACACTCGGAAAGGCTCAAGCACCGTATCCTGGCCTTGTCGCATGAAGTAGGCGCCAGCGATGCCACACCGCCCTTCTAAGGCCTTGTCGAGGCTGATTTCACACCCGGGTTGCGGCGGGAAAGCGATGGACGCAGGGCGCGGCGCGCTGGCAAGGAGCATCCCTTGCCAAGCGGCACAACGCAGCAGACGTGATACCCGGCAGCAACTCTTGAGGACGGACCGATTCGGGCGCATTTCCTTGTCGCAAGCCGCCTGCGGCAGCGCAGGCGAAAACGGGCTCGCGCAAACCTTGTGGGGAGCTGCGAGGGCTGGCTCCACCGCACTGCTGCGCGGGTGCGACGCTGCGCAAGGCGTCCCGAATCGGCCTCGTCGCAGGCGTGAAATTTGCCTCAACAGGCCCTGACTTGCTAGGTCTGATCGTGGCGGCCCATGGCCGCCGTTTTATTGTCGACAGTCCGGATACTGGCCGCACCGAGTGCCTAAGCCGCGGGAGAAAGAGCAGCATGATCTGCGGCGACCGCGTGGAGTTCTCCATCATTTCCCCAGGCGCAGGCGTGATCGACAAAGCGCTGCCGCGATCCAGCCTGTTCTTTCGTTCCGACCGGTTCCAGACCAAAGCCATTGCGGCCAACGTCACACTGATCGTCATCGTTGCGGCGCCGGTGCCGAGTTACTCGCTTGAACTCATCCAGCGCTGCCTGGTGGCTGCGTCAAGCCAGAACCTGCCCGCCGTCATTGTCCTGAACAAGTCGGATCTGCCGAGCCATCGGCAGGCAATGAACCGGCTGCAGGCAATATCAGGCCTGGGCTATCCCATTTTGCCGCTGTGCGCCAAACTCGATATTTCAGACCTGCGTCGCGCGCTTGAGGGGCATACCTCGCTTCTGGTCGGCCAATCCGGAATGGGTAAGTCGACCCTGCTCAACGCCCTGCTGCCGCAGGCCCGAATCCGCACCAGAGAAATATCGCTGAGCCTGGACAGCGGCAAGCACACCACCAGCCACAGTGAGTTGTACCGTCTGAATTCAGTCACCGCTCTGATCGACTCCCCCGGTTTGCAGGAATTTGCGCTGTTCCACCTCGATCAGGACGCACTTCAACAAGCCTTCCCGGATTTCCGCCCGTTCCTCGGGAAATGCCGCTTTCGCAACTGCCGGCACACTGCTGAGCCGGACTGCGCCCTGACGGAAGCGGCCGATCAGAACCTGATCTCTCCGGAGCGCCTGAAGCTGTTCCGGCAATTGTTGGCCGAGTCCCAGCCGCATCGCCTATAGTGCAGAAAGCCCAACCTCGGGACTGCCATGCGCACGATCCTGTTCTTGTTCTCCCTGTTGATCCTGCCGGCCCTTGGCTTGGCGGAAAGCGCGTATGTCCAAACTCCGTACCGGCCGCCGAAGGTAGTGTTTGAGTTCCATCTTGATGACCCGCAGAAAATCGGCAGCGCGCTCTATTGGATCCGTTCCCTGACCAACCCCTTGATGGAAGCCCCCTATAACTACTCTCCCGAGCAGATGAACATCAAAGTGGTGATACACGGCGCGGAAATCGTGACGGTAGCCAGGAAGAACGAGGCGAAATACAAGGACGCTGTCGAGCGGATGCGTTATTACGCGGATCTCGGGGTGGAATTCAAGGTATGCGGCCAAGCGGCTCAAGACTTTGGCTATCGCGTGAAGGACTTTCAGCCCTTTGTGCAGGTCGTGCCCAATGCCATCACTGAGCTGGCCCACTGGCAACAGCAAGGCTATGCACTCATCAAACCGGAAATTACCTCCAAACAATTTCCGATTGAATCGATCCGCTAGTGCCTGCAGTCGCAGGGGAGCGCCGCGAAGAAGCTTACTCCGGCCAGTGCTTGATGTAGCGCTTCAGCAGCAGGTTCTCGAACTTCGCCTCTTTCAGGCAGGCGCGGGCCACATCGTGGAAGGATATGATACCCACGACATGATGTTCGTCCAGCACCGGCAGATGGCTGATCCTGGACCGAGTCATGACATCCCGCACATAGTCCACCGAATCCTCCAGGCTGCCGATCACGGGGTCGGTAACCATGACGTCCGACACTTTGCCGGTCGCCAGATCGCAGCCCTGCTTGCCCAATGCGCGCAGAATGTCGCGTTCGGTGATCAAGCCCACCATGTGGCCGCGGTCCATGATGATCAATGAGCCAATATCATGGCTTGCCATGATATTTATGGCATCCGGAATCAAGGTATCGGGAGTTGCCGTTACCAGTTGATCGGCCTTCACTGTCAGCACTTCGCGTATCAGCATGACTCTCTCCGGAATGGTTATTTCAGCTTGGATGTCTCTTGCAGGTAAGAATAACAGACCCTGATAGCGCGCCAAAATTGTGGAACCTCGGATCAGGTCCCTCACGACCGCGCGGGGGCTCGGCGGGACGAGATGCACGAAGCGCAGCGCGGGTTTTAGTCATTCTACGATGTCAAGCGGCGCGACACAGCCGATCGTCCGCATCAGAGGTCCCTTACCGGACCAGACCTGCCTCAACTTCTTGCCGTTTCCCCCGGCCTGCCAGGATTTCAATCAGCTCCAGGGTGAAATCCATCGCCGTGCCCGGACCGCGCGATGTAATGACCTTCCCATCCCTGACCACCGCCTGGTTCTGCAATTCGACGTCGGGCAAACCCAGTTTTTCCAGCATTCCCGGATAGCCGGTTGCCTTGCGCCCTGAAAGCAGGCCGGCTTCGGCCAGCGCCATGGGCGCTGCACAGATGGCGGCCGTGTACTTGCCGCTCGCTGCAAGCTTCTTGAGCAAGGCCTGAACACGGCTATCCTCTCTCAAGTGCTCCGCTCCCGGCATGCCGCCGGGCAGAACCACCATATCAAAATCGTCCCGGAGCACGCTATCCAGTATTGTGTCGGGAACAAGCTGAGTGCCGCGGCTGGCCTTGACGATGCCGGGTTGCAACCCGGCTGCCACAACCTCGATCCCGGCGCGCCGCAATAGGTCAATAATGGTGACGGCTTCGAGTTCTTCACACCCTGCCGCCAAGGGAACCAGAACCTTGGCCATATCGCAACCTCCTAATCCCGGAAATTATTGAACTGCAATGGAAAATCGGAAATGCTCTTGCGAACCAGCGCGATCGCTTCCTGCAGCGTGTCGCGCTTCGGTCCGGACACCCGCACGGATTCGCCCTGGATGCTGGCCTGCACCTTCAACTTGCTATCCTTGATGAGCTTGACGATCTTCTTCGCCAGTTCGATCTCCACGCCGACTTTTACCGTAACCTTGCGCTTGACCTTGCTGCCGGAAATCTTTTCCGACTTGCCGACATCCAGGCACGTGAGATCCACGCCCCGCTTGGCCAGCTTGCCGCTCAGAATATCCTGAACCTGATCCAGCTTGAAATCATCATCCGCAAACACGGTCAGCACAAAGGCGGTTTGCTCCACCCGGGCATCGCTGCCTTTGAAATCGAAGCGCGTCGAAACTTCCTTGTTGGTCTGCTCCACCGCATTCTTGACTTCCTGCTGATCCACTTCAGAAACGATATCGAAGGATGGCATGGCTATCCTCAAGCAGACAGGTTGATGGTTCTCACATGCACCGGCAATCCGGTGCGATCATCGAATTCAGCGGCAGTCTCAATCGCGCGGCGGGCAATCTGTTCGGCACTAAGCTGGCTGGGATAAAGCGCAAACATGGCCCCCAAGGCAAGTTCGGAGCCGCTTCCGTAAGCATAGAAGCGGGAGAATTCCTGAACCGAACGATGTTCCGCCACGCCGAAAATGCCTTGCGGGTTGGCGATCAGCACATCCATCTGGCTGGACTCGATATCGTCTTCCTTGTCCTCGCCCGGCTGCAGGAAATACCGCTCCTTGAGGACAGCGTGCAATTGCTGCCAAGTGCGGAAAATGCCCGCCACCCCGGAAAAATCGGCCTCCACATCCGGCTCGGCGAAGTAATCCTGCAGAATGGAAATGAAGGTCGTGTAGCCGGTCACCGCAATCAGGCTGTCCCCCATCTGCAGAATCTTGCCGTGGTTGACCACGTAATTGGCGGACTCCTTGATCGAGCCCCACTTGGTCAGCGTGTCGGCGCCAATCGCCGCCACGCCGTCCTTCTTGACCACCACCAGGGTAGTCATCTCATCGCCTCGTAAAGGCAACCGGCATTAGTCCGCCTCGCTCTGGGAGAAGTCGGGGTGAGCGGGCAACGCCGGGAGACGGGGTGAGGAAACGGAGCCGGCAACACTTCAGGATTCATTGGCAGGGTGATCGGCATGTCTGTCAGCCGAAATGGCAAACGTAATGATAGGGTTCGTTCGTCACTTCGATATCGAAGCTCGAATTACCCGGCACCTTGAACGACTCGCCCGGACCATATTCATTCCAGTCCGCGTGGCCGGCCAATTTGACCCGGCACCGGCCGTCCACGGTTTCCATGATCTCCGGTGCGCTGGTATTGAAGGTGAGCTTGGCCGGCAAGATCACGCCGACTGATTTGCGTGTGCCGTCGGGAAGCTGCACCGTATGCGACACACATTTGCCGTCGAAATACACATTGGCCTTCTTCACCACGGCCACATTGTCGAACTGGGACATGCTTATTTCCTTCTTGCCTCAAGTTGGGCGGCGATGCGCAGGCGCAGGGCATTAAGTTTGATGAATCCTGCCGCATCTTTCTGGTCATAGGCCCCTGCATCATCTTCAAACGTCGCAACGGTGGGATCAAACAGGGAATCTGTGCGGGAATCTCTTCCCGCCACGATGACATTGCCCTTGTATAACTTCAGCCGGACCCAGCCATTGACCCGCCGCTGGGTCTCATCGATAAGTGCCTGCAGTGCGCGACGCTCCGGACTCCACCAGTACCCGTTATAGATCAGGCTGGCATAGCGCGGCATCAAGTCGTCCTTGAGGTGCGCCGCCTCCCGGTCCAGCGTGAGCGATTCAACGGCCCGGTGCGCTTTCAGCAGTATGGCTCCGCCAGGCGTCTCGTAACAGCCGCGTGATTTCATGCCTACATAACGGTTCTCCACCAGGTCCAGGCGGCCGATGCCATGCTTGCCACCCAATTCATTTAGTCTGGCGAGCAGTGCCGCCGGGCTCATGCGATTGCCATTGAGCGCAACCGGGTCGCCCCGTTCAAACTCGATGTCCAGATATTCCGCCGCATCAGGTGCCTTCTCCGGGGACACGGTCCAGCGCCACATGTCCTCTTCGGCCTCCACCGCCGGATTTTCCAGACGGCGTCCCTCATACGAGATGTGCAGCAGGTTGGCATCCATGGAATAGGGGCTGCCACCCTGGCGATGCTTCATTTCCACCGGGATGCCGTGCTGTTCCGCATAGGCCAGCAGTTTCTCGCGCGATAGCAAATCCCATTCGCGCCACGGAGCAATGATCTTGATCCCCGGCTTCAATGCATAGGCCCCCAACTCGAAGCGCACCTGATCATTGCCCTTGCCGGTGGCGCCATGGGAAATGGCATCTGCGCCAGTCTGATTGGCGATTTCGATCAACCGCTTGGCGATCAGGGGGCGTGCGATGGAGGTGCCAAGCAGATATTCGCCCTCGTAAACGGTATTGGCGCGAAACATGGGGAACACAAAATCCCGCACGAACTCTTCTTTCAGATCATCGACGAAGATTTCCTTGACGCCGAATTGTCGCGCCTTGGCACGGGCTGGCTCCAGTTCCTCGCCCTGGCCAATGTCGGCGGTGAAAGTCACTACTTCGCATTGATAGGTATCCTGCAGCCACTTGAGGATGACTGACGTATCCAACCCGCCCGAATAGGCGAGGACGACTTTTCTTACTTCACTCATGATTTTCTGCTCGTTCAGTTCCTGCCCGTTCAGTGCATACTGCCAGACTGGCTGTGGTCTATTACCTCAACCTGGCCGGGAAAATTAGCCACCTTGAGCAAATCCAGGCGAGATTTTTCACTGGCCTTTTCGATCTCGATTCCCACCACCCGGCCATCCGCGGCCAGATTGAGCACCACTCCTGGGTGTGCTTCCCAGGAATGCTCCGCGTTTTCCGGACTCAACTCCAGATAGAGGGAGTCCATATCCTTGAAGTAAACGAAGTTCATTACCCTGTTTCCTCAGCTCTCGAGTTTTCCCATCAGCAGATACTCCATCAGCGCCTTCTGCGTGTGCAATCGATTCTCCGCTTCATCCCACACCACGCTCTGCTTCCCGTCTATCACT
>DASQBT010000125.1:0-3025 GCA_035635075.1 Thiobacillaceae bacterium | reverse complement strand
CTGGTACTAGCTCCCAATAGGTGTTTCGCCGCTGCTGAGTTCGGTTCTGCAATTCGTTGGTTGCAGTCTGTAGCGTCCAGTTGGGAATCTGATCTGGGATTGCGATGTTCCTAAGGGCGGGAATGAATTCTGCGTTGCCGGTGTTGCTCATCTGCACTGCAAGCCGAGTCTTCCCGGAACCGTTGGCGCCTAGAACAACGATAGGGCCTGTGCCTTCAACGGCAGCAGTAAGCCCTGGTATGGCAATGGACATTAGATTCTCCCTGTGTCTGCTTCGACTAATACTACATAACTTCAATGGGTCGGGAATGTGCGCTCACGGAAACTGGAGCAGGCTCTCAATCTGGAAAGTTGGCCAACGTCTGCTGGGTGCAGGATATCGGCAATACTGGTCAGCACCGTCACTGGTACCTTTGGCCGATAAAAAGACGATCACCTGCATCAACCGCGATATTGTAATCGAGGGTAATGGTGGTTTCTTGTGGGGGCTTAATCCTGCCCGTGCCAGTCGTTTGCCAACCTGTTTGCGAGTTCTTCTGCGGCTGCAATAACCGCCTCGCACGGTTGATCCCCAGGCAAGGCTGAACCAATCTCCATGCCGTAAAGGTCAATCTTCTCTGGCAGACAGCTCAATTCACGGGCCAGCATTAATGCCTCGAACACACCCAGTCCATGACTGGACAAGCCCATTCGATAGTCCGCCCATTCATCGTTGGCAAAGTGATGAATGTCCCCAGGGTTCCCGTTCCCCTGCATCGCATCGATCAGAATGACGGCAGCCGCCTTCTCCAGCACGCCAATCAACGCGCTGCCCGGACGGTCGAGGCGCAACGCCTCAACCCCGGGCGGCAGGCGGTTTGCCAACGCATCCACCACCAGCCAGCCGGCCTGGTCGTCACCGCAGGGTGAGCCGATGCCGAGGATCTGCACCGAACTCAATGTCGCGCCTCCGTTGGACATTTCGCCTTGGCCGGCTCGCGATGTCGGCGCGCCGCGCTCATTCGCGGACGTGCGGATCCACACTGCGTGGGGCCCCTCATTACTGCTTATGACCGCGCTCCACATCCATGCGCAGGAAATGGGTTGCGCAGGAAATGCAGGGATCGTAGTTGCGGATCACCTTCTCGCAGTGCAGACGCAGCGCGCTGTCCTCGTGATCCAGGCCAAAGGCATTAAGGGACAAGCGCAAGTCCTCCTCGATGCGACCCTGGTTCTGGCTGGTGGGGGGAACAATCCGCGCCGCGACGATGTGCCCCTCCTCATCAGTTTCGTAGCGATGCCAAAGCAGGCCCCGCGGCGCTTCGGTGCAGGCTGTTGCGGAGCCGGCCCTTGGAGTCACACCCACGTCCGGACGCGATGGACGTTCATAGTCTTGCAGCAGGCGGCGAGCCTCGCCCAGCGCGTAGAGAATCTCAACGGCCCGGGCTGCCATGCTCATGAACATGTTGCCGGAAGGGAAGTGCAGGCCGGTTTCCGTCATGAGGCTGCGCATGGCAAGCGGCAGTCGTTCAATATTCAGATTCAGCCGGGCGAGCGGGCCGACAAGATACGGACGGCCATCAAGCCGGCTGAACAGCGCTGTCGAATGGGTTTCCTGGTACTCGGTAAAATGCCGCTCGAACTCCTCTGGCGCAAGGCTCAAACCCTGACTGGACATGATCGTGCCGCTTTCGATCGGATAGCAATGGTCGTCGCGCATCGCGACGCTGATGAACTCCTGCGCATCCTGCGGCATGGGAATGCCTGCAGCCCAGCGCACGAGGCCCTCAGCCAGCGGCAAGGCCTCATCAAGCTGGGACACAATTCGCGCGACCTGGCCGTTGGTCGGTGCGTGATGAAAGCCCCCTACCTTGACGCCCACCGGATGCACTGACCGTGCTCCGAACAACTCCATGAGCGCATTGCCGGCTGCTTGCAATTTCAGGCCGCGGCGCACCACGTCCGGGTAATCCCTGGCCATGGATATGGCACTTTCGTAGCCGAAAAAGTCCGGCGCCGCCAGCAGGTGGATGTGCAGGCTGTGGCTCTGTATCCATTCGCCGCAATAGAGAATCCGGCGCATGCTTCTTGCCCAGGACGGAGGCTCGACGCCAAACAGTTTTTCCAGGGCTTGGACGGCGGTGATCTGGTATGCCACCGGGCATATGCCGCAGATGCGCGCCACCAGATCCGGCACTTCATGATAGGAACGGCCTTCGAGAAATTTCTCGAAGAACCGCGGCGGCTCGTAAATGTGCAGTTTCAGTTCCTCGATGCACCCAGCCTGGATGCGCAAGTGCAACGCGCCCTCCCCTTCCACCCGGGTCAAGACCGGCACATGGATGGATACGGTTCTTTGCTCTTCAGCCATCGGAGTCCAGGGCCTTGCCGGCCGCGGTTGCAAACACCGGCGCATTGTTGTTGATGGAACGATAACGCCGAGCGATGGCTTTGTCACTTAAACCCAATGCCTTGAATTGGTGGGTGAGCGAGTCCGTGTTGGCAAGGTCTGCGGGCCCAAAGCAGCCGTAACAGTCCCGACCCATGCCAGGACATAGGGCGCCGCAACCACCGTGGGTGACCGGTCCCATGCAGGGAATCCCTTTGCTGACCATGACGCAGGACAAACCACGCCGCTTGCATTCCACACAGACCTTTTCATTTGTCGCCGGCGGGCTGACACCCAGCAGCAGGCCATGGATGACCGCCAACACCTGTTCGCCGGTCACCGGGCAGCCCGGCAGTTCGAGATCCACATTTACGTGGGCGCTGATGGGCGTGGAGTCTGGCAGGCTTTCGATCTGCTCCGGATCGGCATAAATGCTGGCCAGCCAGTGTACGCTGTGTGGGCCGTTGCGCAGGGCCTGTACGCCACCGGCGGTCGCGCAGGCGCCGATCGCCACCAGCGTCCGGCTCCGAGCGCGTATGCGATCGATGCGCTGCAGATCCTCGGGCGTGGAAATGCTGCCTTCGACAAACGCCAGATCCACCTCGGCATCGGTCGCCAGCGGTCCGGCTTCGGCAAAGTGCACCAGATCCACCTTCT
>DASQBT010000124.1:0-1595 GCA_035635075.1 Thiobacillaceae bacterium | reverse complement strand
GCAGCAGTGGAACTTCAGCCCCCGGGGCACAACCTCGGAAACCGAAGACCATCACGTCGATCTCCCGGCAGTCAGCGTGCTCGAGTTGATCATCATTCCGGACATAAGCGGGGAAGATGCATTCGCTTCCTTGGCGCAGTTACGGCTTGCCTGAGTCCGCATTCGGGTGTGAATTGAATGAAGCCATGCCTCAGGCGCTTTTCCCCACGCCCCAGCCCCTCTCCGCCGCTTTGAATCCCCCAGCCCCTCTTCCCCTAAAGGGGCGAGGGGGGCGATCAATAGGTCCGCTCCTTGGGTTTGAAGGCTTCTACGGTCAAGGGCTTGAGCCGCACCGGCTTGTAATCAAGCTGGTCGCCTGCTTGAAGATACAGGGTATGTCTGAGCCAGTGCTCGTCATCGCGCCCCGGAAAATCCTCGCGCGCATGTGCGCCGCGCGACTCTTCCCTTGCCAGAGCTGAGACCAAGGTGGCGCGGGCCACGGCCAGCAAGTTCTCCAGTTCCAGCGCTTCGATGCGCGCGGTATTGAAGACCTTGCTTTGATCCTGCAGCACCGCATGATCTAGCCGCTCCTGCAGTTCGCCGAGTTTGGCCAAGCCTTGCTGCAGAACATCGCGGGCGCGATAAACGCCGCAGTGGGCCTGCATGGTGCGACGCAGGTCGTCGGTCAAACCTGCCACGCGTTCGTGTCCGCTCTTGTTCTCCCAGCGGGCGAGGCGGGCCAGGCTTTTATCCGCTGCGTCGCCAGGCAGGGAACGTGGATAAGGATTGTCTCTCAGGTATTCCATCATGTGCCGCCCTGCCGCGCGGCCGAACACCACCAGGTCCAGCAGCGAATTGCCGCCCAGACGATTGGCGCCGTGCACCGAAACGCAGGCGCACTCGCCCACGGCGTACAGGCCTTGCACCGGCTCCTCTGGGCCGAAGCGCGCCGGCGTTACGACCTGGCCATGCATGCTGGTCGGGATGCCCCCCATCATGTAATGCGCGGTGGGCGCAACCGGAATGGGCGCTTGCACCGGGTCTATTCCGGCAAAGCGGATGGACAGTTCGCGTATGCCCGGCAGGCGTTCGGCGATGAGTTTCTCACCCAGATGATCGAGCTTGACCAGCACATGATCGGCCTGCGGGCCGCAGCCCCGGCCCTGATGAATTTCCGTGGCGATTGCGCGGCTCACCACATCGCGTGAGGCCAGATCCATTGCGTGGGGAGCATAGCGTTGCATGAAGCGCTCCCCGTCTCGATTGATCAGGTAGCCGCCCTCGCCGCGCGCGCCTTCGGTGATCAAGGTGCCCACCCCGGCAAGCCCGGTAGGATGAAACTGCCAGAACTCCATGTCCTCCAGCGGCAGTCCGGCGCGCAGCGCCATGCCCAACCCATCTCCGGTATTGATCAGCGCATTGGATGTATTCCAGTAAATGCGCCCTGCGCCTCCAGTTGCGAGCAGCGTGGACCGCGCTTCGATCAGGATGGGTTCGCCGGTCTCAATCGACAGCGCCATGATGCCCAGTGCATAGCCCTCCTCGTCACGCAGCAGATCGAGGGCAAAGTATTCGTCGAAGAACTGAGTGCGCGCCGCGAGGTTGCGCTGATACAG
>DASQBT010000123.1:0-43233 GCA_035635075.1 Thiobacillaceae bacterium | reverse complement strand
CCGGACGAGGCGGATGTGATCCTGTTCAACACCTGTTCAGTGCGCGAAAAGGCTCAGGAAAAAGTCTTTTCCGACCTGGGCCGAGTCAAGCCTCTCAAGGCGAGAAATCCTGACCTGATCATCGGTGTGGGCGGCTGCGTTGCCTCCCAGGAAGGCGCGGCGATTGTTTCCCGGGCCCCCTACGTTGATGTGGTGTTCGGACCCCAGACTCTGCACCGGCTGCCCGAACTGATCGCCAAGAAGCGCGCCAGCGGCCGCGCCCAGGTGGACATTGCGTTTCCTGAAATCGAGAAATTCGATCATCTGCCAGCCGCCAAAGTGCAAGGATCCACTGCCTTCGTCTCCATCATGGAAGGCTGTTCCAAGTATTGCACTTTCTGCGTGGTGCCCTACACGCGCGGCGAGGAAGTCTCGCGCCCATTGGATGACGTGATCGCGGAAGTGGCGGCGCTGGCACAACAGGGCGTGAAGGAAGTCACCCTGCTGGGACAGAACGTGAATGCCTATCGGGGTGTCATGGACGACGGCGAGACGGCTGACTTTGCCCTGCTGCTGGACGTGGTGCACGAGGTGCCGGGCCTGGAGCGCATCCGCTACACCACGAGTCATCCGCGCGAAATGAGTGCCCGGCTGATCGAAGCCTACCGGCATTTGCCCAAGCTCGTGTCGCACCTTCATCTGCCGGTTCAATCCGGCTCCGACCGTATCCTGGCCGCAATGAAGCGCGGCTACACGGTTCTGGAATACAAGAGCATCATCCGCAAGCTGAAAGACGCCCGGCCCGGGATTTCCATCGCCTCGGACTTCATTGTCGGGTTTCCGGGTGAGACCGATGCGGATTTCGAGCAGACCATGAAGCTCATCGGCGAGGTTGGCTACGATGCGTCGTTTTCCTTCATTTACAGTCCGCGTCCCGGCACACCGGCGGCGGATTATGCGGATGACGTGCCGCACGCCGTGAAGCAGGCGCGGCTGAATCAGTTGCAGCAGTCCATCCAGGCCAATGCGGAACGGATCTCTTCCGCCATGGTGGGCACGGTGCAGCGCGTGCTGGTCGACGGACTGGCCAAGAAAGACTCCGGTGAACTCGCCGCCCGCACCGACAACAACCGGGTGGTCAATTTCAAGGGCCAGCCACGCTTGATCGGATCGTTTGTGGATGTCACCATTACCCAGGCGTTCCCCCATTCCTTGCGCGGCGAGATCATCACCCATTGATTACCAGTCTTGAACTAAGCTTCAAACCCGTGGACAACCGGCGCTTGTCCAACCTGTGCGGTCCGTTAGACGAGAATCTGCGCCAAATCGAGAGCGCGTTTGACGTGACCATCCGGCGCCGCGGCGCAAGTTTTACCGTGTCTGGTTCCAAGACCCGTGCCGAGGAAGGCCTCGCGGCGTTGGAACATTTCTACAACCGTGCGACTGATGGGCTGACCTTGGACGACATGCAGCTGGGGATCGTCGAACTGACCCGCGGGGTGGCGGATACCGATGACGCACCGCTGCTGCGTACCCGTCGCAGCGACTTGAGACCGCGCACCCCGCGCCAAGCCGAATACATCGAACAGATTCTCAATCACGACATTACCTTCGGCATCGGCCCGGCGGGCACCGGCAAGACTTATCTGGCGGTGGCCTGCGCGGTCGATGCCCTGGAGCGCGATGCGGTCAAACGCATCGTGCTGACCCGTCCGGCAGTCGAGGCGGGCGAGCGTCTGGGCTTCTTGCCGGGCGATCTGTCACAGAAGGTCGATCCCTACCTGCGCCCGCTTTACGACGCCCTGTATGACTTGATGGGCTTCGACAAGGTGGCCAAATTGCTTGATCGCAATACTATTGAAGTGGCGCCACTGGCCTTCATGCGCGGCCGTACCCTGAATCATGCCTTCGTCATTCTGGATGAGGCGCAGAACACCACGCGCGAACAAATGCAGATGTTCTTGACCCGCATCGGGTTTGGGGCCAAGGCGGTAGTAACGGGCGACATCACGCAGATTGATTTGCCCAAGGGAATGAAGTCCGGTCTGGTGGATGCCCAAAGCGTGCTCAAGGAGGTGCGCGGCATTGCATTTACTCGCTTTACCCACGAAGATGTGGTGCGCCATCCCCTGGTAGCCCGCATAGTCCACGCCTATGCCCAGCACAAGAAGCAAGCCGCCGATCACAAAGCCTAAGACTACTGATGGCCGCCAGCGGCTCTCTCTATCGGTGCAATATGCACATGCTGCCGAGCCGATTCCCAGCCGGGCTCAGTTCCGCCGCTGGGTCAACGCCGCCCTTGCTCCCCTCGCGCCCTTTAGGGGGAGAGGAGTCGCAGGTGAGGGGAAGAGGGTTTCGGTCACGCTCCGCCTGGTGGACAACGAGGAAGGCCGTGCGCTCAATCGCGACTTTCGAGGCAAGGACTACGCGACCAACGTGTTGACCTTTGCCTACGGTGAAGAAGCGAATTCCGCGGAAATGTCGCTGAGCGGCGATATCATCCTATGCGCGCCGGTGGTGAAAGACGAAGCGAAGCAGCAGGGCAAGGCGCTGCTGGCCCATTATGCGCATCTCACCGTTCATGGCATGCTGCATCTGCAGGGGTATGACCACGAAACGGATCAGGAGGCTGTCATCATGGAAGCAAATGAAACGGCTATTCTGGCAAAATTGGGCTTCAGCGACCCTTACGCGGCGGACAAATGAGCGGAAAGCGCTAAGCATCCGTGCTTATCCTTTTCCACTCCAACTGGCCTTATGGACTCAGACAGTCACACTAAGCCCTCCTGGTTGGAACGTCTTTCCGCATTACTGATGCGCGAGCCGGAAGACCGGGAGCAGCTCATCGAGCTATTGCATGGCGCCTACGAGCGCAATCTGATGGACGCCGACGCCCTGGCCATGATTGAAGGCGTGTTGCAAGTGGGGGAAATGCAGGTGCGGGACGTCATGATCCCACGCTCACAGATGGATGTGGTGGACATCAACCATACCCCGGAGCAGTTCCTGCCCCAAGTGATCGAGGCGGCGCACTCACGCTTTCCGGCGATCAACGCTGAAAAGGACGATGTCATCGGCATCCTGCTGGCCAAGGATCTGCTGCGCCTGCAGGCGGGGGAAGAGGAAAGCATACGCAGCATGCTGCGCCCCGCCGTATTCATTCCCGAATCGAAGCGACTCAACGTGCTGCTCAAGGAATTTCGCGCCAGCCGCAATCATATGGCCATCGTCGTCGACGAGTACGGCGGGGTCGCCGGATTGGTGACCATTGAGGACGTACTGGAGCAGATCGTTGGGGATATCGAGGATGAGTATGATTTCGATGAAACCGAAGACAACATCATACGCGACAAGACCGGCCGCTTCCGGGTCAAGGCCGCCACCGAAGTCGCCGACTTCAATGCAGTTATGGGCACCCACTATTCCGACGACGATTACGATACGGTGGGCGGGCTGGTAATCAGCCGATTCGGCCATTTGCCCAAACGCGGCGAGGTGATCGAGTTCGACGGGCTCAAGGTCCAGGTGCTGCGCGCCGACAGCCGCAGGGTGCATACACTGGTCGTGGAGCGCACGGTGGCTGCGCCGCAATTACCTCTGGAGGCGTGAATGAGCCCGGTCTGGCCAAATAGAAAGCGGCCGCAAGGCCGCTTTACTGTTGAACCAGGAAAATTACTTCAGCACCTGCACCGTTACCCGCCGATTCCGGCTGCGGCCTTCCAGCGAGTTGTCGGTGTCGACCGGCTTTAGCGCGCCATAGGAAATCACTGACATCCGGTGCAGAGGGATGCCGCCCACTTCAAACAGGTAGCGCCGCACGGATTCGGCGCGCTCTTGGGCGATGCGACGATTCTGGCTGCCGAGGCTGACATCGTCGCTGTAGCCGATGATCTCGATAAAAATATAGGGCAACTGGGGACGCGCGCGGGCAATCAATTCATCCATGGCCGCCCTGCCTTTCTGCGTTAATTCGGGCTGCTCGTAGTTGTACAACACCATGTCTTCGGTCAGGGTCAGTGAATCCACCACCTTGCCCGACACCATGCGGCTGTCGCGGGCAATTTTCACCGCATCGTCTGCGGCTTCCCGGGCCTCGGCCACGGCCGCCTCTTGCTTGTCGACCCGGCCCGAGAAGGCCGAGAGCGCGGCCTGTTGGGCCGTGTTTTGACCTTGCAGGGCAGCGAGCTGGTTCTTCAATTCGGTACTCGTCGGACCGACTTGATCAAGCCGCGCAGTTTGCGCGGCGCTAGCTGCTTCAAGCTTTGTGATTCGCGCCTCCAGATTCTGCTGGGCGGTACCCAGGTTCGCCTGCGCCTGTTTCATGTCATCCAGCTGACGGTTGACGGCAGTAGCCTCGGAATCAGGGGTATGTTGAGAAGCACAGCCAAGGGAAAGGAGGGTTGGAAGAATCAAGGACAGCCCGAAACGCAAACGCATTGCTTAACTCCATAAAGGTCTGGACAAGGGTTTGATGGTACTACAGCAAGACTTCAGAATGTTTACCTCGGCGCAGCTGCGTCGGCATGGCGCCCCCGCTCTCTTTGCCCGAGAATTAGCAAGTTCAGCTTTGGATTCTTATGCTTCCTTGCTAAACCTATATGACACGGAAACTTCATAAAGGGGGAACTCATGTCCATCGCAAAAACCATCGAAATTGAAGCTGGTTCGAAAAAGAGTTTTGAAGATGCCATCAGGCTTGCGGTGGCCAAAGCAGCGGAATCCCTGGATGACATCACGGGCGCTTGGGTAATGGATCAAAGCGTGAAGGTTAACAAGGGCAAGGTGACGGAATACCGAGTCCGGCTGAAGCTTACGTTTGTGCTCAAGTAAGCAGCCCAGAGCCACCATCCCGCGAAAAAGAAAAGGCAGCGAACGCTGCCTTCTTACGGCTAACTGAGCTTCTGCATCACTTGACGCGCGGATCCAGTTCTCCCTTGTCGTAGCGCTTAACCATAGCTTCCAGACTGATCGGCCTGATCTTGGACGCTTTGCCGGCGGTGCCGAAGGCCTCGTAGCGCGCCTTGCAGATCTCACGCATCGCCTTGGTCGAAGCGATGAGGAACTTGCGTGGATCGAACTCCTTCTTGTTCTCGGCCAGGAATTTGCGCACTGCCCCGGTGGAGGCCATGCGCAGGTCGGTGTCGATGTTGACCTTGCGCACGCCATGCTTGATGCCCTCGACGATTTCCTCCACCGGCACGCCATAGGTCTCGCCCATGTCGCCGCCATAGCTGTTGATGATCTTGAGCCATTCCTGGGGAACGGAGGACGAGCCGTGCATCACCAGGTGAACGGTGGGGATGCGGGCATGGATTTCCTTGATGCGGCCGATGGCCAGGATGTCTCCGGTGGGCGGACGGGAGAACTTGTAGGCGCCATGCGAGGTGCCGATGGCAATGGCCAGCGCATCCACCTTGGTCTTGGAGACGAAGTCGGCGGCCTCGTTCGGATCGGTCAGGAGCTGGCTGTGGTCCAGTTTGCCCTCTGCGCCAATGCCGTCCTCTTCGCCGGCCATCCCGGATTCAAGCGAGCCCAGGCAGCCCAGTTCGCCTTCGACAGACACGCCGCAGGCGTGCGCCATTTCAACCGTGCGGCGGGTCACGTCCACGTTGTAGTCATAGGTGGCCGGAGTCTTGCCGTCCTCCTTCAGCGAGCCGTCCATCATCACCGAAGAAAAGCCCAGTTGGATGGAGCGCTGACACACCGAGGGCGAGGTGCCGTGGTCCTGGTGCATGCACACCGGAATGTGCGGCCATTCTTCAATTGCGGCCAGGATCAGATGGCGCAGAAAGGGTGCTCCAGCATACTTGCGCGCACCGGCCGAGGCTTGCACGATGACCGGGGAATCGGTCTCGTCAGCGGCTTCCATCATGGCGCGCATCTGCTCCAGGTTGTTGACGTTGAAAGCCGGTACGCCGTAGCCGTGCTCGGCGGCATGATCCAGCAGTTGACGCAGGGAAATTAGTGCCATGTCTTGCTCCTCGTTACGTAGTCCAAAGTTGTTATGGGGCGGCCAGCCAGTGGCCTATTACAACCCCTGATTCGGAAGGGGCATTACTTCCTGTGCGCACCCACCTTGACGATCTTCATTGTGTTGGTGCCGCCCGATTTGCCGATGGGCTCGCCAATCGTGAGGATGATGAGATCCCCGTCCCGCACTGCGCCGCGGCGGCGCAATTCCTCTTCGGCCGCCTGCAGCAGCTCTTCCCGGTCGCTTTCCTTGCTGCTCTTGAAGTTTATGGGATAAACGCCACGGTAAAGAGTGACTTTTCTACGTGTTTCGACCTCGGGTGTCAAGGCGTAGATGGGCACGCTGGTGCTCATGCGCGAGATCCATAAACAGGTATTGCCGGACTGGGTCATGGCGGCAATCGCCTTGATGTTCAGGTGCAACGAAGTAAAGGCCGCGGACATTGCAATGGCCTCGTCCACCCGCAGAAAACTGTGGTCCAGACGCGCATTGGTAAATATGGGTTCGGATTCCTTTTCGGCCTCCAGGCAAACCCGATCCACAGCGGCAACCGCTTCGATAGGAAAGCGGCCAGCCGCGGTTTCGGCCGACAGCATGATGGCATCGGTGCCGTCCAGCACCGCATTTGCCACGTCGGACACCTCGGCCCGGGTGGGGATGGGGCTCCCGATCATGGACTCCATCATTTGGGTGGCGGTGATCGCCAGCTTGTTGCGCTCCCGCGCCATGTGGATCATTTTTTTCTGCAGGGCGGGCACCGCCGCATCGCCCACTTCCACGCCCAGGTCGCCGCGCGCCACCATGATGGCATCCGATACTTCGAGGATTTCTTCCAGGTTAGCGATGGCTTCGGCGCGCTCAATCTTGGCGACGATCAGGCACTTGCCCCCGGCTGCTCTGATCAGCTCACGGGCCTGCTGGATATCGGCCGCGGTCTTGGGAAAGGAGACCGCCAGATAATCCGCTTTCAGCAGGGCCGCGGTCTTGATGTCTTCAATGTCTTTTTCGGTCAAGGCGGCGGCGGATAATCCCCCGCCCTTGCGGTTAATGCCCTTGTTGTTGGACAGCACGCCGCCCTGCACTACCTTGCAGTGGATGGCGCTGCCCCTGACTTCCTCCACCCACATTTCGATGCGGCCGTCATCCAGCAACAGGGTGGCGCCGCGCGCGACGTCCTTGGGTAGATCCTGGTAGTCCAGTCCGACGCGGGTTTGGTCGCCCAGCTTGCATTCCGCATCCAGCACGAAAGAGTCGCCCTTCTCCAAAAGGATCTTGCCGTCCTTGAACTTGCCGATGCGGATCTTGGGTCCTTGCAAGTCGACCAGCACGCCCACCGCCCGGCCGCGTGCGCGGGCCAGCGAGCGCACCAGTTCAGCGCGCTCGATATGATCCTCCGGCTTGCCGTGAGAAAAATTCAGCCGGACCACATCGAGCCCGGCCTCCATCATTTTGTCGAGCACCTTGGGATCGCTGGAAGCAGGCCCCAGAGTACCGACGATCTTGGTTCTGCGAGTCATGGTGTCCGTATCGGGTAAGTGGCGAGGGCGGGACTTCGAACTACGCCAGGATAAAGGTTTCCGGGCGGGTGCGGGTTGGACCCGAGCTTGACCTCCTGGCCCCTGATTCCTTGCCTCCGAATCTGCCTCACTTTGCGCGCTGTTCCAGTATGGCCACGGCGGGCAGGACCTTGCCTTCCAGGTACTCGAGGAAGGCGCCGCCGGCGGTGGAAATGTAAGACACCTTATCGTAGATGCCGTACTTCTGGATGGCCGCGATGGTGTCGCCACCACCTGCCAGGGTAAAGGCCTTGGTCTTGGCGATGGCCATGGCGATGGCTTTCGTGCCCGCGCCGAATTGATCGAATTCGAATACGCCCACCGGACCGTTCCACACCACGGTGCCGGCTTTCATGATGATGTCGACCAGTTCCTGCGCACTCTTCGGCCCGATGTCGAAGATCATGTCGTCGTCGGTCACAGTAGCAGCGTCCTTCAGCACAGCCGGCTCATTGGCGTCGAATTTCTTCCCGCATACCACGTCAACCGCAATTGGAATCGTGGCGCCGCGCCCCGACATCTTTTTCATCAAGGCCTGGGCGGTGGGCACCAGGTCGTCCTCGCACAGCGATTTGCCTACGTTTTTGCCGGTGGCCTTGAGAAAGGTGTTGGCGATTCCGCCGCCCACCACCATCTGGTCGACTTTGTCAGACAGCGATTCGAGCACGGTCAGTTTGGTGGAAACCTTGGAGCCGCCGACGATGGCGACCATGGGGCGGGCCGGATTGGCCAGGGCCTTGTCCAGCGCGTCCAGTTCTTCGGTCAGCAGCAGGCCGGCGCAGGCGATAGGCGCGAACTGGGCGATTCCGTAGGTCGAGGCCTCGGCACGGTGGGCAGTACCGAACGCGTCCATCACGAACACATCGCACAGCGCGGCGTATTTCCTTGCCGTCTCTTCGAGATTTTTCTTCTCACCTTTGTTGATGCGGCAATTTTCCAGCAGCACGACCTCGCCTTGCGCGACCGCGAAGCCACCGTCGATCCAGTCGCGGACTACGCGCACCGTTTTGCCCAACTTGGCGGACATGACGTCGGCGACGGGCTGGAGGGAGTTTTCCTCGGAGAATTCGCCTTCGGTCGGTCGCCCCAAATGGGAGGTGACCATGACCTTGGCGCCAGCCTTCATCGCATGCTCGATTGTGGGTATGGAAGCAGTGATGCGCGCATCGGATGTGACCTTGCCGTCCTTGACCGGCACATTGAGATCGGCGCGGATAAAGACGCGCTTGCCTTTGAGATCAAGGTCGGTCATGCGGATGAATTTAGGCATGGGTAGCTCCTGGATAGGTAGGTGGTAAGGGTTGAGTGGGCTCGGGACCAGGAATTAAGAACTAGGGGATGTGCGGCCCGTGTCAGCGCTCTTTCCTAGATCCTAACCCTCGGCCTCTAGATCCTTACTTCGCCACGTGCTGCACGAAGCGCAGCATGTTGCAGGTGTAGCCGTACTCGTTGTCATACCAGGCCACCACCTTGACGAAGGTGGAATCCAGGGCGATGCCGGCTTCGGCGTCGAACACGGAGGGGGCCGACATGCCGCGGAAGTCGGTGGATACCACCTTCTCCTCCGTGTAGCCCAGCACGCCCTTGAGCGCGCCTTCGGAGGCGGCTTTCATCGCCTTGCAAATATCTTCGTAGGTGGCTTCCTTGTTCAACTCCACTGTCAGGTCGACCACGGAAACGTCGGAAGTCGGCACGCGGAAGGCCATGCCGGTGAGTTTCTTGTTCAACTCGGGCAGCACCTTGCCCACGGCCTTCGCCGCGCCGGTCGAGGAAGGGATGATGTTCTCCAGGATGCCGCGGCCGCCGCGCCAATCTTTCATGGACGGGCCATCGACAGTTTTCTGGGTGGCAGTGGCGGCGTGCACCGTTGTCATGAGGCCGCGCTTGATGCCCCAGTTGTCGTGCAGTACCTTGGCCACCGGAGCTAGGCAGTTGGTGGTGCAGGAGGCAGCGGAGACGATGGTTTGACCCGCATAGCTGTTGTGGTTGACCCCGTAGACGAACATGGGTGTGTCATCCTTGGAGGGCGCGGACTGCACCACTTTCTTGGCGCCGGCGGCAATGTGCTTCTCGCAGGTTTCCTTGGTAAGGAACTGGCCGCTGCATTCGATCACGATATCGGCGCCCACTTCGTTCCACTTCAGTTCGGTCGGATCCTTGATTGCAGTCAAGCGAATGTTCTTGCCGTTGACGATCAGGGTGTTGCCCTCGACCTTGATGTCGCCCTGGAAGCGGCCATGCACCGAGTCAAACTTGAGCATGTAGGCCAGGTATTCCGGGGCAAGCAGATCGTTGATGGCGACGATCTCGATATCCTTGAAGTCTTTCGCCACAGCGCGAAACACCATGCGGCCAATGCGGCCAAAACCGTTGATGCCGACTTTAATTGCCATGTGTCATTCTCCTATGAGTTGAAAATTCTTAGGGTCTAGGGGCTAGGGACTGGATCCGGGAGAAAAGCGCGGGCTAGCCCGCTCGTCCCACCCTTGAATCCTGGCCCCTAGCCCCCATCGTTACAGAACGCTTTTTACCGCCTCGACGACCTTCTCCGGCGTGAAGCCGAAATGCTTGAACAGCGGGCCGGCAGGGGCGGATTCGCCGAAAGTGTCGATCCCCACCACAGTGCCTTCCAGGCCAACGTACTTGCGCCAAAAGCCGGTCACGCCCGCTTCCACCGCAACACGCGGCAGACCCTTGGTCAGCACGGCTTGCTGATAGGCGGCATCCTGCTTGTCGAAAGTGTTGGTCGAAGGCATGGACACCACGCGCACCGGAATGCCCTCCGCCGCCAGGGTTTCCTGGGCCTTTAGCGCCAGTTCGATCTCGGATCCGGTGGCGATGATAATGGCCTTGGCGTCCTCGACATCCTTCAATACATAGCCGCCCCTGGATATGTTGGCGAGGGTGGCATCGTCGCGCTTGACGAAGGGCAGGTTCTGGCGCGACAGAATCAGGCTGGTGGGTCCGCTGCGGTTTTCCACCGCATGCACCCAGGCGACGATGGTCTCGACCGTGTCGCAGGGACGCCATACATCCATATTGGGCATCATGCGCAGCGTGGAGGTCTGCTCCACCGGCTGGTGGGTGGGGCCGTCCTCGCCCAGGCCGATGGAGTCGTGGGTGAATACGTGGATCACGCGCTGTTTCATCAGGGCGGCCATGCGCAAGGCGTTGCGCGAATATTCGGAGAACATCAGGAAGGTGCCGCCGAAGGGCAGAAGGCCACCGTGCAGGGCCACGCCGTTCATGATCGCCGCCATGCCGAATTCGCGCACACCGTAGCTGATGTAGTTGCCCGGGTTGCCGTGCCGAATCGGGTGGCAGCCTTCCCAGTTGGTCAGGTTGGAGCCGGTCAGGTCGGCGGAGCCGCCGAGGAACTCAGGCAGCACCTTGACCAGGGCATTGATGGCGATCTGCGAGGCTTTGCGGGTGGCAACTGTTTCGCCCTTGGCGTTGATCGCCATAATGCTGTCGGCTACATGCTGCTTCCAGTTGGCGGGCAGTTCGCCGGCCATGCGGCGCTTGAATTCTGCGGCTTCGGCAGGGTATTCCTTCGAGTATTCGGCGAATTTGTTGCTCCACAGTCGTTCCAGCCCCTCGCCCTTCACCTTGGAATTCCAGCCATCATAAATTTCCTGCGGAATTTCGAACGCGGGGTATTTCCAGCCCAGATTCTTGCGCGTCGCTTCGACTTCTTCGTGGCCCAGCGCCGCGCCGTGGACGTCATGGGTACCTTCCTTGTTGGGGGAACCCTTGCCGATGATGGTCTTGCAGCAGATCAGGGTGGGCCTGACGTTTTCCGCCTTGGCTTCGGCGATGGCTTTTTCCAGCGCGCCGAAATCGTGGCCATCAACATGGGGAATGACATGCCAGCCGTACGCCTCGAAGCGCTTGGCGGTGTCGTCGGTGTACCAGTGCTCGATGTGGCCGTCGATGGAAATGCCGTTGTCATCCCAGAACGCGATCAGCTTGCCGAGCTTCCAGGTGCCGGCCAACGCGCAGGCCTCGTGGGAAATCCCTTCCATCATGCAACCGTCGCCCATGAAAACATAGGTGTGATGGTTGACGATGTCATGCCCAGGACGGTTGAATTCATTAGCCAGCAGTTTTTCCGCCAGCGCCATCCCGACCGCATTGGTGACGCCTTGGCCCAGCGGGCCGGTGGTGGTCTCTATCCCGGGCGCATAGCCATACTCCGGATGTCCAGGGGTCTTGGAATGCAACTGGCGGAACTGCTTGATGTCTTCCATGCTCAGTTCGTAGCCGGTCAGGTGCAGCAGGGCGTACTGGAGCATTGAGCCATGGCCGTTGGACAGCACGAAGCGGTCGCGGTCGGGCCACTTGGGGTTCGCCGGATTGTGGCGCAGGTTGTGATTCCACAGCACCTCGGATATTTCCGCCATTCCCATGGGGGCTCCCGGGTGGCCGGATTTGGCTTTTTCCACAGCGTCCATGGCAAGCGCCCGGATGGCATTCGCAAGTTCAGTGCGAGTTGGCATGATGATCCTCGATAGCGTGAATAAATTCCTATGTGGCGCACAATGGGGTCTGGCGACGCCGCTTCGGACGGGGCCTTTGTGAGGCAGGGAGGCCCGAAGAAAAGGGGCAATTATCCCTCAAGGCAAACGGCTCAGGCAAGGCTGGGAACCGGCGGCAAACGGCTGGGCTAGGTCAAAAAGCCGGGAGAGCCTTGAATTTGCGGGGCAAGGCCCGCCAAGGCCCGGTTTCTAAAAGTTTTTTATCCGGCCAAGGGCAAAGTTTATCCATGTTACCAGGTGAGCAGATGAGCGGGTCGAATGATCGAAGGACGTCCCCTTATGGCGCAAGCTGTCCTCGCGAACAGCTGTGGTACCCGAATCCCAAGCCTGCCGGGCGGGCGGCAAAGAGCTTGCCTCGGATGGTTTAGGGGCAGCGGGGGTCAAACACCTTCGCCGCGTTGTTCCGCCCGGCAGACTGAGGACTCGGCGGGGATGAAGGGGGAAAGCGAGAAACCGAGCCAATGTCCTGATGATGCACAGGAAGTTCAAAACGCGCCAGCCGGTTTCTTATCTAAGCCCTCAAGAGCTAGTCTGTCGTAAGCGGCCACATTTCCCTTAAAGGAGACTTGATCCAAACTTTCAATTAGCCGCAATTAGCCGTCACAAGTGTCTGGTCGCCACTTAGCTACGCTTTGCTGAGTCGGAAAAGACCATCTGATATGTTGTCCAATAACAAAATCGTCGATTTTCTGTTTTGCGCTACGCCTTCACCGCCTTCAACCATCCCCGCCACAATTCGAACAATGCTGGGTTGGCCGAAGCAATGACCGAACGTTCCCAGACCGGCCCGTCGTCAAACGCGCCCTCCA
Organism: Thiobacillaceae bacterium; assembly: GCA_035635075.1. GTDB lineage: Bacteria > Pseudomonadota > Gammaproteobacteria > Burkholderiales > Thiobacillaceae > DASQBT01. Next base: position 30,380 of record DASQBT010000123.1, on the reverse strand, counting down.
AACAGCTGAGCATTCCGCCCGCCTCTTCTAGAATCAGGGCGCCGGCGGCGTAATCCCAGAGTTTCTGATTGCCATGCACATAAACGTCGAAGCGGCCCGCCGCCACGTAGCACCAGTCCAGCGCCGAGGCGCCCAGATTGCGCAGCGAGGCATAGGGTGGTTCGGCCACCAGCCGGGCGATGAGCGGCTTGGGCAGGCGTTTGGGCTCGATTCCGGCCATGGCCCGGCGCAGATCGCCCGCCGGGGTGCGGATGGGCAGCGGCACCCCATCGAGGAATGCGCCCTTGCCGTGCGCGGCATAAAAACACTCGCCGGCGACCGGGTCGTAGACCACCCCAAGTTTGCGCTTGCCTTTTTCCAGATAGGCGACAGATATAGCGAAATAGGGAATGCCAGCGACAAAGTTGGAGGTGCCGTCGATGGGATCGATACACCACAGGCCGTTGTCGCCCGCGGCCCAGGCTGCATGCTGCTGCGCTTCGGTCATCTCCTCGCCCAGCACCGGGCAGGCAATGATGTCTCTCAGTGCGGATTCCAGGGCCTTCTGCGTTGCAGCGTCGGCGACGGTAAACAGGCTGCCGTCGGCTTTGCGGCTGTGCGCGACTTTCAAATAGCGCGGCGTGACTTCGGAACGTGCGACTTCGCGTACCAGGGAGACAACCTGATCCAGGGCGAAAGTCGTTGAATTCTTCGCCACCTCGCCGACTTCGCCGCGTCGGTCAGGGGGGCGCATGGCCGCAAGCCCGGTGCGTCGGCGGCTGAGGCTGCTCGCTGTTGCGCGCATCGCTGCGTTGCCGGGCCCTCCTTACTGCTCGCATCCTCCCCCTCACTTGTCTTTCCATTTGATTGAACAGCCCATGGAGGGAATCTGCTCGCGTGGGCCGGTCTGTGTTTGTGCCACTTCCTTCATGGCCTCGAACAGATCCCGGCGCACGCCTTCCGGCGCCGTTTCCTTGCGTGATTCATCAAAACGGCCGCGATACTGCAATTCAAGTTTGCGGTTGAAGCCGAAAAAATCCGGGGTGCAGACCGCCCCGTAAGCCCGGGCCACGTCCTGAGTTTGGTCCCAGACATAGGGAAAGGAAAAGCCGAAGTCCTGCGCCACCTGCTTCATGTTGTCGAAACTGTCCTCAGCGTATTCCGCCGGATCGTTGCTCATGATGGCAATGGCATGAATGCCATGCTGTTCCTTCAGTTCCTTCAGGTCACGTACCAGCCGCGGTCGTATGGCCTTGACATACGGGCAGTGATTGCAGATGAACATGACCAGCAGGCCATTGGGGCCCATTGCGTCCGCCAGCGTGTAATGTCTGCCGTCCACACCTGGCAAGTTGAAGTCCACAGCTTTCCAGCCAAAGTCGCAAACGGGCGTTGTCAAAGAAACCATGAGTAATCCTTAGCAATGAGGATGGATAAGAGGTCAATCAGGCTCACACACGACCTTCCTAGTCATCCGGCGATTCGTCTGGAAAGGCCTCAGGTGGGTGATAATCAAACTCATTTTCGCGCGAACTCAGCCCCTTTCACAATATGCCGCGTTTTTTCGTCCCCCTCCCCCTTGGCCCCGGCATGCGCTTTTCCCTGCCGCCGGGCCCTGCCCGTCATGGTGCGCGGTCGCTGCGCCTCAAGGCAGGAGATGGCATCACGCTGTTCAACGGCGAAGGCGGCGAATGTCTGGCCCGCATCGACCGCATGGCACAGGACGAGCTGTTCGTGACGGTGATAGGCTGTGGCGGAATGGAGCGCGAATCCAACCTGGATATCCGGCTTGCGCAGGGCATATCGACCGGCGAACGCATGGATTACACCCTGCAAAAGGCTGTCGAACTGGGGGTGGCGGCGATCCAGCCGCTGACGCTGCGCCGCAGCGTGGTGAGACTTACCGCCGAGCGTGCGCAGAGGCGGGTCAATCACTGGCAGGGAGTGGTAATTTCCACCTGCGAGCAATGCGGACGCAATCGGATACCCGAGGTGGCCGTGCCGCTTGACCTGCCGCATTGGCTGGCTACTCAGCCTCAGGGGCAGCGCGTGTTTCTCTCCCCCGAAGCCGAAACGACGCTCAAGGATCTGCCCATCCCCGCTGGCCCGGTCTGGCTGCTGGCGGGGCCCGAGGGCGGATTCGACGCGGACGAAGCCCGGCTTGCGCAGGACAACGGGTTCCTGCCGTTGCGCCTGGGCCCGCGCACACTGCGTACCGAAACCGTGGCCCTGGCGGCCCTTGCGGCGATGCAGGCGCGCTGGGGGGATTTTGTCTGACAGCTTGTACAGCGCGGCCCGAACGGGCAAAGTTATGAAAATTCCTGGGTGCGCGCCATCAAACAACAAAGCATCCGGCGCATTCAAATCCTTGGGTCCACAAGAATGAATAAAGACATCACCGCTTTTGTCCATTGGTTCCGTTCCGCCGCGCCCTACATCAATGGCTTTCGCGGCAAAACCTTCGTCATCGCATTTGGCGGCGAAGTGGTGGCTGACGGCCAGTTTGTCGGCTTGGCGCATGACATCAATCTGCTCAGCAGCCTGGGCGTGCGGCTGGTGCTGGTTCATGGCGCGCGCCCGCAGATCGAGATCCAGCTCAAGGAGCGGGGAGCACAAATCCGCTATGTGAACGGCTTGCGGGTGACGGATGATGCGGCGCTCGCCAGCGTTAAGGAAGCGGTGGGCACAGTGCGGGTGGAAATCGAAGCTCTGCTTTCGTTCGGCCTGGCCAACACGCCGATGGCCGGGTCGGACATTCGGGTCGCTTCGGGAAATTTTGTCACCGCCAAGCCCCTTGGGGTGCGGGACGGCGTGGACCTGCTGCACACCGGAGAAGTACGCAAGATCCATTTCGAGGCAATCAACAAGCGGCTGGAAGACGGGGAAATTGTCCTGCTATCCCCCATCGGCTACTCGCCCACCGGGGAAATCTTCAACCTGACCGTGGAGAGCGTGGCGGCGGAAGCGGCCGCTGCCTTGCACGCCGACAAGCTGATCTATCTGATGGAGACTGAAGGGGTGGGCAGCGGTCGGGGCCGCATTCTATCCACCCTGACGGTGCAGGAAGCGCAAGCCTGGCTGGCGAAGAGCAAGAAGATCCCCGAGGATGTGGGCTATTTCCTGCCCAGTGCGATACAGGCCTGCAACAAGGGCGCCAAGCGCGCCCACTTGATATCCCGCCACTGGGACGGCGCATTGCTGGCCGAACTGTTCACCCGCGAGGGCGTGGGCACCCTGGTCACCCCTACGCCGCTGGAAACCCTGCGCGCGGCCACGATTGAGGATGTCGGCGATATCCTGGGCCTGATCGAACCGGTGGAACGTGAGGGCGTGCTGGTGCGCCGCTCGCGCGAATTGTTGGAGATGGAGATAGACCGTTTCATGGTGCTGGAGTCCGACGGTGTGGTGGCGGGCTGCGTCGCGGTCTATCCCTTTGCCGGGGAAAAATCGGCCGAAATGGCTTGCCTGGTGGTGCATCCAGACTATCGGAAACGCGGCCTGGGAGACCGGCTGCGGGAAGCGGCCGAACAGCACGCGCACAAGGCGGGAGCCCGGCGGGTGTTCGTGCTGACCACACAAACCGAACATTGGTTTGAAGAGCGCGGCTACGTGGAAGTGCCTCTCGCGCAGTTGCCGGCAAGCCGGCAGGCCTTGTACAACTACCAGCGCCGGTCGAAGGTTCTGCTAAAGACGGTGGGCTAGGCGGAAGCATTGAACCTAGAAACGGGAGTTGACCGCTTATCACCGTTTTGGCGCACAACATGGAACCATGTCTTGTCAGCTTCGACAAATGTCACCTGTTGGGCGAGCGCGCGCTACACACCCGCTGGCACGTCCGGGCGTGCCAGCGGGTGTGTCCAACTACCGTTTCTAGGTTGAACAAGGCTTCGATGACCCGCATCCTGGCAACCCTGCTGGTTTGGTTGTTGCCGGTGTCGGCGCCTGCTCAGGGTGTGCCCCTGCATTTCGGGGTCATTCCCAACATGTCCACCCGGGTCTTGCTGGAGGCACATCAGCCTCTGGTGGACTACTTGGCGCATGCGCTGAAGCGGCCGGTTTATCTGGAGACGGCGCCGGACTTTGCGAAGTTTGTGGCCCGCACCCGGGAGGGACGTTACGATCTGCTGCTGACGCCGCCGCATTTGGCCTACCTGGCCGAAGTGGAGGCTGGCTACCGGCCGCTTTTCGCCTACGCGAATCCGGTGCAAGGGATGCTGGTGGTGCCCAAGCGGGGTCCCCTTCAGACTTTGAACGATCTGAAGGGCAAGACCATCGCCATGGCCGACCCGCTCGGCATCGTGGTCATGATGATGGAAGTTGAACTGAACCGGGCTGGCCTGCTGCAAGGCCGGGATTTCATTCGCATCGAGGCTGGCAGCCACAACAATGCCGCCCTGCTGGTGGTTCACGGAAAGGCGCAGGCTGCGGTGCTGGGGGTGCTGCCCTTCCAGCGCCTACCCGCCGAGATCAGGCAGGAACTGCGCGCCCTGGCCTACACCCGGCCAGTATTAAGCCAGGTGTATCTGGCTAGCGCCAATTTGCCGGACGCCGATGTTGGAGCCCTCAATGCCGCGCTCGGGGCCTTTGCCCAAACCGCTTCAGGGCGCGAGTTCTTCGAGCGGGGTGGCCTGGGCGGGTTGGTGCCGGTGTCGGCCGCGGACCTGCAAAGGCTCGACCGCTATGGCAAGGAGGTCGCTCGGCGCCTGGCGCGGGGGGCCGGGCGATGAAGCTAATGCGTTTCAAGCTCAGTTTGCGCGACCGCTTTGTGCTTGCCGCCATCGTGATCCAGGCTCTGGTGCTGACAGCATTGGTGATCAATGGCGCACGCCTGATTGATCGGGCGATGGGAAGCGAAGCGCGGGACCATGCGCGCAAGAGCGCTGAGCTGTTGGCGGCAGCCATTGCGGCACCTCTCATGGAGCGGGATCTGGCAACCTTGCGGGACGTGGCGAGCGTGATGGCGCAAGAGCCCAATCTGATCAGCCTGGTGGTGCGTGATGAGGCGGGGCGGACTCTGGTGAGCGTTGGCCCGGGGCGCAGCGAGAATGGTTCCTCAATCTCTGCCACAGCGCCCGTCAAGGTGGGCACGCATTCCTACGGCTGGGTGGAGTACAAGTTGTCCGCGGCCTTCATCAAAACCGTACGGTCCAAGCTGGTGCGCGAAAGTGTCGCCATCGGCCTGCTGGCATTTCTCGGCACCGGCCTGCTGTTGTTTCTGGTGGGGTACTGGATCAGCCGTCATTTCGACACGCTCAGTCAGACTGCCAGGCGGATCGGGGAGGGCGATTTCAAGGCCCGGGCCCCGGAGTGGGATGGGGATGAAGTCGGGCAGATCGCCAGGGTGTTCAACCAGCTGGCCCAATCGGTGGAAGATCATGTGAAGCAGGCCAAGCAGGATGAGGCCCGCTTTCTTGCTATTGCCGATTACACCTACGACTTGGAGTTATGGCTGTCGCCGGAAGGCCGGCTGTTGTGGATCAACCCCTCGGTCGAGCGCATGCTGGGCTACACCGTGGCCGAATGCATGGGGGGAATGAATTTTCCCCTGGACGTGATTCATCCCCACGACCGGGTGACAGCGGAGTTCCAGCTCAGGCAGGCCCTCAAGGGCCAATCCGGCAGCGGCTACACATTTTCTGCGGTGCGCAAGGATGGCAGCCAGTTCTGGGCCAGCGCCAATTGGCAGCCCATCTACGACAAGAACGGCCGCTATCTGGGGCTGCGTGCGAGCATCCGGGATATCGACGATCTAAAGCACGTGGAAGCGTCACTGCGCGAAGCGGTCAGCGACCTACGCACCGCAGAGAGCATGAAGAGCCGCTATCTGGCGGAATCCGATCAGGAACGCGCGAGGCTTTCCGCCCTGCTGTCGGCGATGAATCTGGGCATCCTGTTCGTCAATCCGGAAGGCCGGGTCGTGTACCACAATCCGGCCTTCACCCGGATGTGGATGATTCCGGAGCGCGAGCAGCTCATCGGCCTGGAGGTGAATGCTGCAATTGCGAAATCCCCGGGGCAAGTGGTCCGTCCCGATCAATTTTCGCGTCATCTGCAGTCCGCCCTGGCAACGCGGGAAATATCCGACGCTTTCGAGATTCAGATGAACGACGGGAGGGTGATCACCGAACTGGATTATCCGGTGAAGGACAAGGACAACAACTTCATCGGTCACCTGTGGATTTATGAGGACGTCACCCGCGAGCGCCAGACTGCCGAGCAGTTGGTTTATCTGGCGGAGCGCGATCCCCTCACCGGCCTCTACAACCGGCACCGGTTCCAGGCCGAACTCAAGCGCGTGTTGTTTGAATGCCAGCGTCACGACACCCGCTGCGCAGTAATGTTTTTCGATCTGGACGAGTTCAAGGCCATCAATGACACCTTCGGCCACCGTGCCGGGGACATGCTGCTGATCCGGATTGCCGGAGAGATCAGCGCCTTGGTGCGGCGTAATGAAGTCTTTGCGCGCCTGGGGGGAGACGAGTTTGCCATTCTGCTGCCCAATCTTAATGACGGGGAAGCCGAAGTCCTGGCCGAGCGAGTGGTGCGCGCAGTCGTGCAGACCCCTTTCCGCTTTGAGGGCCACAACTTGCGCCTGACCGCCAGCTTGGGGATCGCCGTGTACCCCGACCAGGCGGCGGACGCGGAAGAAGTGGTGGCGCGCGCGGATATCGCCATGTATCAGGCCAAGCATGCGGGCAAGAACACCTGGCGGGTCTACCGCGCCGATGATCTGGGCAGCAAGGAAACCCTTGCCCGGCTCAACTGGAATGAGCGCATCAGTCATGCGCTGGATCGGCAGGGTTTCGTGCTCCACTATCAGGGCATTTATTACGCCGAGGATGGCCGCCTGTCCCACCTGGAGGCGCTGGTCAGGTTGGCGGACGAGCAACAACCTGACCAACTGATCCTGCCGAGCAGCTTCGTCCCTCTGGCGGAAAAAAGTGGCCGGATTCTGGACATCGACCGCTGGGTTATCCGGGAGGTGATCCGCAAGCTGGCGCAATTCCCCCAGCTCAAGGCCATCGCCGTCAATGTTTCCGCTCGTTCTCTGGGTGAGCCCACCTTGCCGCAGTACATTGCCGATCAGCTGCGGGAGTTGCAGGTGGAGCCGCGCCGCCTGATGGTGGAACTGACCGAGACCGATGCAGTGGCAGACCTTCACGATACCCAGCGCCTGATCGACGCCCTGCGCCTGATGGGGTGTGGCGTATGCCTGGACGATTTCGGCACCGGTTTTTCTTCCTTCGCCTATCTCAAGCACTTCGATGCCGACATCCTCAAGATCGATGGTCTGTTCATCCGCGACCTGCATCATCATCCGGACAATCAGGTGTTCGTGCAGGCCATAGTCAAGATCGCCCGGGGTTTGGGCAAGCGGGTCATTGCCGAATACGTGGAAAACGGAGAAGCGCTCGAAATGCTAAAGAGCTTCGGCGTCGATCTGGTGCAGGGCTACTATCTCGACCGGCCGGTGGCGGATCATCCGGGCTTTGGAGACCCCGGGCGAAGCGCCCCCAGACCCTGAGTTTCAGGGCTGCGCAGCCACCCGGCCAGGAGGCTTGGGGATGGAATGCTAGAATTGCCGGTTTTTCAGTATCCCGTCGAGGTATCACCCATGCTGAGTGCCGCCGGCGTCACCGTGCAGTTTGGCGCCAAGCCTCTGTTCGAGAACGTGTCCGTCAAGTTTGGCGACGGCAATCGCTATGGCTTGATCGGCGCCAATGGTTGCGGCAAGACCACCTTCATGAAAGTCCTGGCCGGCACGCTGGAGCCCAGCCAAGGCAACGTCTCGCTGGATTCCGGCGAGAAAATGGCCTGGCTGCGCCAGGATCAGTTTGCCTACGAAGACCAGAACGTTCTGGATGTGGTGATGCAGGGCGACGCGGAGATGTGGGCGGTGCGGCAGGAAAAGGACGCCATCTACCTGAACCCGGAGGCGACCGAGGAGGATTACATGCGCGCGGCCGAGTTGGAGGGCCGGTTCGGCGAACTGGGCGGCTACGATGCGGAAGCGCGCGCCGGGGAGTTGCTGCTGGGCGTGGGGATTCCCTCCGAGCTGCATGCAGGTCCCATGAGCGCGGTGGCGCCAGGCTACAAGCTGCGCGTGCTGCTGGCCCAGGCGCTGTTCTCCAATCCCGACATCCTGCTGCTGGACGAACCGACCAACAACCTGGACATCAACACCATCCGCTGGCTGGAAGGCGTCATCAACGGACGTGGCTCGACCGTCGTCATCATTTCGCACGACCGCCATTTCCTCAATTCGGTCTGCACTCACATGGCGGACGTCGATTACGGCACAATCAGGATCTATCCCGGCAACTACGACGATTACATGCTCGCCTCCACCCAGGCGCGCGCCCAGCAGGCCGCGGCCAACGTGCGCGCCAAGGAGAAGATTGCCGACCTGCAGGCCTTTGTCGCGCGCTTCTCCGCCAATGCGTCGAAGGCGAGGCAGGCGACCAGCCGAGCGCGCCAGATTGAGAAGATCAAGGTTGAGGACATCAAGCCCTCGTCACGGCAAAACCCCTATATCCGCTTCGAGCAGGAGAAGCCGTTGCACCGGCGGGCGTTGGAAGTAGAGAAGCTGGCGTTTGGTTATACCGACACGCCGCTGTTTTCCAATCTCAACTTTGCGCTGGAGGCCGGCGAGAAATTAGGCGTGATCGGCGGCAACGGCCTGGGCAAGACCACCCTACTCAGGCTGCTGATGGGCGAACTAACCCCGCAGAAAGGCTTGGTGCGCTGGGCCGAGCATGCCAATGTGGGTTACTTCGCCCAGGACCATGCAGCCGATTTCGACAGCGACATGAATCTGTTCGACTGGATGAGTCGCTGGGCCAAGCCGGGCGACGACGATCAGGCGATTCGCGGCATCCTGGGACGTCTGCTGTTTTCCGGCGATGACACCAAGAAGCCGGTACGCGTGCTGTCCGGCGGCGAGCAGGGCCGCATGCTGTACGGCAAGCTGATGCTGGGCCGCCACAATGTCCTGGTAATGGACGAACCGACCAATCACATGGACATGGAAACCATCGAGTCGCTCAACCTGGCGCTGGATCTGTTCAAAGGCACGTTGATTTTCGTATCGCACGACCGGCAGTTCGTCAGTAGCCTCGCGACACGTATCATCGAGCTTAGCCCGCAAGGCCTGCAAGTCTACTTGGGCAACTATGACGAATACCTGCACGCCAGGGGCGTCGAGTAATAGTTTGCCGTAAAGGGTTTGAACCGGATGCGGTGTTCTTCACGCGTTGATTGGCGCTCCCCAGAGTTCACATTGAGGCAAAATTTGGTCAGGCAGTTTCATCAGTGGATGAAGCCTCGATGTCGCTGAGGGAATATCATTTCGACGTAAACTTGAAACGACAAACATTCCCGCCTTTCGCCATGCACTCCTGGTGATCAACTTTGCTATCGGTGAATGTGCCCAGCAGAGCGAGATCGAACTGACATATTTCTGGAGTCCTCATGGCGAGATTGTGAAATACGCAGTTATCGGCCTCGATCACGGTGGCAGCGTCGCCAACCTTGCCATCTTTCGTGTCGTATCCCAGTACTTCCATTATCTCCGATAGCTTTTCGACCTTGGCAGCCTGACTTTCCAGCCCTGGATTCTGGCTGCGTAATTGTCGAGCAACGTCTGCCCCCATTGCGCCCAGGCGTTCACGCAACTTTTCGGCACCCGCCTCAGCCTTGATTGATTCAACAACCAATTGAGCAAACCAGGAATAATGGCGCGGAAATAGTTCCCTTCCCGTGTCAGTCAGCAGATAAAGCTGTTCAGGCCGTCCCCCTGAAGGACGAGTCTCTCCATGAGTAACGAATCCGCCGTTCTCCAACGCTACCACGTGCTGCCGAACCGCGTTGCGCGTGATCTTTAGCCGCTCCGAGAGTTCAACTACCGTCAAGCCACTCTTGTTTCTAAGCAGCAGTTTCAACAGCTCCTGCTGACGATTCCCCAATATGGCAAGCATTTCACGCTCCTCTGCAAACGCTGGTTCCCTTGCGCTGGCGTTGCGTCGATTTCAGTACACCTAAATATAACATAAAGTCCTGGTATAAGACTTAATATAGTTGCACCTTGACAAAGTATGTAAAGCCATCTAGCCTGATATTTCCCGGGGTGTTCTGCCGAGGGAAAAACCAAACAAGTAACGAAACCAGGCCCTGCATTGGCCTGCCCAATATTCAATTTCTTAGGGGCCATCATCATGAAAAGTATCAAACTTCGCGCCGTCGCTGCCGGTATCCTGGCTACCGGAGCCTTTGCGTTCTTCACACCTCAATTGTCGGTCGCTGCGGATCTGTCCCAACCCGGCAAGGGCTGGGATCTATTCCAGAGCCGTGGCGGTGAGCAGGTGCCGGGCAGCGCTGACTACATAGGCACAGCCATGAATTCAGCACCCGGTCAGGACTGGGACGTATTTCATTCGAGCGCCGAAGGAGCAGTGCCCATCACCTCTCGCCAGGGAAGCACCGACATGAATTTGACCTTCGGCGAGGGCTGGGACGTCTTCCACAGCGGGAACGGTGATCGCATTTAACCTGGTGGCATGACTGATCGGAGCGTTTGCCCCCATGCGGGGCAACTCTTCGATCTATTTTGGCCGCCCAAATCACCAAAAATGTTGAGTCCTTCACCCTCACACCTTCCAAACCATTTTGCCGAGAAAATATCCATGAAACTGACCAAGCGAACCACCCTGACTTCCGCATTTCTTGTTGCTCTGGTGAGCATCGCCCTCCCTGCCTATGCGCAGCATGCCGATCATGAGGTCAAGACCACACCCAACGCTTCCAAAGCAGCCCAGACGGGGGCCGCGTTACGGGATTTGTGGGTAGGGCATGTCTTCTGGGTCCGCAACGTGGCCGTAGACACTCTCGCCGGAAATTCTGCTGCAGCCACTGCGGCGGAGAATGAAGTCGTTGCCAACGCCAAACAGATCGCAGCCGCGATCGAGCCTTACTACGGCAAGCCCGCCTCTGAGAAACTGTTTGGCCTGCTCGCCGCGCATTACGGTGCGGTCAAGCAATATCTCGAAGCGACCGCCGCGGGCAGCAAGACGAAACAGGACGCGGCAACCAAAGCCCTCACCGCTAACGCCGGCGAAATCGCCACTTTTCTGAGCGGCGCAAACCCATATCTGCCCTTCGATACGCTGAACGGACTGCTGCTCGCGCACGGCGGACATCACATCCAGCAGATCCAGCAGCTCAAGGCCAAGCAGTACGCGGAAGAGGCGCAAACCTGGGAAGCGATGAAGCAACACATGTACGTGATCGCCGATGCGCTTGCCGGGGCAATCGCCAAGCAATTCCCGGACAAATTCAACTGATACTCCATTGCCGCACGGCGGGCCGTTGCCCGCTGTGCGCAAGGCCAAACACCAATGATCCACGGTGCAGCCCACCAACGACACGGCCGTCAGCTGCCAACCATTCGCTCCCCCTCGTCTCAGCCCAGATCAGCCAGCAGCCGGTCCATCATGGCCTGCGCCTGCATTGCGTAACCGCCGCCGAACAGATAGGCGTGGTTGAGTATGTGATACAGGTTGTAGAGCATCTTGCGCACAGCATAGCCGGCGTCCACCGGCCAGGCCTCCCGGTAGGCGGCATAGAAGTCGGCGCCAAATCCGCCGAACAGCTCGGTCATCGCCAGATCGGCTTCGCGGTCGCCGTAGTAGACGGCCGGATCAAAAACCACTGCCTCGCCTGATCGCATATAACCAGCGTTGCCACCCCATAGATCGCCGTGCAACAACGAGGAAACAGGTTGGTAAGCGGAGAAGAACGCATCCAGGTCCCCGCGCAATCGCTCTCCCTTGCGCTGCAGCGCAGCCCCGAAACCCTTTTGCGCTGCCAATTCAAGCTGGTAGCCAAGTCGCCGGTCGCGAAAGAAATCGATCCAGCTTCCTGCCCAGGCATTGGGCTGGGGGGTGCTGCCAATGGTGTTGTCGCGGGTCCAGCCGAATTGTGTGGCAGTCGTGTGGTGCATTTGCGCAAGCTGGCGGCCCATTTCCGCGCCACGCCCGCGCCCCCCCAGCTCAAGGTATTCCAGCACCAGCCAAGCGGCGCCGTCCGAAGCTCCGTAACAGACGGGCCTTGGCGCCCGCAGGCTGTGGGTGGCGAGGATTTCCTCCAGGCCAGCCGCTTCGGCCTCGAACATGGGCAAGCAAGTCGCGCCATTGATCTTGACGAAGAAGCTACGCTTGCCGTCGCTGAGCCTAAGCGCCTGGTTGATGCACCCCCCGCCCAGCGACGCCTGCCGGCGTGGAACAAACGCTGTCCCTGTGGCACGGGCAATCGCGGCGGCGATATCGTTGATCACGGCAAAGTCTCCTGGATATGGATGGCAAGCCGGGAATGCGCGGCCAGAAGCGCATCGGCGGCAGCTTCGGGGTTGGGCGCGCGGCTGAAAATAAAGCCGAGGTAGCTTGCGCCCTCGGGCGGCGGCGCGATGATCTGCCCGGGCCGCGCGGTGATCTCGATCCCGCTGATATGGAGCATTTCACGGGCAGCTTCGATCCCCTCCACACTCTTCAGGATGCCGGCGGCGGGAATCGGAATCATCATCACGCCCGCGGCCGCGCCTTGCTGCACGGCATCCGGCAGGGGCAGGCCAGCGGCATGGCGCAACACCAGTTCCGCACTCCCCATGCCGACGGTCGCCTGCAGGACCCGGCCGCACAAGCCGCCGATGGCGCGCGGCGCGATCTCCAGCAGCCAGACGCCCGATGCGTTGATGCGCGCTTCTGCGTGAACGGGGCCTTCGGTCACACCCGCGGCGGTACAGGCGCGGCTCACTTCGGCGGCAATCGCGGACTGCATGGAAGCGGGCAGGCGTGAAGGCGTGACGTAGCGGGTCTCCTCAAATATGGGGCCGCTCAAAGGGTCGGGCTTGTCGAATAGTGCGAGAACCCTCAGTGCGCCGCCTTGCAGCACGCCTTCCAGGGCAACTTCTTCGCCAGGAATGAAGGCCTCCGCCAGCAAACCGAGGCAGTCGGCGTCGCGCTGCAGGCGCTTCTGAATGCGCCTGACTTGATGCACCGCGTGGCGCAATTCGGCGGCGTTGTCTGCGCGAATCACGCCCCGGCTGGCATTGAGCCGTCGCGCCTTGACCACCATCGGAAAGCCCACCGCACTTGCAGCGGCTTGCAGCTCGCCATCGTGCTGCAAGCAGTAGAACGCCGGATGCGGGAGAACCATGCGCCGCTGCAACTGCCGAAACATCAACTTGTCGGCCAATTGCGCCACAGCCTGCGGGGAATTGCCGGGCAGTCCCAGTTTTTCGCGCAGTCGTGCGGCCAGTGCCAAGCCGTGATCGTCGGCGGCCAGCACCGCGTCTACCGGTCGCTTCAGTTCGGCCAGCACCTGCGGCAGCACGAGCTCAGGCTGGTCGAAGGGTACGCTCATCAGCGGCGGCAGACCCCAGCCGGGCGCCAAGCGGTGGCAGTAGTCCGCGCACATGACGAGTTCAATATCCAGCCGGTCTGCGGCCAATACATAATCGTCACCGGCATAGCCCGCGGCGGGGAGCAGCAGCAGGACGCGCGCCATCAGAAACTCGCGATCTGGGTTTCGGTCGGTTCCGCGCAGCAATACCAGGGTTCCGAGTGGCGCGGGATGACGTCCCCGAACTGCGCACGGTCAAGCGGCGGCGCGGCCTCGTTTAGCGCCGCATGGGTACGCGCCCAGATGCCGGCAAAGATTTCGCCGCGCGGCAGATTTTGCATTTCTGCCAGCATTACCCAGGCCATGATCTCGGCCTGCAAGGCATCCACTGCCGGATCGTCCGCCTGCCACGGATACCCCAGCATGGCCTGGTCGAACGCACCAACACAGGCGGCAAAGTCCGGCAGCTGCATCAGGTAAGAGCCTTGCGGCACCAGCAGGCGGATAGCCAGTTGCACCGGCGGCACCGCTGCAACCAGATTCAGCTCCAACAGGGCGGCAAGCAGCTCGCGGTAGCCTGCCAGCGTGGTCCACGGCGTGAATGGCACGAACGTGGGCGCCAGCGCGATACCCAGTTGACGGCACAATGCCAGCGCGGCGGCAAAGTCGGCGCGGGTGTGGCCTTTGGCAAGCTGTTGCAGGATGTTGTCGTCCATGGATTCCACCGCCGACACCACGAACATTAGCCCCAGCCGCTTCAGTTGCGGCAGCAGGTCCGCGTGGTTCAACAGATGCTCGATCTTTATCGTGGCATCCCAGCTCAACTGCGGAAAGCGGCCGTGCAGCGCATGGGCGATTCGGAGCGCGTGAGTCGGGCCATTGAGAAAATCCGGGTCGCCAAAGCTGATGTGCTGCGCGCCAACTTCGACCTGCTGGGCAATGTCGGCCATCACCACATCCAGCGGCACGACACGAAACTTGCCTTGGTATACCGGCACCACCGGGCAATGGCGGCAGAGGTGCTTACAACCGCGGCTCGTTTCAACAAAGCCGATGCGTTTCGCGCTGCCGTCGGCGAGCAGCAGGCTGGTGTAACGACTCAATTCGGGGAGTCCGGAACGATCCGGGAGCAGAAATTCGATCTTGTCGAGACGCACGGTCGAATTCGCGGCTCGCGTTGCCCCTTGCACCCAGTTCAGCAGGTCGGGTTCGGACTCACCGCCGAATATCGCCTCGACGCCCAGGTCGTTTAGCCAGGCCGCGTTGGCGGGGGCATACAGGCCAAACGCGGCGAGGCGCGCCCGGGGCGCCAGCGCGCGAATTTTCGGCAGTGCGGCGGCAGCAATGCGGGTGGCGGTATGCATGCCTAAATGCATTGCCACATAGCCGGCCTCGCCAAGCATCGCCGCATCGAGTTTTTGCTGCGACAGGTCCAGACAGGCGCAGGCAATGCCGGCGCGCCCGAACCATGCGGCGGCTTCAGCCAAGTTGAACGGCTGGCGTCCCAGTTCATACGGGCTGATCAAAACGACACGCGCCCCGGAGGGCGCGTGAATCGGAATTGCGCAGACTGTCATTCGATTCGCGTCGCCTTCTCGCGGCTTGTCATTTGCTCTTGGGACGCTGCTCATATTGCGCGCTGGCTGGTTCGCGGGAAGCGCCGGCGGCCTCCATACGCTTCAGATAATCCTGCCAGAACACATCGTAATGGGCGCCGAGGTCATACAGGTAATCCCAGGAATAAATGCCGGTATTGTGCTGGTCGTTGAAGAACAGGCATACGGCGTAATTGCCAACCGGCTCGATGTGGTCGATCGCCACGTTCTTCTTGCCTACCTGAAGTTTCTCCTGACCCTGCCCATGGCCGCGCACTTCCGCGGAAGGGGAGTAGACGCGGAGATACTCGTAAGGCAGTTCGAACCGGCTGCCGTCATCGAATGCGATTTCCATCTTGTGCGAGGCCTGGTGAAGCTTGATTTCGGTGGGGATGGGCGTGTCTTTGTTCAAACCGGACATACTAATTCCTGACTAAAAGACTAAGGTATTACGGGCATTGCACCACAAAGCCGGGATCAGGGAAAGAGTAGAAATGACACTTGGCGCGCCCGACACGATTCGAACGTGCGACCCCTGCCTTCGGAGGGCAGTACTCTATCCAACTGAGCTACGGGCGCCAAGACGCGCAAGAATAGCCGGTTTGCCTTGCTCCGTCCAGAAAGCGGGCCGTTCAAGCGGTTCCCCGCGGAAGGGCTTTTCCCTATAATTTCTTTCTTTTAGACGTTCTTCAAGGATCCCCCATGGCCGACAACGCCAGATTGACCCAGGCCACGCCTCAGGAAATCATTATTTCCATGCTCGCCGGACTGTTCGCTCCGCTGATTGCCATCTTTCTCATCATTCAACTGATCGCGGGCATACAGGGAAAACAGGTTGACAAGGACAGCCCGGCGGTCGCCGCCAAGATTGTGGAAAACAATATTCGGCCATTTGCCAAGCTGGAAGCGCTGGATGCCAATGCGCCCAAAGTGGAAAAGTCCGGTCAGGAGGTCTATGACTCGGTGTGCGGCGCATGTCATGGCAGCGGAGCCCTTGGCGCGCCCAAGTACCAGAACAAGGGGGATTGGGGCCCCCGCATCGGCAAAGGCCTGGATGCACTGAGCAAACATGCGCTGGAAGGATTCAACCAGATGCCGGCGCGCGGCGGCAACCCGGACCTTTCCGACACCGAAGTCACACGAGCGATCGTTTACATGGCGAATGCGGCCGGCGCCAAGTTCAAGGAGCCGGCTGCCCCCACGCCGCCGCCCAGCGCCTCCGTGGCTGTCTCGGCCACTGCAGCGGCGCCCGAGGCGCCTGACGCGGCTGAACTGGCGAAGGGCAAGAATGTGTTCGAGGGCACCTGCAAGGCTTGTCATGAAACGGGGGTAGCCGGCGCGCCAAAGTTTGGCGACAAGGCGGCTTGGGCGCCGCGTATCAAGACCGGATTTGAGGCGCTTTACACCAGTGCAGTCAAAGGCAAGAACGCCATGCCCGCCAAAGGTGGCAACGCCAGTCTGACATATGCTGATGTGAAAGCTGCTGTCGACTACATGGTCAGCAAGGCGAAGTAATCCATGCAGAAGGTTTGCCCACATTGCGGCAGCGGACAGGTTCGGCGATCGTCCGCGCGCGCCAGTGATGGCTTGCGCCGATTGGTGCTGTACCGGTCCATGCGCTGCCACCAATGCAAGCGCCGCTTCTGGCTGAAGAGCCGCGCGAAGCCTGTTGCGTTGGGCCTAATCGTACTGATCGGGCTGGGCATGGTGGTTCGGCAACTGAACGGACAGCCGGGCAGGCCGGTAATGACGGAGGTTTCATCCCAGGACGCGCTTTACCAGCGCGCCAAGCGGGGTGACCCGCAGGCTGAACTGGAAATGGGCATGCGCTATGCCCAGGGTGACGGCTTTATCAAGAACCCCAAGGAAGCCGCACAATGGTTTGCCAAAGCCGCCAAACAAGGCTCGGGAGAAGCGCAGTATCAATTGGGATTGGCCCTGCTGGCTGGCGAGGGTGTGGTGCAGGATTTTCAGGCTGCCTTTGGCTGGATTGAGAAGCCCGCAAAGAAGGGCTATGCGCCGGCCCAATATACTCTGGGGGAGCTTTATCGCTTCGGCACCGGTATCCAGATGGACAAGGCCAAGGCCTATTTGTGGTTCAATCTGGCAGCGGCGCAAGGTGTGGAGGACGCCGCCAAAGCCCGTGACAGCGTGGGCCGGCAGCTCAAGGTCGATGAGCTGAAAGCCATGCAGGAAGCGGCAAACAAAATGTCAGCCGTGGCCCCCGAGCCAGCCGCTGTTTCTGTGCCCGAGAAAGCCGCGCGAGCGGCGGCCCCAAATTGATCAGCTATCGGCCAGCAGGGCTTTGAGCATGGCTAGGCGAGCCCTGCCGTCTCGGCGCGCGGCCTGGCTTTCAGGTTTGTCCGGCTGACAGATTTCGTCGCCCATTTCGGCGATGAAGCGGCTCGGTTCGCAGCTCAGCCACTCCCCGCCCCGCTTGCGCCGTTCGCAGTAGCTCAGGCTCAGACTCTTGCGTGCACGCGTGATACCCACATACATCAGGCGCCGTTCTTCCTCAAGGCGATCTTCTTCCACTGCTTCGCGGTGCGGGAGAACACCCTCTTCCACACCCACCAAGAACACATGGTCGTACTCCAGACCCTTGGCCGCATGCAGTGTGGAGAGGCGGACCGCATCGACTGCGTTGTCATCCTTCTCGTCCAGAAGGGTGATGAGGGCCACGATCTGGGTCAGCTCCAGCAGGTTCTTCACGTCTTCTTCACCCTTGGCCTTGAGCCAGTTGAGAAAATCGAGCACGTTTTTCCACTTGCTCTCTGCTGTCCGCGGCTCCTCGGTATCGTATAGATGGGCCTCATAGCCGATGGCGGCAATAAGGTCGTCCAGCACCTGAGGCGCCGGCTCGCGGCCCGCACGGTGGCTGATGCGATTGATGAAATTGCAGAATTCGGTTAGCGGTTCCAACTGGCGCGGCAGCAGCATTTGGCCGGCGGCGGCGGAATACACGGCCTCGAAAAGCGAAGCGCGATTGCGGGCCGCAACTTCCGCCAATCTTTCCAGGGTGGCGGCGCCCACCCCCCGCTTCGGCGTGGTCACCGCGCGTATGAAGGCCGGATCGTCCTCCTGATTGGCTATCAGTCTGAGCCACGCGGTTATATCCTTGATTTCCGCCTTGTCGAAGAACGACTGGCCACCGGACAGGCGGTAGGGAATTTTTTCATTGCGCAATGCCTGCTCGAACACCCGGGCCTGATGGTTGCCACGATAGAGTATGGCGTAATCCTGATAGTGTGTGCGGTGCTGGAACTTGTGGCTCATCAGGCGCATCACCACTGACTCGGCTTCCGCAGCGTCATCCTTGGCGACCGTCACCCGGATGACGTCGCCCAATCCCAGTTCGCTCCACAGCTGTTTTTCGAACAACTTGGGGTTGTGGGCGATCAAGGCATTGGCAACCTTGAGGATGCGCATGGTGGAGCGGTAATTCCGTTCCAACTTGACGACCTTGAGGTGCGGATAATCTACTGTGAGGGCCTGCAGGTTGTCCGCCGAAGCGCCGCGCCAGCCGTAGATCGACTGATCGTCGTCGCCCACCGCGGTGAATGCGGCGCGCGGCCCGGTGATGAGCTTGAGCACGCGGTACTGGGCCGCGTTGGTGTCCTGGTATTCGTCGACCAGCACATGGCGCAGGCGGTTCTGCCATTTCTCCCGGACCTCGGGTTGGGTTTCGAGCAATTCGGCCGGCAGGCGGATCAGGTCATCAAAATCCACCGCCTGATAGGCCAGCAGAGTTGCCGCGTAGCGCGCATAGAGTCTGGCCCAGGCATGGTCTGCATCGGTTTTTGCATTCTTCAGTGCGGCATCCGGGGACAGCAGTTCGTTTTTCCAGCGGGAGATCCGTGCCGCAGCTTGACGTATGCTCTTGCGATCCGTGGTCTGCAACATCTCGGCCAGTATGCCCTGGGAGTCTGCGCTGTCAAGAATGGAAAAAGCTGGCTTGAGACCCGCCTGTTGCGCATTCTCGCGGAGCAGACGCAGGCCGAGGGAATGAAAGGTGGTAGCAACCAGGCCCTTGCCTTCGCGGCCTTCAAGCAGCTTGCCGGCGCGTTCCTGCATTTCCCGCGCGGCCTTATTGGTGAAGGTGATGGCGGCGATGGAAGCAGCGCGATAGCCGCACTCGCGTACCAGCCAGGCGATCTTGTGGCTGATGACACGGGTCTTGCCGGAACCGGCGCCGGCCAGCACCAGCAGGGGGCCATCCAGGTACTTGGCTGCTTCGCGCTGGGGAGGATTGAGCTGGGACAGCATGGGGTGTAACGAAGCAATCGGGCAGGAATTGTATCATTCGGAAAACAGGACACTGATGCCATGGCGACGTATGTGATCGGCGACGTGCAAGGCTGTTATGCTGCGCTGCGTCAACTGCTGGACAAGCTGGATTTCGATCCGCATCGCGACCGGCTCTGGCTGGTGGGCGATCTGGTCAACCGCGGGCCGGAGTCGCTGCAGGTGCTGCGCTTCGTGCGTGAGCTCGGCGACGCCGCGGTCACCGTGCTGGGCAATCATGATCTGCACTTGCTCGGCGTGTGGGCCGGCCACCGCAAGTCCCACGAATCGGACACGCTGCATGATATTCTAGAGGCGCCTGATTGCGATGCGCTGATGCACTGGCTCAGGCATCGGCCCATGGCGCACTATGAACATGGGGTGTTGATGACCCACGCGGGCGCCTGGCCGGGCTGGACCCTGGACCAGACCCTGGGCCGTGCGCGTGAACTGGAAGAGGCCTTGCGCAGCTACGAGCTTCCTGCCTTGTTTGCGCGACTGTACGGCAGCGTTCCGGATACCTGGAGTGATGACCTCAGCGGGCCGGATCGTTTGCGGGTCATCACCAACGTGTTCACCCGGATGCGGTTTTGCACCGCGGAGGGGATCATGGATTTTCACCACAAGGGACGCATCGGGACCCCGCCTTCCCAGCTGATGCCCTGGTTTGAAGTGCCGGGCCGCAAGACTGCCGGCATACCCATCGCGTTCGGCCACTGGTCTGCGCTGGGATTGCTGCTCCGCGAGGACATCATGGCGTTGGATACCGCCTGCCTATGGGGCGGCCGCCTCACTGCCCTGCGTCTTGAGGACCGGCTGCCCATCCAGGTGGCTTGTCCATCACTGCAACGCCCAGCAGCCTAGCTACTTCGGTTTGCGCGGCCAGCGCCAGACTGCGCCGGTCGCCGCCCTTTTGCACCGCACCAAATTCGAGCTGCGCATGGATGGCGGGTGTTCCAGCGATGCGCCACAGCGACTCGGCGAAACTCATCCGGTCGATGTAATTGGCGGCATCGCAATGACTGCCGTCGGGTTGGCGGTAGCGCACGGCCGCAGGGACTACAGGCAGCCCCAGGTCCACCGCGGGT
The DNA here is from genome assembly GCA_035635075.1 of Thiobacillaceae bacterium. GTDB lineage: Bacteria > Pseudomonadota > Gammaproteobacteria > Burkholderiales > Thiobacillaceae > DASQBT01. Next base: position 10,039 of record DASQBT010000123.1, on the reverse strand, counting down.
TGCAGCAGCGAAGGCAGGAAGCGGCGGATTTGCCGTCCGTCGGAAGAGGTGCCCTCGGGAAACACAGCCACGCAGCCACCCTGTTCCAGGATCGCGCGCATTTCCCGGTTGATGCGCGCGGTGTCGGACTTCTTTGTCCGTTCGATGAACAGGGTGCCAATTTTCCACGCCAGCCAGCCCGCCGCCGGCCAGCGCCGCACCTCGGCTTTGGAGACGAAATGCACGCGCTGCGCCGCATGAATGACGAAAATATCCAGCCATGAAATGTGGTTGGCCACCAGCAGGACACTGTTCATTTTTTGCGTTGTGGGCATGATGCTCAGGCGAACGCAGAGGATGCGCAATAGCTTGGCAGACCAGCGGGATATGGTGCGGTCCCATTGCGGCGGGCTACACCAACGTGGGACGGTCCCCGCCAGTATCATTCCCCATGCCGCATGCAAGACCAGGCGGGGCAGGCGGTAGGCGCGGCGCAAATGGGCGAATACGGGCATAGCCAATTCTATCCGCCTGGCCGCCAACGGGACGATGCCGTCGAGGCAGCCCCGCTCTGTCTCCGTGGCCACGCAGGCCGGGGTGAGAAACGATGGACAGCGGAACAGGATGATGTAATGAGGCGGCGCGACGTTTTCGTTAAACGGGCAGGAACCGGCGTGCATATGCAGTGTGCGACCAGCCGGTAAGCTGAACTGGCTTTGCATGCGCTCCTGCGCGAGCAAATATCAGGGGGTTCGGGCGCGATTCTGGTCAGCGTCAAGAGGAACTGACCGAGGGCAATGCGCGCTGCCCGGCGCGGTCAGCCCCGCCCTGATGGTTCGGCAACGCTGGCCCTTTGTTTAGCCGGACTTTTGGCTGCTTAGCACTGCCCGATCCCTAGAATCGATAACCGAAAGACTCGGCGAACCGGGTTTCGATGGCCATCCGGCTGGGCGCATGGTTCTGGCCGCCACGGCTCTCGATTTTCATCGCGCCCATCAGGCTGGCCAGCCGTCCGGTAGTTTCCCAATCCAGTCCGTTCACAATGCCATACAGGAGGCCGGCGCGGAATGCGTCGCCGCAACCCGTGGGATCGACGACTTCGCGCACCGGCGCGACGGGAATGTCGAGCACCTTGCCCTCGACATGGAAGCGCGATCCTTCGCCGCCTCGCGTCACGATCAGGCACCTCACTTCCCGTGCCAGCTGTTTCAGCGTGCGCCCGGTGCGCACCTGCAATAGTTCGGCCTCGTAGTCGTTCAGGGTGACGTAGTCGGCCTGGCGCACCATCTGCATCAGCTCGTCGCCGCTGAACAGCGGCATGCCCTGGCCCGGATCGAACACGAAGGGGATGTTGGCCCGGTCGAATTGTTCGCAGTGAGCCAGCATGCCTTCGCGCCCGTCCGGCGAAACGATGCCCAGCTTGATGCCACGTGCGGAGCCGGCGTCGTTGAGATGGGACTGGTTCATCGCACCGGGATGAAAGGCGGTGATCTGATTGTCGGAAAGGTCGGTGGTGATGAACGCTTGGGCGGTATAAGTGCCCTCAACCAGGCGCACGCATTCCTCGCTCAGGCCCAGTTGATTGAGGCGTTCCCGGTAGGGGGCGAAATCCTCCCCCACCGTCGCCATGATCACCGGTTCGCCGCCCAGCAGCTTGAGGTTGTAGGCGATATTGCCGGCGCAGCCGCCGTATTCGCGGCGCAAGTCGGGCACCAGGAAGGACACGTTGAGGATGTGTATCTTGTCCGGCAGGATGTGATGCTTGAAGTGGTCGTGGAAGACCATGATGGAGTCGAAGGCCAGAGAACCGCAGATCAGCGTGCGCATAGCGTATAGGAGTCGATGTTGAAGCTTCCGATTGTATCGGCTTCATGGAAATTTCACCCGGCTGCAATGGCGCTGAGCGAGAGGCCTTTGCATTGCGGGGGAAGTGGCCGGGTGCCTGCGCTTGCCAGACGACCTGCTTGTCAGATCGTAAGCGAGAGCAGGGCGATAAGCCCGCCGATGAGGCCGCCGGCGATGACATCGCTGGGATAATGCAGGCCCAGTATCAGCCTGGACACAGCAATCAGCGCAGCAAACTCGAACACCATCCAGGCCAGGACCGGACAGTACGCAGCGGCGACCAGTCTGAATACCACTGCATGGAGGGTATGGCCGGAGGGAAACCTTGAAGCGGTCCGGAGGCGCAGTCGGGCACAAGATGTTCGGCAGCATATGATAGGGCCGGGGACGGCGGATGGCGTGTTTCAGCTACTTGTACAGCAGGGTGCCGCATGGTCCGGCCAAGATCATGTGCGTCACGGCCGCACGCGCCCTCTTGCTGCAGGCTTTTGTCCCCTATAAACATTTGCACCATCCCACGCCTTGCACTGACGCCTTTCGCCGGGGCAACGCGACAGTGAAGCGAGGGTTAATCCCTAGAAGGAACGGTAGCGGGCGGCTACCAAGGGCGTTTCTTCGCCTTGCAGGATTCGCAGCAGCATGATCTCCCGGTAGGCGGGGGATTCAAAGCCAGCCCGGGTGCCGCCGCGCCGGTCAAAAATCAGGTCGTCCAGGTAGGTCTGGCATTTGGGAGTGCCCCACAGCCGGATCAGTTCGGCAAGTATGTGCGGGTAGCCTTCCAGGCCGGCTGCTTCGGACCCGGGTTCGTCTTCATCGAGGTCGGGAACGCGGATGTTGAAATGCAGCTTGCAAGCCTTGCGCGTTTTTTCGTATTCCTTGGCCAGCTTTTGGCGCTTGAGCAGATCCAACAGCAGCATCCAGGGAATGGGCGATTCATCCGGCGCGACCCGCAGATGTTCCTCCAACAAGTTGATCGCCAGGTCGGCATGCCCGTGCGCCACAAAAACTTCGACTTCATCCACCATGCTGTCGTCAACTTCGACGCCGTTCCGATTCCCGTCCGCCCACTTGGCCACGACGGGCGTGCGTGCTGGCGGGGAAGGCGCAGATGGCTCGGGGGCTGCAGGGTGCTCAGGTGGCGGTTCATCCGCCAAACCAACATCTTGGAGGGGATGTGCTTCGACGTCCTCGGCAAATGGCTCTGGTTGTATGGCTGCCTTTGTTTGCTCGACCGGAGCAGACCAGAGATCCGTTTGCCTGAATTGGAGTCTGGGCTTGCGCATGCTGCGCCAGCGCCAGGCGAGCAGCGCGCCGACCATCAGCAGGCCGGGACCGGCAAACCAGGGCAGCCACGGATTGTCGCTGGTTGCGGCAGGTTTGGCCGGCGCCGGGGCTTTGCGGGCAGCCAGGTCCAACTCGGCATTGAGCCGCTGTAGATCGGCCAACTGCTGTTCCAGGTGAGCCAGCTTGCGGTTGAGTGACGCGCCTTCATCCGGTACTTCCCGGCCTACCGGCGGTGAGTCCTTGTATTTACCCGGCGCGGACGGACTTGCGTCAAACGACGGGGCGCCTGCCGCGGCGTGATTGCGCCCGGAGAGGATCAGGCGGGGGCCCAATGAACTCACCATGCGCGGATGAGCGACGCGATGAGCGTGCGTGCGTGCCGTCTTGATACCGGGCCGGGAGGCAGGCCGGTGATACGCTGTCCTGGTTGGGTGCGCCCGGTGCGGCGCCGGGGTAACTGGAGTGCTTGTTGCCTGGGCCAAGGTCTTCGGCAAAGCCACAGTGTCCATGAGAGTGGGTGGATCAAGCAACACCATGTATTGCCGGCCCAAACGTTGCGGACAGTCGGTAATGACGGAAATGCCCACCGCGGGCTCATTCACCGGGTGGCGCGAGGTGAGCAGCAGACGCGCGCCCCCCTTGTGCCGCTGCAAAACAATGTTGATTTCCGCCACGCCCGGCACACCACCGACGTTGGCGGACCTGGCCTGAAAGCAGGTTTCGTCGATGGTCTCATCAGGCTCGGCCAGCAGTGCGACGCTGGCTTTTAGGGGCTGGCCCAGATAGGACTCGAGCGTGAGTTCGCCCAAGCCAAGCGCCCAGGACGCAAAAGAGGCTGTCATCAGGCAGCCCAGCAGGATCGGCAAGAGTGTTCGCGTTGGCAACGGCAAAATTGTTTGAGAATCGGCTGGTTATGTTTAGATTTGCGGGTCCGGAGCGCCAAACTTTAGCTGGCCAGCACGCAAGACCAAATGATTAGCGCATTCAACAGGCTCAGCAACACTGCGGCGGAGCCCATGTCCTTGGCCCGTTTGGCCAGTTCATGGGCTTCCGGTGAGACCTTGTCTACTACCGCCTCAATTCCCGAGTTAAGCAATTCAACCACCAGAATCAGCAGAACCGCGGCGGAAAGCAAGGCTTTTTCCATCCCCGTTTTCCCCAGCCAGAAAGCCAGAGGCAGCAAGATCGCGGCCAGCAGGGCTTCCTGACGAAACGCATCCTCATGACGGAAAGCGGCGCGAAACCCATCGATGGAATAGAACAAAGCGTTCCAGATGCGCCGGAGGCCGGTCTTGCCCTTGAACTGGGGGGGAGCAGTCATGGGCCGTGATTATGCCGCAAAGCCGCGTCAGCGACATCCGGATTCGCAGGCGCAAGGAGCGCAAGGGGTGAATTCGGGGCACGATTGGGTGAGCAAGCGCAGGAGCACGCCTGAAGCCGGGCCCGCTCTGCCGGCACCTGCGGAGTGAGAAATTAAGGTACAGGGGACACCATGGTGGCGGCCGTTTCCGCCAAAGTCGCTGGCCCGCGCCTCGGGCGCTAATCAGGCTTGAATGCGAGATCGAGCTCGCGGGCCGCCTTCACATCATCCAGCCGCCGGACCGGCTGGCTGTAGGGCGCGCCCTTGACCAGATCCGGCTGGTTGCTGGCCTCGTCCTTGATCTTAATGCAGGCATCGACAAAGGCATCCAGAGTTTCCTTGCTTTCTGTTTCAGACGGCTCGATCAGCAAGCACTCGGGGACCAACAGGGGAAAATATGTAGTGGGCGCATGAAAGCCGTAGTCGAGCAGGCGCTTGGCAAAATCCATGGCGCTGACTCCGGTCTCGTCCTTGAGCTTCTTCAGCGTGATAATGAATTCGTGGCTGGCGCGCCGGGTTGGGTAGGCCAAGTCGAATCCCGCTTCCCGCAGCCGGGCCATCAGGTAGTTGGCATTCAGGGTTGCGAACTCGGCCACGCGGTGCATGCCTTCGGCGCCCAGCATGCGCGCATACACATAGGCGCGCAGCAGCACGCCCGCATTGCCGCCGTTGGCGCTCATGCGCCCGATCGACTGGGGCAGGTCGGGTTCGGTGGCATTGCGGTACTGGCCGCTGTCGCTAATGACCACCGGCACGGGCAGGAAGGGCAGCAGGCGTTCAGCTACCCCGACCGGACCCGCGCCCGGTCCGCCGCCGCCGTGCGGGGTGGAGAAGGTTTTGTGCAAATTCATGTGGATGACGTCGAAACCCATGTCGCCCGGCCGCACGCGACCAAGGATGGCATTGAGGTTGGCGCCATCGTAATAAAGCAACCCGCCGGCCTCGTGCACGATGGCCTGGATGTCCAGGATGGTCTTCTCGAATACGCCCAGAGTGGATGGATTGGTCAGCATGAGTCCGGCCGTGTGTGGCCCGACAGCGGCCTTGAGCGTGGCCAGGTCGACGTTGCCTTCACGGTCGGTGGGAATCTCCCTCACGGTGTAGCCGCACATCACCGCGCTGGCCGGGTTGGTGCCGTGCGCCGCATCGGGCACCAGGATTTCAGTGCGCGCGCTATCGCCGCGCGCCTCGTGATAGGCGCGGATCATGGCGATGCCGGCGAATTCGCCCTGCGCGCCGGCCATCGGCGCGAGCGACACTCCCGCCATGCCGGTCAGGTCCTTGAGCATCTCCTGTAATTCGAACATGGACTCCAGGAACCCCTGGCCGGTCTCGGCCGGCGCATGCGGATGGCGCGCAAGGAATTGCGGCAGCATGGCGAGCGAATTGCACGCGCGCGGGTTGTACTTCATGGTGCACGAGCCGAGCGGATAGAACTGCGTATCAATGGAGAAATTCTTCTGCGAGAGCCGGGTGTAGTGGCGCACCACGTCCAGTTCCGAGCACTCGGGCAGCGCGGGCGGCGCATCGCGCAACAAATGGGTAGGCAGATCGGACAGGGTCGCGTCTGCTGCCGGCATCTGGGCATGGGCCGCGCGGCCGGGATGGGAGTGGTCGAAGATCAACATGGCAATAGGTGAGGAGCTAGGTGCTGGGGCTGGGCGTTAGGGGTTGGGAGATGCCTACGCTTTCTCTGGCCCCTAAATCCTGAATCCTGACCCTAGCCTTTCAGGGCCGCCAGGGCGGCGTCGTAATCGGGCTCCTGGGCGATTTCGGGCACCAACTCGGTATAGATCACCTTGTTCTGCTCATTCAGTAGGATGACTGCGCGAGCGCATAGGCCGGTAAGCGGCCCGCTCGCGATGTCTACGCCATAGTTCTTCTTGAATTCCCAGCCCCGCATGGTCGACAAAGTGATGATATTTTCGAGCTTTTCGGTGTTGCAAAAGCGCGCCGAGGCGAAGGGAAGATCAGCCGAGATGACCAGCACGACGGTATTGGCCAGACCGGCGCCGGCGCTGTTGAATCTGCGCGCGGACGCGGCACAGATTCCGGTGTCGAGCGAGGGCACGATGTTGAGGATCTTGCGCTTGCCGGCGAAATCGGCCAGCCCGACATCGGCCATGTCCTTGTTCACCAGCTTGAAGTCCGGGGCTGTGCTGCCCACCTTGGGAAAGGTGCCGGCCACTTCGGTTGGTACACCGCCTTTGGTTACTATTGCCATGCTACTCTCCTTCAAAATCTACCAAGAGGACAAAAGGAATACATACGGGAGGTTTCCTCTTGTCCTCCCGTCCTCCTTGTTCGAAATCATTTTCGCGCGCAAGGCGGCGGCTCGTTCAGCTTAGCCACGATGCGCTGCATTTGCTCGGCATAACGGTCCAGATCCGCTTCGGTCTTGGTTTCTGTCGAGCAGACCAAAATTGCATTGCCCAGTTCCGGATAATCGCGCGACAAGTCGTAGCCGCCCACGATGCCCTGGCCCAGCAGGGCGTGTAGCAGCTTGCCATTCGCCACTGGCGTGCTGATGACGGCTTCATGAAAGGCCGCGCCGGAAAAAACCCGGGCCGCACCCGCGGCGACGAGCTTGTCCACCAGCTTCAGGGCACCGGCATGCGAGGCACGCGCCACGCGACTCAAACCTTCCGGCCCCAGCAAACTCATGTAAATGGTTGACGCAGTGACCGCCAGCCCTTGGTTGGTGCAGATGTTGGACGTGGCCTTGGAGCGGCGGATGTGCTGCTCACGCGCCTGCAGCGTGAGGGTAAAGCCCGGCTTGCCTTCCAGGTCGAGGGTAGCGCCCACGATGCGTCCCGGCATCTGGCGGACGAATTCCTGCTTGCAGCACATGAAGCCATAGTAGGGGCCGCCGGAAGACAATGGTGCGCCGAGCGGCTGGCCGTCGCCTACCGCGATGTCGGCGCCGGCCTGGCCCCACTTGCCCGGCGCTTTCAATACCGCGAGCGTCATCGGATTGACCAGCGCAATCGCCAGCAGGCCCTGGGCATGGGCCCAATCGGTGAGGGCGTCGACATCTTCCAGCACGCCGAAAAAGTTGGGCTGCGGGATCACCAGGGCGGCGCAGCCGTCGGCGCTTGGCGGCAACACGCTGCGTCCGGTAGCGGGGTCGTAGCCAACCTCCACCAGCTCGATCTTCTGGTTCTTCACGATGGCGCGGCAGGCCGCCCGGTACAGGGGGTGCACCGTCCTGGGCGTCAGCACTTTGCGCGCGCCCCTCTTGTTGGCGCGCACCGCCATCAGCACCGCTTCGGCCAAGCCCGAGCCGCCGTCGTACATCGAGGCATTCGACACGTCCAGCCCGGTTAGCCGGGTCATCATGGTCTGGTATTCGTAGATCAGCTGCAGCGTGCCTTGTGAGGCCTCGGCCTGGTAAGGCGTATAAGCGGAATAGAACTCGCCGCGCGTCGCGATCTGCCAGACCGCTGCCGGGATGTGATGTTCGTAGGCACCGGCGCCGAGAAAGCTCAGGTAGCGGCCATCCTGTTCGGCGCGCTCCTGCATCAGGCGCGTAATTTCCATTTCGCTTGCACCCGCGGGCACCTTGGTCAGTTTTCCCGCCTTGAGCGCGGCAGGAATTTCATCAAACAGCTGGTCTACGCTATGCACGCCGATGGCGGCCAGCATTTCCGTGACGTCGCTTTCAGAGTGGGGAATGAAGGGCATGGTAGCTCAACGTCTTTAACAAAGAGGACATGAGGACAAGAGAAAATGCACTAGGGCTTACTCCCGTCCTCTTGTCTTCCTTATGAGAATTCAGTGCGCCTCGGAGGCGACCTGGGCTTCGTAAGCCGCTGCGTCAAGCAGCGCGTTCAGGTCCGCCGGGTTTGCCGGTTTGAGCTTGAACATCCAGGATCCATAAGGATCCTTGTTGATCATTTCGGGAGAGGCTTCCACGCCGGTGTTGCTCGCGATCACTTCGCCGGCCACCGGGGCATACACGTCGGAGGCGGCCTTGACCGATTCGACCACGGCGCATTCCTCGCCCGCAGACAGCACGCGGCCGACCGTGGGGAATTCCACGAACACCATGTCCCCGAGTAAGTCCTGGGCATGATGGGTGATGCCCACCGTGAGGGATCCGTCAGCTTCGGTTTTCACCCATTCATGGGTCCTGGTGTATTTCAGGTCGGAGGGAATGCTCATTGAAAACTCCTCAAAAAATCAAATTAACAAAGAGGACATGAGGACAAGAGGACAAGAGGAGGACAGATGTTGGCTTTACTCTTGTCCTCCTTGTTCAAATATCAATCAAACTCTTGCCGTTGCGCACGAAGGGATATTTCACCACTTTCGCTTTCAGCCTCTTGTCGCGGATTTCCACCTCCACGTCTTCCCCCGGTGCGATGCCCAAGGGAATACGCGCCAGCGCGATGGACTTTTCCAGGGTGGGGGAGAAGGTGCCGCTGGTGATTTCGCCCTCGCCGTGTTTGGTGAGCACCTTCTGGTGGCTGCGCAGCACGCCTTTGTCCTGCAACAGCAGGCCCACCAGCTGTTTGGTGATTTCGCTTTTCTGCAACGCTGCCTTGCCAACGAAATCGCGCTCGCTGGCCAGGTCGACGGTCCACGCCAGCCCCGATTCCAGCGGCGAGGTGGTTTCATCCATGTCTTGACCGTACAGATTCATGCCCGCTTCCAGCCGCAGGGTGTCGCGCGCGCCCAGGCCGCAGGGCTTGACCCCCGCCTCCACCAGGGCTTGCCAGAAAAAGGCGGCCGCTTTTGCCGGCAGCATGACTTCAAACCCGTCTTCTCCGGTGTAACCGGTGCGCGCCACGAACATCTCCCCCACTTCCACGGCGTTGAACGGGCTCATGCCCTGCGAGACGTCCTGCAAGCCGGGCATGGCTTCCCATACCTTGTGCCGGGCGTTCGGGCCCTGGATGGCGATCATGGCCAGGTCACGACGGGGCGCGAGCTTCACACCGTAGGGCTCCGCCTGTGTGTGCATCCAGACGATATCCTTGTCCGCCGTGCCGGCATTGACCACGATACGGAAGCGGTTCTCGCCGCGCCAGTAGATGATGAGGTCGTCGATGACGCCGCCCGGCTCATTCAGCATGCAGGAGTAGATCGCCTTGCCCGGCGTCTTCAGCTTGGCCGCGTTGTTGGCCACCAGATACGTAAGGAATTGTCGTGCTTGGTCGCCTTCCACGTCCACCGGCAGCATGTGGGAGACGTCGAACATCCCGGCGTCGTGCCGCACCGCATGATGCTCCTCGATCTGCGAGCCGTAATTGACCGGCATGTCCCAACCGCCGAAGTCGACCATTTTGGCGCCCAATTGCCGGTGGATCGCGTTCAGGGGGGTTCGTTTCAGTTCGCTCATGGTGTTTTTGCAAAAGAATAAGGGGCGAGGCGCAGCTTATGCCTCACCCCTCTGTCCTTGGTACCTGAGAGATTAGGGGGTTGCTCCCCGTGCCCCTTCGGTGGCCGTTCAGCCCCGAAGTCCGGGCGCAGCGCTCTCCAGAGATTTGTTCCTGTCGGTTCCTGTTGCCTGAGCGATTTTGGGTGATTACGCCTTCGGCGGCACGCAGACGTGCGCTCTCCCGACCG
>DASQBT010000122.1:0-4657 GCA_035635075.1 Thiobacillaceae bacterium | reverse complement strand
TTGCGTGAATTGGGGCTGGCGCCGGTATGGCGGCTCAAGTCACGGCCTGTGGATCAGGGCGCGGTGGGCGACCCCAAGCCAGTCAGGGGGAATGCGCCGCTTGCGGGCACAGGGCCTGCGGTCATGGAGATGGACTGGGCGCAACTCAGCGAAGCCATCCTTACCTGCACCCTGTGCGACCTGCATCGCACCCGCACCCAGGGCGTGGTCGGGGTGGGCGACCGCAATGCGGACTGGTTGATCATCGGTGAAGCGCCGGGCGCGGATGAAGATGCCCAGGGTGAGCCCTTTGTCGGACAAGCCGGCAAGCTGCTCGACGCCATGCTGGCGGCAATCGGTTTGAAGCGCGGCGACAATGTCTATATCGCCAATGTGCTCAAGTCGCGCCCTCCGGGCAACCGCAACCCGCAGCAGGAGGAAGTGACGGCCTGCCGGCCCTATCTGGAGCGGCAAATCCAGCTGATCCAACCCAAGCTGATTCTCGCCCTGGGCCGCTTTGCCGCCCAGAACCTGCTCAACACGGAAGAGGCCATAGGCAGGCTGCGGGGGAGGGTGCACCAACGCCAGGGCGTGCCCCTGATCGTCAGCTACCATCCAGCCTATCTGCTGCGCACTCCGGCCGACAAGGCGAAGGCTTGGGAAGATCTGTGCCTGGCGCGAGCCACCATGGCAGGAATTTGAAGCCTGAATGGCAGATACAGGAAGGCGTTGGCACAAGAAGGAGCAAGAAATGATTTCCTGCTGTACCCTTGTCCTCCTTGTGCAATGCAGTTTGTTTAGCGTGAATAATTAGGAGGATGGCGATGAAGAAATGGCTGGCTGTGAGTTTCCTGCTGTTAAGCGTGTCGGGTTGTGGTTACAACACCCTGCAGACAACGGATGAGCAGATCAAGGCATCCTGGTCCGAAGTGCTGAACCAGTATCAGCGCCGCGCCGATCTGGTGCCCAACCTGGTGAACGTGGTGAAAGGCTACGCCACCCACGAGGAAAAGGTCTTGACCGAAGTCACCGATGCCCGCGCCAAGGTGGGCCAGATACAGGCTACGCCGGAGCTGGTCAACGATCAGGCGGCATTCCAGAAATTCACCCAGGCGCAGGGCGAACTGTCCGGCGCCTTGTCGCGCCTGATGGCTGTTTCGGAAAATTATCCAAACCTCAAGGCAGACGGTTTGTTTCGCGATCTCCAGGCGCAACTGGAGGGAACGGAGAACCGCATCGCAGTGGCGCGCAAACGCTATATCGACGCCGTACAGGAGTACAACGTGACGGTGCGAAAATTCCCCGGCAACCTCACGGCCATGATGTTCGGCTTCAAGACCAAGGCGAACTTCAGCGTGGAAAATGAAAAAGCCATCAGTGCGCCGCCCAAGGTCGATTTCGGTGCTTCGGCGCCGGCACCCACGCCGACGCCTGCACCCGCGCCCCAAAGCGCTCAGCCGTCGGGGCAGGCTTCACGCGCTCCAGGGTATTGATGGCAAGGATTTCAGCACCACCCCTGGGCAGAGCGCTTAGAGGATGACAAGCAGCGTCGCTTCACGGACTTTTCCCCCTCACCCCAGCCCTCCCGCCTGCGGGGCGAGAGGGGCAGCGTACGTGATCCAACTCTGGGTTCTTGCTTGCCTTCTCGGTCTTGGCTCACTCATAACGGCCAGGGCCGAAGTGCCGGTGCCCGCCTTGAGCCAGCGAGTCACCGACCTGACCGGCAGCACCCTGAGCGCGACGGATATCCAGCAACTGGACAGCAAGCTGGCTGAGCTTGAGGCGCGCAAAGGCAGCCAGATCGCCATCCTCATTATTCCCAGTCTGGAGGGCGAAGACATTGCCTCCTTCGGCATCCGCGTGGCGGACAAATGGAAAGTCGGCCGCAAGGGGATCGATGACGGCGTGATTCTAATCGTCGCCAAGAATGACCACAGGATGCGCATCGAGGTCGGCTACGGCCTGGAAGGCGCGATTCCCGATGCCGTTGCCAATCGGGTCATTTCGGAAATCATGGCACCCAAATTTCGCGCGGGCGATTTCGCCGGCGGCATCAATGCAGGCGTCGATCAGTTGATCCGCTGGATCAACGGCGAGCCTTTGCCCCAGCCGGCTAAACCCCAGGGGCAGAATTCGTCTCAACTCGGCAGCGCCTTCATCTTCAGCTTGATTGGCGGCATCATCGGCGGCGCCATACTCTCCATGCTGATTGGGCGCACCGGAGGCAGCTTGCTCGGCGCGGTGGGCGCAGGGCTGGCGGGCTGGCTGCTGAGCGGCCTGCTGATGCTGGGCATCTTCAACGCGTTCCTGGTGCTGTCCATGCTGGGCGGCCTGGGTCGCGGCGGCGGCGGCTGGTCCAGCGGCGGCTGGGGTGGAGGCGGATTTGGGGGCGGCGGCTTCGGCGGGGGAGGAGGAAGCAGTTGGGGTGGGGGTGGCGGCGGCTTCGGCGGCGGAGGTTCATCGGGATCATGGTAGCCCGCGTGCTCAAACACCTGTTCCTGCCGCCCTGGCGTTTGGGCACGGCGTTTCCGCGCTCGACCCTGGATGCCATTGAAGTCGCGATCAAGGCATCCGAATCACGCCATAGCGCCGAGCTGCGTTTCGTCATCGAAACCAGTCTGCCCGTGTTGGAAGTCATGCGCGGCAAATCAAGCCGGCATCGGGCGGTTGAAGTGTTCGGGCGGATGAGGGTCTGGGATACCGAGGAGAATTCCGGTGTGCTGATCTACGTACTGCTGGCCGAGCATCGCCTGGAAATTGTCGCGGATCGCGGCCTGGCAAAACGCGTTGAGCAGCGGGAATGGGACGCCATTTCCCGGGACATGCTGGCCGCCTATGCGCAGGGGCAGTTTCTGCAAGGATCGGTCGCGGGCATCGAGGCCATTACCGGCCTGCTGGAACGGCACTTCCCGCCAGGCGCATCCAACCCGAACGAACTGCCTGACCGGCCGGTGCTATTGAAGCGATGAGAAAGAGCGCATGAACAGCCGGGTCATTCGGCGGGTAATTGCCGCGCCTCGGGCGGGAGCGCGGTGCAAGGCTGGCAGGTGAAATCTTGATTCAATCCGTCGATTTTTTTGACCGCCAGTTTCGCCAGCAGGTCGCCAAGGGCGAGTTCGGGCTCAACCCTTTCGAGGAGGCGGTGCTGCCGCACCTTTCCGGCGGCGTGCTGGACCTGGGCTGCGGGCTGGGGAATCTGGCCATTGCCGCCGCAAAAAAGGGCTGCGCCGTCACCGCGCTGGACGCCAGCCGGGCCGCGGTGGATCGAATCAACCACGTCGCCAACCGGCTGGGCCTCGGCCTGGCGGCGTATGAGGCGGATCTCGGCAGCTTCGCAATCGACGGCGCTTACGACTGCATCGTCGCGATCGGATTGCTGATGTTCTTTCTTAGGGAAAAGGCAGGCGCGCTGCTGTCCGACATGCTCAGGCACGTCAAGCCGGGCGGCGTCATGGCCCTCAATGTGCTGACCGAGGGCACCACCTTTATGGGCATGTTCGAACCCGGACACTACTATCTGTTTGACGATAACGAACTGACGAAAACACTTGAAGGCTGGGAAATCCTATATTCAAAGTACGACGAATTCCCCGCGCCGGAAAACACCATAAAGAAATTTCACACCGTCGTGGCAAGAAGGCCCGGCTAAGGGTTCCCGTCCTTTTCGTGCGCAGTGCTTTGACGAACGGCTGGGATGACCGGAAGTTCAGGGTGACTCTTCATGACAGGCCATGGGGAAGAGTCTGTGCTTCATGCGGGCTTGGGGCCTGGTATTTGTCTGAACTGAATCGCAGAAACTTGGCTAGGAGGATCGTTTGCTATGCGACACACATACAAGCTACTCGCGAGTGCCTTCATCTTTGCTGTCTGCTTATGGGTTCCCGGCGGCGCCTCAGCGCAGGATTACCCACCCGCGCTCAGTCAACTCGTCGCTGCCGCGAAGGCACAGATCAAGACGATAGACATGGCGACGTTCAAAGCCGCATTGGACAAGAACGCCGTCGGCCTTCTCATCGACGTGCGCGAACCCGGGGAGTACGCAGACGGATTCATACCCTGCGCAATCAATGTGCCACGCGGCGTAATCGAACTGAGGATATGGGCTTACGTCGGATTTCCCGACAAGCTCGACATGAGCAAAAAAATTACGCTGTACTGCGGTTCGGGCACTCGCTGCGTCCTGGCGGCGAAGAGCCTTCAGGACCTTGGATTCAGCGATGTCACCGCAGTTGACATGAGGCTGGACGAATGGGCCAAGGCCGGCTATCCGTTGACAAAGAGATAGATCGCTGCGGAGTTCACGCTTGGTGAGCTTGGGCACTTGTTCGAAGAGGATTCGGGCTTGCCTGGCGACGATTCCGCACCAGGCTTGCAGGCCTTTTTTAGGTTCAGCCGTCGGCAGGGGCTTTAAGAACCGCGCGGCGCCCCTTTGCGATGCTCCGCCCGATTTTCAATTGAGACTCGATGCCTGCTCTTTGCAGATTCAGCGCCAGCAATCTTCTTAGAATTTCTCCATCCGGCATATCGGGCGTGTAGTCGGTCCAGCCGTAGGCGGCGGCGACGGCGGCATCCAGCTCCTTGTGCGCGTTGTCCAGCCAGGCCGGGCGCTGATTGTAGAGATTGGTCAGCGTGCGCTTCTTCAGTTCGGCCTCGTGGCCGGGTTTGGCGACGGGGCGCA
>DASQBT010000121.1:0-2515 GCA_035635075.1 Thiobacillaceae bacterium | reverse complement strand
TGACTCAAGCCTTGTCGCGTCGGCGGCAGGCGGCATTCGCGGGCGTGCGGATCCCCGCAAGCGGGGCCCCTCCTTACTGCTCACGCCGCCACGGCCTCTACCGGCTTCTCCCGTTGCTCCTGCAATTGCAGCGCCCACAGGCGGGCGTAAATGCCGCCCATGGCCAACAGATCGATATGGCGGCCCCGTTCCACAATGCGCCCCGCTTCCATCACCAGGATTTCATCGGCCTCAACTATCGTGGACAGCCGGTGGGCGATGGTCAGTGTCGTTCGGCCGCCGGCGATTTCCCGCAGTTCGGCCTGGATAATGCGCTCGGTCCCCGTATCCAGAGCGGAGGTGGCTTCGTCGAGCAACAGGATCTTGGGATTCTTGAGCAGCGTACGGGCAATGGCCACCCGCTGCTTTTCGCCGCCGGAAAGTTTGAGGCCTCGTTCGCCCACCACCGTTTCCCAGCGCCTGGGCAGCGACTCGATGAAGTGCAGCAAGTGGGCGGCGCGCGCGGCAGCGATGACTTCTTGCTCGCTGGCATCAGGCTTGCCGTAGGCCACGTTGTAATAGAGCGTGTCGTTGAACAGCACAGTGTCCTGCGGCACGATGCCGATGGCGGCACGCAGAGAGTCCTGGGTTACGTCGCGAATGTCCTGGCCATCCACCGTCACCCCTCCGCCCGTCACATCGTAGAAGCGGAACAGCAGGCGGGCCAGCGTGGACTTGCCCGCACCGCTGGTGCCCACCACCGCCACGTTGTGCCCGGCGGGAATTTCGAAGCTCACCTCATGAAGAATCGGCCGGTCCGCATCGTAGGCAAAGCGAACGCCTTCAAACCGGACCACCCCACCCATCAAATTCAAGGCCGGGGCGCCGGGCTTGTCTTTCACTTCAAGTTCGCGCCGCAACAGCTTGAACATTCGTTCAATGTCGGTCAGCGATTGTTTGATTTCCCGGTACATCACACCGAGAAAGTTGAGCGGAATGAAAAGTTGAATGAGGAAGGCATTGATCATGACGAGATCGCCCAGGGTCATGGTTTTCGCCACAACGCCATCGGCTGCCTTGAGCAGGATCAGCGTCATGCCCAGGGCAATCACCGCTGCCTGTCCGACATTCAACAAGGACAGGGAAGTTTGGCTCTTGACCGACGCCTCTTCCCACTGGTTCAGGGCGTGGTCGTAGCGGTCCACCTCGAACTTTTCATTGCCGAAGTATTTGACCGTTTCGTAATTGATCAGGCTGTCGACCGCGCGGCTATTGGCCAGGGAATCCAGTTCGTTCATGCGCCGGCGGAACTGGGTGCGCCATTCGGTCACGCCTATGGTGATCGCGATATAAAGCAGCAGCACGCCAACCGTGATCGCGGCGAACACCCAATCAAATTTCACCAGCAGAATGCCGCCCACCATCCCGATTTCCAGCAGAGTGGGCGCGATGCGGAACAGGAAATAGTTGACCAGCGAGGAAATGCCTTGGGCCCCGCGCTCGACGTCGCGGGTAATGCCGCCGGTCTGGCGGTCCAAGTGAAAACGCAGCGACAGGCTATGAAGATGGCGAAAGACCTCCAGCCCCACCCGGCGAATGGTGCCCTGCGTGACGCGGGCGAACACGATGTCGCGCAGGTCGTTGAACAGGGTGGTCATCAGCCGCAGGATGCCGTAGGCAATCACCAAGAAGACCGGCACGGCCAAAGCCGCCTTGGTGGGGCTGAGATCGTCCACCACGTATTTGAGGGTGACGGGCACCGCCACCGTCGCCAGTTTGGCCAGCACCAGAAAGCTGAACGCCAGCAGCACGCGCCCGCGATGTTCCCATAGATACGGGGTCACCTTGAGCAGGGTGCGCCAGTCGGCGGGACCGGGCGGAGAATGTCTGCTAGCGTGGGCCATCAATGCTCGGGGTAAAATCCAACTTTGCATATTTTAACGCCAGACCGATGCATCTCTATGGCATTCCCAACTGCGACACGGTGAAAAAGGCCCGCGCCTGGCTCGACGAACACGAGCTCCAAGCTGAATTTCACGATTACAAGAAACAGGGCGTGCCGCTGGACGTGCTGAAGAAAGTTGCCAGGCAGCTAGGTTGGGAGGCGCTCATCAACAAGCAGGGGCCGACCTGGCGCAAGCAGCCCGATAGCGTGAAAACAGCGATCACCAGTGCCAAGACCGCGCTCGAGTTTTTGCAGGCCGCGCCCAGCGCGATCAGGCGCCCCCTGCTCGAAGTGAACGGCGAATACCACTTGGGCTTCTCACCGGGGCAGTATGAGAAGATTTTTGACAGATAAGGCATGGATCGCCAGCACCGCCCTCGGATC
Source organism: Thiobacillaceae bacterium (assembly GCA_035635075.1). Taxonomy (GTDB): domain Bacteria; phylum Pseudomonadota; class Gammaproteobacteria; order Burkholderiales; family Thiobacillaceae; genus DASQBT01. Next base: position 207 of record DASQBT010000121.1, on the reverse strand, counting down.
GCGCGGATGACCGTTTTCCTTTCATTGCGAGCGAATGCGAAGCAGTCCAGCCCTGAATCAATAGAATCCAGCGAACATGACCACCACCCTCGAACTCGTTCAAAACCTCATTTCGCGCAGATCCAACACGCCCGATGATGCAGGCTGCCAGGAGGCCATCAAGGCCCGCCTCCGCACGCTGGGATTTGTGTTCGAAACCGTGCAATC
>DASQBT010000120.1:0-3533 GCA_035635075.1 Thiobacillaceae bacterium | reverse complement strand
CGTCTCCACCAGATACATGCCGTCCCGAGCCTGGCCCATCGTGCCTTCCACCTCGGGGTGGCCCTTGTGGCCGATCATGATGATTTCCAGCCCCTTCGCCCTCATCCTGGCCACTTCCATATGGACCTTGGTAACCAGCGGGCAGGTGGCGTCGAACACTTTCAGTCCGCGCCGCTCCGCTTCGGCGCGCACCGCCTTGGAGACGCCGTGGGCGCTGAAGATGACGGTGGCCCCGGCAGGCACTTCGGCCAGTTCCTCGACAAACACGGCGCCCTTGCTCTTGAGATCGTTGACCACGTAAGCGTTGTGCACCACTTCATGCCGCACATAGATGGGCGCGCCGAATTTCTCCAGCGCGCGCTCGACAATGGCAATGGCCCGGTCAACGCCGGCGCAGAAGCCGCGCGGATTGGCGAGGTAGATTGTGGGTATCATTGTGCGCGGCTTAGGTTTGAAGGGCCTTGAGAAAATCCTCGACCGACACACCTGCCTGGCGGAGTACCCCCGCCAACGTTCCTGTTTTTAGCTCCTTGTGGTTTGGAACGACGCAGCCTGTATCTCCCTTGCGCAGGATGGTGGCTACCACTTTGCCGAACGACTAGAAATTCCATGCGCGCAAGTATCTTGACGACCTCTGCCCCAGACAAATGGGGCAATTTAGGCATGCGCGGGGATACTGAAAGTAGTCACCAAGGGGTGGCCGGGCGCCTTGATCGGAAACTCCTCGAGATAGAGCACCGTGGCCTCGCGCAGACTTTCGAGAGCCTCCTCGATGGTTTCACCTTGCGTAGTCGTCCCGGTTTCGGGATTGAAGGCGATAAAGCCGCCTTCTTCGGCGTGGGTGAGAACGGCAGTCAATTCCATGATCGTTCCTTTATCCGAGATATCCTATCTTCTCCCAGAATGAGAGAGGATATCGACCACTTCCACCTCAAATTCTATCGGACAATCCGTCAATGGGTGGTTGAAATCCACCCGCAGGCCGGACGGGCCTGATTCCAGAATCCGGCCGGGCAGGGTTTGGCCGTTGGGCAGCGAGAATTCCACCAACTGGTCGGGGCTGAGATCCAGCCCAAGCGGAATGTCTTGTGGCGCGATGGTTTGGATCAGTTCCTCGCTGCGGCTGCCGAACGCCTGCCAGGGCTCCAGCAGAAACACGTGGCGCTCGCCGGGCTTGAGGCCGACCAGCCATTGTTCCAGGGTCTGGATCAGGGTGCCGTCCCCCAAGGTCAGGCGATCCGGCTCCGGCTCGTCGAAGTTGGAAATGATCTCGGTGCCGTTGCGCAGGCGGATGGCATAGCGCAGGGTCACGGTGTCGCCCCAGGCGACTTCGGCGGGGCTATCCATGTCTTCTCCTGTTCAGCAGGGCATCCAGGATCAACAGTGCCGCCCCTACGGAAATCGCGGAGTCGGCGACATTGAATGCCGGAAAGGTGAATGCCCGGTAGTGGAAATAAAAGAAGTCGACCACGAATCCATGCCATGACCGGTCGATGATATTGCCCAGGGCGCCGCCCAGAATCAGGGCCAGGCTGATCGCCATGAGGTTGTCGTCGCGATGCCGGTTAAGCAGATGAAGCATGAAGGCGCTGGCACCGAGGCCAATGGCGAGAAACAGGTAGCGCTGCCAGCCTGCCGCGTCGGCCAGGAAGCTGAATGCGGCCCCGGTGTTGTGCACATGGACCAGGCTGAAGAATGGCAGCACCGGGATCGCTGAGGGATATTCCATGCCGACAAAAACCGCCCACTTGGTGATCTGATCGACGGCGATCACCAGGGCAGAAATCCACAACCACTTAAGCATGGACGCGCTGTTCCCCCGCGCCATACAGGTTGCTGTGACAGCGGCCGCACAGGGTGGGGTGGTCAGGCTGCGCTCCCACGTCATCCCGGTAATGCCAGCAGCGCTCGCACTTGGGGTGAGTGGAGGGCGTCACGTCCACCAGCACCGGGCTTCCTTCAGGCGCGCGCGACAGCGATGCCCGCGAAGTAATCAGCACGAAACGCAGATCATCCTTCAAGCGTGCCAGGGATTCATAACTCCGCCCTGACGCCTCAATGTCCAGTTCTGCCTGCAAGGATGAGCCAATAAGACCCTGCGCACGTTTTTCTTCCAGGCGCTTGGTTACGGTTTCGCGGAACTGGCGGACCTCCGCCCAGTTGTCGAGCAGTTCGCTTTCGCCGGCCTGCGGCGGAAGCTCGTACCAGGTGTGGAAGAACACGCTGTCGTCGTCATTCCCCCTCTCCCCCTCGCGATGGGAGGGGGCCGGGATGAGGGGGGTCGAGCTAAGCGCGAGAGTCGGGGCAAGTGCGCCTTTATTAAGCACGGTGTGAACCTCTTCTCCGGTAAACGACAGTATCGGCGCCATCAGCCGGGTCAGCGCCTGGGCGATATGGTATAGCGCACTCTGGGCGGAACGCCGGGCGGCGGATCGAGCGCCGGTGGTATACAGGCGGTCCTTGAGGATGTCGAGGTAGAAGCCGCCCAGATCCTCGGAGCAGAAGCTTTGCAGTTTCTGCGCCACTTGGTGGAATTCGTAGTTCTGGTAATGGCCGATGAGCTCATCCTGCAACTTGCGGGTGTAGGCCAGCGCGTAGCGGTCGATTTCCACCCATTCGGCAATCGGCAGCGCATCTTGTGCCGGATTGAAGTCCGCCGTATTGGCGAGCAAGAAGCGCAGGGTGTTTCTCAGTCTGCGGTAGCTTTCCACCACCCGCTTGAGTATCTCGTCGGATATGGACAGCTCGCCGGAATAGTCGGTAAGCGCGACCCACAGCCGCAGGATGTCGGCGCCATATTGATCCATCACTTTTTGCGGTGCGATGACATTGCCCCTGGACTTGCTCATCTTGTGGCCTTTGCCATCAACCACAAAGCCATGCGTGAGCAGCGCCTTGTAAGGCGCATAGCCATCGGTCGCACAGCCGGTGAGGAGCGAACTCTGAAACCAGCCGCGGTGCTGGTCCGAGCCTTCCAGATACAGGTCCGCCGGGTGGCCCAGCTCGGCGCGCTGTTTGAGGACGCAGGCATGGGTGGTGCCGGAATCGAACCACACGTCCAGCGTATGGCGCGACTTCTCATAGGAGTCGGCATCGGCGCCGATGAGTTCGTCCGGCTCAAGCCTGAACCAGGCCTCGATGCCTGCCCGTTCCACTCGCCGGGCCACTTCCTCCATCAACTCACCGGTGCGCGGATGCAGTTCTTTGGTTTCCTTGTGGGTGAATACAGGAATCGGCACGCCCCAGTCGCGCTGGCGCGAGATGCACCAGTCGGGACGGTTCCTGATCATGGCCTCCAGGCGCTGACGTCCCCAGGCGGGAAAGAACTGCGTTTGTTCGACAGCCGCGAGCGCGCGCTCCCGCAGGGTTTCCTGAGCCCTGACTCCTGACTCCTGACTCCTGACATCCATCCCGATGAACCACTGCCGGGTGGCGCGAAAAATGACGGGTGTCTTGTGGCGCCAGCAATGCGGATAGCTGTGGCGCACCTTTTCGTGGCTCAGCAGCCGGCCATTCTTTTCCAGCAGTTCGAC
>DASQBT010000119.1:0-13146 GCA_035635075.1 Thiobacillaceae bacterium | reverse complement strand
CATCGTCGGCCTGCCCAACGTCGGCAAGTCCACCCTGTTCAACGCCCTGACCAAGTCCGGCATCGCCGCGGAGAACTTCCCGTTCTGCACCATCGAGCCGAACAGCGGCATCGTGCCGATGCCCGACCCGCGCCTCGACGCGCTGGCCGAGATCGTCAAGCCCGAGCGCGTGCTGCCGACCACCATGGAGTTCGTCGACATCGCCGGCCTGGTCGCCGGCGCCTCCAAGGGTGAAGGCCTGGGCAACAAGTTCCTCGCCAACATCCGCGAGACCGACGCCATCGCCCACGTGGTGCGCTGCTTCGAGGACGACAACGTCATCCACGTCGCCAACAGCGTCGACCCCAAGCGCGACATCGAGATCATCGACCTCGAGCTGATCTTCGCCGACCTCGACAGCTGCGAGAAGCAGCTGCAGAAGGTCGTCCGCAACGCCAAGGGCGGCGACAAGGAAGCCCTGGCGCAGAAGGCCATCCTCGAGAAGCTCATCCCGCACTTCAGCGAAGGCAAGCCGGCGCGCTCGCTGATGAAGGGCATGGACGACGAGCAGAAGCGCATCGTCCGCGGCTTCCACCTGCTGACCAGCAAGCCGGTGATGTACATCGCCAACGTCGCCGAGGACGGCTTCGACAACAACCCGCACCTCGACGTGGTCCGCGCCATCGCCGAGGAGGAAGGCGCCATCGTGGTGCCGGTGTGCAACAAGATCGAGGCGGAGATCGCCGAGCTGGACGACGACGAGGAGAAGCAGATGTTCCTCGAGTCGATGGGCATGGAAGAGCCAGGCCTCAACCGGGTGATCCGCGCCGGCTACCAGCTGCTCGGCCTGCAGACCTACTTCACCGCCGGGGTGAAGGAAGTGCGCGCCTGGACCGTGAAGATCGGCGCCACCGCCCCGCAGGCCGCCGCGGTGATCCACACCGACTTCGAGAAGGGCTTCATCCGCGCCGAAGTCATCGCCTACGACGACTTCATCCAGTACAAGGGCGAAGCCGGCGCCAAGGAAGCCGGCAAGTGGCGCCTGGAAGGCAAGGACTACATCGTCAAGGACGGCGACGTGATGCACTTCCGCTTCAACGTCTAAGCGAGAAGCCGGACTCCGGCAGACCATGATGGATCAAGAGCCCCCGTCATCACCTTGTGATGCGGGGGCTTTTTGATCCTCTGACGTCCATGGGGTTTCATCGAGATCCACGATCTCTAGCGGTGTAAACCCAGCGCCGCACAGCCAACCCCAAGGACAAGCCCTACCAACTCACCGACAGCAAGGGGAGCGCAAGGATGTTCTCCTCGCCCGCACGACAGAAGAGCCCCACTCAGAAGCCATGGGTATAGGCGATGGTCCAGTTGTCTTGTGCGTGGCTGACTCGCGTGGGGGCTGAGGTGTTCGGCAGACTCGCGTTGTCCATCGACTCCTTGAAGGCGTGGGAGTAGGCGAAATGCACACTGTCCTCCTTCGAGAAATCGTAGGAGAACCCCAGCGAGGCGTGCTTCCTGGGAATCGCGGGAATAACGCCGAACAACAGGTCGGAGCGTAACGCCTGGTCGGCGATGCGCGCACCGCCACGCAACGTCCAGTTGCCTGTCTGGTAGGCCAGACCGACGGACACGATGTTCTGATCCTTGTAGTTTTGCGGGAGCAGGATATCGAGGTTGCCCCCGCCGTCGGACTCGAAGCCAACATCGATGTCTTTCAACGCATGCTTCCAGAACACCCGTGAGACATCGACGGCGATCATCCACTGGTCATTGAAGTGGTGGCTCAAGCCGAGATCGAGATGGGCGGGCATCTGGAAGTCGCGCAGCTTGATCTTGCCGTCGAGAGGGATCTGTCCCGCGATCCCATCGATCGCCGTGAGGGTCGCCCGCCCTTTCATGTCATTCACTTGGCTTTCCAGGGTATAGGCGGCGCCCAGCAGGGTGTCATTCGACACCTTGTAGGTCATGCCGATACGCCCGCCAATCCCCCAGGCGTCAACGCCACTGGCCAGGGGCTGGTTCTTGGTCAGGCTGAAGTGTGCGCCGCGCAAATCGGGCAAGCCTCCGAGTACCGGGACCAGGCTTCCGCTCACCCTGCCAGAGCCGATCAACGAACCGACCTGGTCAGCCGCAAGCAATAGTTCAAGGTTCAAGCCCTGCCACATGGCATCGAGGCTGGCCCCCACTGTCAGCTTATCGTTGACCTGGTAACTGGCCGCGAAGGGAACGTTCAACACCAGGAGTCGGCTCGAGTTTTCCAGCCCCGTATCCACGCCGCCGGAGGCACGGGAAAGAAAACTGCGCGTGCCGTATTCCGTCCCCAGCCCACCCTGGGCAAAAGCGCCGACCCCAAGCGCCAGGGGGCCATCGTGATAGGTAAAGGCCAACTGGGGAGCCAGATAAGGGCCACGGTTCTTGGAGTGGCTACTGGACGAGGCATTTTCTCCCGTAGCCCGGTTCTTCGTGTCGATGTCGGTATTCACGCCATCCAGGCCCACGTGAAGTTCGGCGCCTTGGGGCATCAATGCCAGCGTCGCCGGATTGGTCATCATGCCGGCGGCGCCGACATCGAATGCCGTTGCCGCTCCGCCCATGCCCCGGGAGATCGGTCCGAAGCCTTCCAGTCGAAAAACATCGGTGGCGTGGACCATCTGCGCCGTCAAGGCCAGGGTTGCAGCGGATAGCGAACGAAGTTTTTTCATTGGCAAATACCTTGCTTTATTGTTTTTTTAGGCAGGCACTACTTGCATTACGGCTTGATGAGCATCTTCATCGCACCGTCAGATTTACTGTTGAATGTGGCGAAGGCTTTATCCACGTCGGCCAAGGCGAAAGTATGGGAAAAGTAATTCTGCGGATCGACGACTCCACGCTCCAGCATGCGCAAAGACTCCCACATAGATGGCTGCACATTGGCGAAACCATTCATATGCAGGGTAATGTTGCGGAGAAATACATCCGCAAGATTAAGGTTGAAACTGGAATCGCAGAACACTCCGATCGCGGCAACCGTGCCACCCGGCCGTACGATATCCAGGCACATCTGCAGGGTCTCCGGGTAACCGACGACCTCGATCACCTTGTCAAATCCGCGCCCACCCGTTTCTGCCAGCGCCTTGTCTTTCCAGTCCTCCCGATTCGCATCGATGGCAACGACACCCTTTTGCCGTACCGCCTCCAGGCGATGGGCAACCTTGTCGAGCGCCACCACGCGCCCGGGGCCGCGGTGTAAAGCGACATCGAGGGTCATCAGGCCGGTCGGGCCGCAACCGACCAGCGCCACGCTTTCGCCCGGCTGGATATTGGCCAACCGGTTGGCGATCACGGCGGAAGGCATGTTGCAGGAGAGGGTCAGTGCCGAAGCCGCGGAAATCCCGTCCGGCAACTTGATGGCATGGGCATCCGCATGAGGAATCACCAGCGCTTCGGCATGCGTGCCGTTGAGATTGCCAAAGGGGACACCGAAACCGTAAATCGCTTTTTGCGTGGTTTCGCAGTGTGCCGTTTGCCCTACATGGCACATATAGCAGTCGCCGCAGGACACCGAGTAGGCCATGCTGATCCGATCCCCTGCCTTGAAACGCCCCACAGCGCGGCCAACATCGACGACTTCGCCGACCAGCTCATGCCCTGTCTGGGACCTGCCCCTCGCCATGATCGGGTCAAGTGCGCCCCGATATAAATGCAGGTCCGAGCCACAGATTGAGGTTGCCAGCACCCTGACCAGCATTTCGTGATGCGCATGAATTGAAGGATCCGGAACATCCATGCAACGAATATCCTCCGGCCCATGATAAATAGCGGCCTTCATCACCCTCTCCTTGTCTTTATCGTGCGACACCTCAAACGAAACCCTTCCCCCCTGTCGTGAAAGGGTAAGTTGCAGCATCGCGAAGCAGTCGACAGGCCGTACCGTTGCGCTCAGAAAAAGCGATCGAAATGCACCTGCTCAAAAGGCACCCGATAGCCAACCATGAGCATTTCCTGAAGCGCTTTTGTCATGGGTGGCGGACCCGCGAAATAAAACTCGCAGTTGGTGATTCGCTCGTGAAGTTCACTGCGCACCAGGTCGTGGACATACCCCGTTGCTCCGCTCCAGGTTTCGCCTGGATCCTGCTCGGGGAGCGACACCACGGGGTGGAAGTGGATGCGCGTGCCGAACTCGGGCAGTTGGCGCAGCAAGGATTCGCCACAGATGTCTCGTGGTGTGCGACCGCCGTAGAAAAAATGCAGATTCCGGGTTTTCAGCAGCCCCGCCGCCGAGGCGCCGCGCGCGATGGATATCATCGGGGCGAGGCCCGAGCCTCCCGCGACACAGGCGATGTCACGCGGATTGTCTTCTCTCAACCAGGCCAGACCATAGGGGCCGTCGATTTCGACCTCGTCACCGATAGCCAGCTTGTGAAAAAGACGTTCCGTTGCGCTGCCCGAGGGCACCCGGCGGATCTGAAAATGCCACTCTCCTTGCGCGTTGGCGAGATTGGACATGGAGTAAGCGCGCGGCGACTCGATGCCGGGAATGGTTAGGCTGGCATATTGCCCCGGCAGAAACTCAGCCTCGCCTTCTGCGACGAAGCGAAATTCCCGAATATCATGGGTCAGATCGACTGCGTCGACAAAGGTCGCCTTGCGGCGTTGCGGTGCAATGGGAGGAACATACTCTTGCGCGGGACGCATCTTGATGCGCAAGTCTGACGCTGCCCGACACTGGCATGCCAGCAAGTAGTTCTTGCGCCGGTCACGTTCGGTCAGCCCAGGCGCCTCTGGCCACAAATTTTCGACCTCCCCTTCGAGCAGATCGAATTTGCAACTACCGCAACCACCCGAGTTGCATTCGTAGGGAAAGCCCACCCCGGCCCGCAAGGCGGCACGCAAAACGGTGTCCTGGCCCTCTTGCGGGAATGCGCAGGGGTGACCTTCGAGTGAAATTCGATGATTAGCCATGAACTCTTTCCACTTATAGGTTCCCCCTCCTCGCAACCTTGACAAGCCATGTCGAGGAGAGGGAAACAGCCACTAACAACAGCTCCGACAGATCAGAGCTGCAAGGAGCGTCGGAAATCGCGTGTAGCGCTCTTGACGTCGGCTGCGGCGTTAGGCAAATCCGACAAAGCCGAGCAATAGGCGTCGATCGCCTTGTCAGCCAAAGGCTCCCACTTGGCGATCCAGCCCTTGATGACTTCGGCGTTGGCTTGATTGTCCTGCGCCAGCTTGACCAGCGCAGAAGCCCAGCGGCGGTGGCGGGCGGCATCGAGCAACTCGGCATCGGTCAACATGCCGAGCAAGGTGTCATTGTTGTGCCGCGCAACCTCGCCCAGCTTGCGCAAGACCGCTTCCTCTACGGCGGGCTTGGCAATCAGGTTCAGGGCAACAAAGGCTTCCCCCCAATCCCAGGTAGTCAGGACCTTTTCCATGAGCTCGCGGAAGCCCTGCCAGGCTGGGTCATTTTCCCAATAATGCCGCTCGTCCTTGCCAAAGCCCTTGTCAGCGAAGGTCAACGACAGCTCTTTGGTCCGGTAGGCGGTATGACTGAGCCAGCGCAGCGAGTCGGCAGCCTGGAACGCGGCACAGTTGGTGATGGTGCTGGCCGGGGACATTTGCTGCAGGTAAACCGAGGTCATCTGCAGCGTGTGAAAAAGATAGCGTGCCGGCGTGTAGACTCGCGCGAGGGTGCCTGCCCAGTGAGGGTCGAGCGCCTTGTCATGTTCGCGCTCGTTGAATTGATCCAGAAGACCAAACACATAGGTCTCCTGTCCATCCTGCAACATGTTGTAGGTTCTATACACCAGCTCGTCAGGATCGCGAAAGGCATTCCAGTCGCCATGCTGCAGCGGGCTAGCGTTGCGGTACTGCTTGTACCACCGATTCATGAACAGGTCGGGATCCGCCTCGTAGGGCGAATTCGGATCACGGGTGTTGTACAGCAAATTGGCCGTTACCACTTCATACTCACTCGGCTTGCGTCGACGCGCCGCCAAATGGCTCCAGGTTTTCAAGGGCTTGAGTACTTCTGCTTCGCTCATGACTGGCATCCTCAGCAATTCGGGTCAAAGGTGCTTGGTGTAATAGAAACGAACATGATCGACGTGGGTGTCGATTCGGCCGGCGAACGAAGACAGCTCCACCTCTAGTTCGTTCATGCTGAAAGGACGCCCAAGCATTTCCTCAATGGTTTGACGATGGATGATCATCTCGTCATCCGCCTGAATGCGGAGATAGGCAACCTTATCCTCAACGACAATCTCCTTGCCCGGATTGTCGATCCCAGCCGCCTCAGCAACGGCTGCAGCCAGTTCGCCCTGGCGCATGACCGGGCCAACCTTGTTATTCATATGTGCCGAAGAAATTCCACTCACTTTATTTTCCCCTCGCAGTGGCGGAGTCGCAGGCAGAACAACTGCCTCGACACCACCCTTCGGATGCGCTGCACTTCACTGCCAACTCATGGTTTCAGCAGGAACACAAACCCCTGACTTTATCTTCCAAGCCTTTTACTGGCCCGGGGAGATCATGTTTGTGCAAAAACGGGTGTAACGCCATCGGTATCAACCAGCACGCTTTCGCCATCGATCTTCACTGGATATTCGGCAAGGCGGCAGTTGGCTGGGTTGATACTTTCACCGGTGCAGCCATCGAACACCCACTGATGCGCCCGGCAAATCACCACCTTGCCGTCGAAAGTGCCTTCCACCAGCGGGATATCCTGGTGCGGGCATACGCCCTGGAAGGCACGTATCTCACCACCCTCCGGACTCACCAGCAGGACTTCATGACCATTGACCTCGAAGGCTGCCATTTCGCCTTCCCAGAGATCGTCCAGATTGCAAGCTTTTAAAAATGCCATCGATATTCACCCCATCTTACAAATGAAATCCGGAAACTCGCTTAGAGCGCTTCCCATACCACTTCGATACACTCCATGGGCTTGAGACCGGTATCTTGGAGTTTCATCTCACAGGGGAACGGCTTATCCGAGCCCTGGCGCCGGATTCGCATGATGTGTCCGGGGCGGGCGGCGACACGCCGGCCCACCGAGTGATGAGCAGCTGCGGCGGCAACTTCATTCATCGTATTTTCGCTATCCACGGCCAAGAGCTGCAAAACAAAGTCCTCTTGGAAATTGGACACCAAAGGAAACAGTGCCATATCGATCACCTCTCAAAATATAAGGTTTGCCTTGGCTATCGGGGTGCACGAAGTACGCCCCTCGGGATCTGCAGCCGCAGCGTTCAGGCCGTATTTTTCGTATAGGCGGACCTGAACTTCTCGACCCAGGCGTAGCCATGCGCATCGTCACCGATTTCCCCCGGAGCCAACTCCATGTACTTCAAGGCGCCCTCGAGATTCATGGGCTGGATCATTCCGGCGAGGAAGCGATCGACCAGGGAAAGATGCCCGGCATAGCGCTCCGGCTCTTCCTCGAAGCACCACTTGCAACCTTCCGAGCAGAAGTGGTAAGTGCGATCCTTATAGACCAGCGGATAATCACGCACTTTCCAGGCTGGGCCAGGCGTCTGATTGATGGGCAGCTGGCACATGTTGCAGACCACCGGCAGGGTTTCCGGATAGGTCAGTTCGCGCTTGCCAGCAAGCAGGTTTTCCGTAATGACGTCCCAGTTCTTACCCCAGGTCGCATTCCAGCCCGGGTATTTCTCCTCCAACCACTCGCGCTCTTCCGGTGAGACACCTGCCGCCGGATTCCACCATACCGTCGGGCGCCAATACCAAACCCCCAAGTGCATGCCATGGTGTTGGGAGTCGATCTCTTCCAGGAGCTGATTCCAGTACCACGGGGTATCCAGGCCCAAATCGAGCAGCGAGCGCTCGAACTGGGTAACAATCCACTCCTGCATGAACTCCTTGAAGGACTGCTTGCGGTGTTCGAGCGGCGTGTAATAGTCCATCACCGGACCGGTCAACACCGAAAACAGTTTCCAGGCACGCCAGATGCCAATGTCCACCATCTTTTGTGCTTCGGCCTTTTTGCCGTTGGCAACCAGCACCGATACCAGCGGGGCGCCGATTTGGGCATGCCGCGACTCGTCAGTCTGGATGCTGGAAATCAGGTTGGAGAAGGTCCAGTCGCCGGCTTCCGCGGCATCGGCCGCCAGCCCCAGAAACTGCATGTTGGTGAAGCCGGTTTCGAAGGCGAAGGTGAGCATCAACGCGACACCCACCGCACTACGGGTGGTCATCATGTCGTCGAACATGTGGCGCGCGGCGATAATTGCCCATTCGTTAGTGCCATAAGCCTTGTGAGCCCAGTCGAACTGACGATCCTTGGGGCAGTGCTCGTGGGGAAAGAACAGCTGAATCTGGCCATGACGAATCTCGTCCATCATGCCGAGTGTCGCCATATTGCGCATGCCTGGCGCCTTGCCGAAGCGCGCCATCCGCGCCTCGGCCGTCGAGGCCGAGTATTCGGCACGAGGGATGGCGCCATAATGGGACTTCATGACACTGAGCCAGCCCGGATCGGCAGTTTCGAACATCTTGCTGCGTTCCAGTGCAGCTTTTACCGAATAAGCGCCGGCGTCCTTTTCTCGCTGTACCTTGACGTACTCGTTGTAGGTCTGCTTGTAGGGTTCGTCATAGTTTTCCCATTGTTCCATGCGGATATCGAAGCTGCCGCTCAGCTCCTGCGGGAACAACTCGTCTTCCGTGACATGCTTCGGCGTCCAGTTGGTCGTTCTGGCAATGTCGTACCAATCCATCCGACTCAATACAGCCATGTCCGTCTCCTCTCTTATTTTTATCAGGCCGGCGACCCGGCTCACCCAGTGCAGCCCATCAGGGAGGACCGCGGGATTTCAGTATGCTGCGCGCAACCTAATTGCGAAGTTGTCGAAAGGGTGCACGGCGTTATACCAAGGTGTAACTGAGCCCCCGGCTTCACGGACACCCAAGCGGGGGTGACGAGCCGGCGCGCTATTGCGAAGCGCTCAAGAACGGGGCGATCGCGCGGGTGATCGGGCAAGGCCCACCTGAAATCGGGGTGGCTGGGGGATGTGGAAGCACCATCGGCAGGCGTGGATCTCGCCTGGCGCCACGCTGGATGGGAAACGGCTAAGCGGGCCTGCTATTGCGGCGAAGACGAAACCTGAGGCAGCCTGTCGGACTTTCCGCTGGCGCATGCAGCACGTAGATTCTGCGGTGTTCGCCCTCAGCGGCTGCTTGAAAAGCGCGTAGCAACGCGTGAGTTTCTCACCCCCGACAGACTGCCAGTGCCTGGAGTCCCGGCTATCCGCACCCGAGGTGATACATGCCGAGCATCAACCGCCAGCTGTTTACGGACTCCCCGGTACTGCGCGTCAGCGATGTGACGCTCTCCGCTACCGACGATCTCCAGGCCCACCGGGAGAAGCTCGCGCGCATTGTGCTGGATGAGATGTACCAGTTCGTGGGCCTGCTGGACCCGAACGGCATGGTCCTGGAGATCAACCAGTCCGCGCTGGATGGCGCGGGTATCCGCCTGGAGCATATTCAGGGACAACCCTTCTGGGTGGCCCGCTGGTGGGCGGTCTCGAAGGAGACCCAGGACTACCTGCGGGAGCTCGTGCGCCGCGCCGGCCTGGGCGAGTTCGTGCGCTGCGACGTCGAGGTCTACGGTCAAGCCGCTGGCGAGGAGACGATCACCATCGACTTTTCGCTCCTGCCCATCAAGGACCAGACCGGCAAGATCGTGTTTCTGCTGGCCGAAGGCCGCAACATCACCGCGAAGAAGCACGCCGAAGCCGAGATCGCGCGCAAGAATGAAGAACTGCAAAAGCTGCTCGACAAGCTTCGACGCATGGATGAACTGAAGAGCGACTTCTTCGCCAATATCAGCCACGAACTGCGCACGCCGCTGGCGCTGATCCTCGGCCCGGCAGAATCCATCCTTGCCACCGGGACGAACCTCACCGAACTGCAACGGCGCGACCTCGGGGTCATCCATCGCAATGCCGCGACGCTGCTCAAGCACGTCAACGACCTGCTTGACCTCGCGAAACTCGATGCGGGCAAGATGTCGGTCAATTACGCGCGCATCGACCTGGCGCGCGCCGTGCGCACCGTCGCCGCGCATTTCGACGCACTGGCGCCGCAGCGCTCGCTGGCCTATGTGATTACCACGCCCGACACGCTGGAAGCCGAAGTCGACCCCGAGAAATTCGCCTGCATTCTGCTAAATCTGCTCTCCAACGCCTTCAAGTTCACACCTGCCGGAGGTCGGATCCGATGCGCCCTTGAGCGCAGCGGGAATGATCGGCTGCTGCTCAGCGTCCAGGACAGCGGATCCGGGGTCCCCCCCGAGCTGCGTGCGAGCATCTTTGAGCGCTTCCGTCAGGCCCAAGGCGGAACAGCACGCGAATTCGGCGGCACCGGTCTGGGCCTGGCGATAGCCAAGGATTTCGTCGCCTTGCACGATGGAACCATCGTTACCCTCGATGCGCCGGGTGGCGGTGCGCTATTCCAGGTCGAGATGCCGCTGTGCGCCCCGCCGGGGGCTTACGTCCGGCCCCCTGAAGCCCCCCTCGCGCCCAGGGAGGATGGCGTGGTCGTGAACTGCGCCATCGAGGAGTTGCAGCAGATCGCCGCCGATGCCCCGGCACCGCCACGCTCAGCGGAACGTCCGCTGGTCCTGGTGGCCGAGGACAATGTCGAAATGCAGCGCTTCATCGCCGAGGTGCTCGGTGCTGAGTACCGCGTCGTAGCGGCCGCCGATGGCGTGGAGGCGCTGGAGCGCGCGCTTGCCGAACCACCGGATCTGGTCGTCACCGACCTGATGATGGCGAAGCTTGGCGGCGACCGGCTCGTCGGCGAGATGCGCACGCGCCCCTCGCTGCTCCACGTGCCGGTGCTCGTGCTGTCTGCCAAGGCAGACGAGGCACTGCGCCTGAAGCTGCTTTCCGAGTCGGTCCAGGACTACGTCACCAAACCGTTTTCCCCGCATGAACTGCGCGCCCGGGTGCGCAACCTGGTCATGATGAAGCGCGCGCGGGATGCACTGCAGAAGGAGCTCTCGAGCCAGAACGAGGACCTGGCGCAACTCTCTCAGCAGCTGATTGCCAACAAACAGGCGCTGCAGCACAGCCTCGAGGCACAGCAGGAGTCCGAGCAGCTGTGGCGGGCCGTCTACGAGCACTCGGCGGCCGGTATTGCGTTGACCGAGCTGGACGGACGGATACTGACCGCGAACCCCGCCTTCCAGAACATTCTCGGCTATACGGAAAAGGACCTGCGCAATACCTCCCTGACACAGATCACTCCCGAGGATGACCGTGAGACGACCCGCGCGCGCATCGCCCAGCTGGTGGCCGGCAAGGTCAACGGGTACCACGTGCAGAGGCGCTACGAGCGCCGGGATGGCAGCATCGTCTGGGCAAATGCGGGGGTATCCCTGATTCCCGGCACCGAGAGCCGAGCCCCGATGCTCCTGCAGATCATTGAAGACATCACGGAGCGCAAGCGGGCGGAGGAGGAGTTGGCGGCCGCGCAGAACGAGCTTGCCCGCGTAACCCGGGTGACGACCATGGGTGAGCTCGCCGCCTCCATCGCTCACGAAGTCAACCAGCCGCTTGCCGCTGTCGTCGCCAACGGTCATGCCTGCCTGCGCTGGCTTGCGGCAGAGACGCCCAATGAACAGGAGGCGCATGATGCGGTGCAACGGATCATCCGCGATGCCAACCGGGCGAGTGAGGTGATCTCGCGGATTCGCGGATTTCTGCAGCGGAAGGGACCGCACAGGACCCAGGTTCACCTCGATGAGGTCATTGGCGAGGTCATCAGCCTGGTGCACGATAAAGCCCGCAGCCACGGCGTGTCATTGAGCACCCGATTGGCGGCAGACCTGCCGCCGGTAAGAGCAGATCGCGTGCAGTTGCAGCAGGTGGTCCTGAACCTCGTGATGAATGCCATTGATGCCATGAGCTCGGTCACTGGACGGGAGCGGGTTGTGGAAATAGCTGCGGACAGGCATCCCCCGGACACGGTACGGGTCAGCGTGCGCGATTCGGGGATCGGGCTCGAAGCACAGCAGAGGGGGCAGATTTTCGACGCCTTCTATACGACGAAGCCGGAAGGCCTGGGGATGGGGCTCGCGATCAGCAGTTCGATCATCGAGGCACATGGTGGACGGCTGTGGGCGACGCCGAACGAGGGCCCCGGCGAAACCTTTCAGTTCACGCTGCCGATCGGAGTACCACGCGGAGCATGAAACCTGTAGATCCCATTGTTTTCGTTGTCGATGACGACTTGTCCGTACGCGAGGCACTGAGCAGTCTTATCCGTTCAGTCGGGCTGCGTGTCGAAACCTTCGCGTCCGCGCACGACTTCCTGCGCTACCAGCGCCCGGACGTGACGGCGTGCCTGGTCCTCGACGTGCGAATGCCCGGCCTGAGCGGACTTGACCTGCAGCGCGAACTCGCCCATTCCGAGCAGCCGATTCCCATCATTTTCATCACCGGCCACGGTGATATCCCGATGAGCGTTCGCGCCATGAAGGCAGGGGCGATTGAGTTCTTGCCGAAGCCCTTTCGGGACGAGGATTTGCTGGATGCTATTCGCGAGGGGCTCGAGCGGGATCAGGTCGCCCGGCAACGACACGCCGAGCTAGCCGAGATCCAGGACAAGTACGCCACACTTACCTCGCGCGAACGGGAGGTGATCGCCCTGATCGTCAAAGGCATGATCAACAAGCAGGTTGCCGCCGAACTGGGCATCACGGAGATCACGATCAAGGTTCATCGCCGCCGCATACTGCAGAAGATGAAGGTGAAATCGCTTCCCGCACTGGTACGCATGGTCGAAAAACTCCGCCTGACCGATCTCGCCGACAAAAGCCCTCATGTCTAGTGTCGCGGCAATGTTCAAAGATCGGCTCATGCATCGACTGAAGACGAGCCCATACCCGCAACTCAAAACATCCTGGTCACACAGCCCGGCCATGACATCCCCTTCGCGGGGATCCAACCCTGTCCTTCTGTAGCGCCCCCAAGATCGCCTAGCCCCCTGCCCCCTCAGGACCCGGCCTCGCGCCGGGTCCTGTCGTTTTGCCCGGCCCGCGCGCCAGCACATCGCCAAGCCGTTGATCGGGTTGAAGAAAGTTTCGGCACAGGGGTTGACAGCCACCCCATCCATGCGGAAAATGCGCGCCACGTTGGCTACGTAGCTCAGCTGGTTAGAGCA
>DASQBT010000118.1:0-3802 GCA_035635075.1 Thiobacillaceae bacterium | reverse complement strand
CTACGAGGTTTTTTTATTGTCCCGGGTGAAGGAAATGTGCAATCTCACCAAGGATAATCTGGTATCGGTCTCCACCGGCATGCAACGCAGCGGCCCCATCATCACTAATGCGGCCCTGTTGATCGGCATTGTGCTTGGCTCATTTGCCATGGGCGAAGTGGTCTTTATCAAGGCCATCGGCTTGGGTCTGATGCTTTCGGTGGCGATCGATGCCACACTGGTGCGCATGCTGCTGGTCCCTGCCACCCTGCGACTGATGGGCAAATTCAATTGGTGGGCGCCCAAGCCGCTGCTTTGGGCCTATCAGCGCTTGAATCTTGGCGAGGAAACGGATCTTGAGGAGAAACTTAAATGACAAAATCCCGGCGCGTGCTGAGCACGCTGGCGCTTTTGACGGTCGCAGCAAGTCCCGCTACTGCCGACTTGACGATGTCGGGTTACAGCACCATCGGCTCTTTTGGCATGCCCATGTCAGGCCAGGAGCAAATCATGATCCACAAGACCTCGATCCGGCGTGATTTCGTCGATCGAGGCAGGGCCTATACCCATCTGTTTGATCTGGCCACGCATCAGGCGGTAGTCCTGGACCCTCTGTTCCGCCGTGCGGACGTCTATGACTTGGGCGCCATCCGGACCAACACCGAAGTGAGCGCACCGGTCAACAAGCTGAAGCTGGAAATCGAGCGCACCGGTCGCACGCAAGCACTGCACGACTGGTCCTGCAGTGAATACAACCTGACGGCGAGCATGCCTGCGGTGATTGGGACTGAAGAAATCATCTTTCACCTGAAGGGCCAGGTCTGGATCGCCGAACATGCGCCCGAAGAGGCCGAGTTGAAAGATTTAGTCAAGCTTGCCAAGCGCCCGGATTTCTTTCTGACCATCCCTCAAATTGCCAGCGTCATGCCGGCCCAAGCGCGCAGCATGAGCGAACTGGTGCGCAAACTGGCGCCCAAGGGCCTGCCGTGTGCCGGGCAAGTCGATGTCAGTTACGAAGGCAACGGGCCGCTGGCCAATCTGGCGAGAAAAATGCCGACCCGGCTCGGTTTCGAATTCCAAAGTTATTCGACCAAGCCCATACCAGCAGAAGCCTTCTCCATTCCGCCGGGCTACCAGACCGTGCAGGGCCAGTTGCCTGCAGGGTTTCCACGCTGATGGCGCGTGCGGGGTCATGCGGGACGATTTCAGCCTTCCGGGCTTCCTGCCGCGCCGGAGCGCGTAGCCGGCCACTCCGATAGGGGCACGGCCGGGACACGCCGCAGCCTTGGGAATATCGGTACTTCGCCTGCAGGGCGTGCGGGATACGTTCGCAAATTCAGCGCGGGCTTGCTGTTGCTGATCGCTTTGCATTGCATCCTCCGGGCTGGGGTGAGCGGGACTGCGCATAACCTGGCAGGGCGCAGGAATCTCTTGTGGAAATCACGATGCCTTCGGGCATTTCGGTGCCGGGTCGGGGTCGCCTTATAATGAGGCCAATTGATTGATTTGGAGTGGTTATGACGCGTATGGTGAAGTGCATCAAGCTTGGCCGCGAAGCTGAAGGCCTGGCGTTTGCCCCAGTGCCGGGAGAACTGGGCAAGCGAATCTTCGAGAGTGTGTCAAAGGAGGCCTGGACAGCCTGGACCAGACACCAGACCATGCTGATCAACGAGAACCGACTGAACTTGGCCGATCCCCAGGCGCGCAAGTATCTCATGACGCAGATGGAACAGTATTTCTTTGGCGCTGGAGCGGAGATGCCGGCCGGCTACGTGCCGCCCAGCAAGTAAACCGGTTCGGCACAACAGGCCAGCCTGCTGACCACTCGCTTCATGTGTTAGCGTTCCCGTTGCCTGACGGCTACTAGAGGGCGAGGCCTTCGGCCTTTGGACTCCACCCTTTGCATTTGTTGGGCCGGCGGCCCCGCCTGAGCTCGATGCGCAGGGCGCCGAAAAGCATCCGTGGCCAGGATGCCGGCAGTCGGCCCCTTCCAAGACGACACTCCATCTGTCGCCAGCCAATAATTGCGCCGTCGCGGCACCCAAGTCATTTCAATCATGGCATCCGCGGGAAATATGGTTTATATCGGTATTATTTTATTTGTTACCATATAGATTGCTGCTTCCAGTTGTACAGAGGGCATGAAGCACGATTTTTCTTTTTTCGAACTTGGCATCGACCGGATATCGCGGCGCCGGCCCGGTATGCCCCGCGACCGGGTTGTGCTCAACCGCTTGTTCTTCTTTGTCTTCAAGGAATTGGATGAAGCCTACAACCGGCGGCTTGCGGAGTATGGCCTCAACAGT
Source organism: Thiobacillaceae bacterium (assembly GCA_035635075.1). GTDB lineage: Bacteria > Pseudomonadota > Gammaproteobacteria > Burkholderiales > Thiobacillaceae > DASQBT01. The sequence continues at coordinate 1,517 of DASQBT010000118.1, read as the reverse complement.
TCCACCTTTCTCGCACTGGCCATGCTCCTCAGCAGCGAAGACAAGCTCCTCAACCCCAGCGATCTGAGCGACGCACTCATTGCCTCACGCACCAACGTCACCCGCTTGGCCGATGAACTGGTCAGCGCCGGCTGGGTCGCGCGCAAGCCGAGCATGGAGGATCGGCGCCGCGTGGAATTGTCGCTGACCGAGGAAGGACGCAAGCTGATCATGAAGGTACTGCCCATGATGTGGAAGTTGATTGAGCGGCAATGGGCAGATTTCAGTCCGACAGAGGTAGCTGAATTTGATCGCCTGCTGCGCAAGATGCTTGCCGGACTGAGCCGATTCAAGGAGACGGCATGAGGCGATTGCTGCCCTGTCTTCTCCTGGGCGTGGCTGGCTGCGCCCAGTTGCCGCACGATATGCCGCCCCGCCCGGCGCTCAAGTCGCCCGAGGCGGCGGCCACGATGCTTGCCTTGACAGACACCTTGAATCTCAAAGGTGAGCACGTTCCGTCCGAACATTGGTGGCAGGAATTTGGCCTGCCCGAGCTGAACCGTTTGATCGAGAGCGCTTTGAAGGACCAACCCGACGTGGCCGCAGCCCAGGCCCGCTTGCGCACGGCAGAATACGCGGAGCGGCTGGCGCGCCTCGATTCCCAGGTGCATTACAGTACCGACGCCTCGATCGTCCGGGAACGCTTTAGCGAGAACGGCCTGTTCCCGCCGCCCATTGGAGGCAGCACCTTTACCCAGACCAACATCACCGAGAATCTGTCGTACAACCTGGATTGGTGGGGCAAGAATCACGCTCTGGTACGAGCCGCGGGCAACGAGACGCGGGCCGCCCGCGACGAAGCCGCCGCAGTCCGGCTGGCTGTGGCGGCGGCCGTCGCTGACAACTATTTTGCCTGGGCCGACGTTGATAACCGTCTGGCCATCGCCCACGACCTGGAACAAGCTCACCGCAAGGAACACGATATTCTCAAGGCTCGTTTCAACCTGGGCCTGGATTCCGCGCAGCCGCTGATCGATGCGCGCAAGAAACTGGACTTGGATGAAGATTTCATTCAGGGATTGCAGTATCTGGATCGTTCCTGGCGCTACCGTCTGAGCGCGCTGATCGGATCCGATCCCGACCATGCCGCGGAGCTGCCGAGGCCCAGCCTCAAGGCCCAACTGCCGCCCCTGCCCGGCCGCCTTCCCCTGGACTGGTTGGCGCTTCGCCCGGACGTGGCCGCCCTGCGCAGCCGGGTGGAGGCTGCTGCCGACCAGAGTGCCGCAGCCCAGGCAGACTTCTACCCCAACCTGGACCTGCGTCTGATGGTCGGTCTGGAAACCTTGAAACTCGGCAAGCTGTTCCAAGCGGCCAGCCTGTCTGACTCGTTCGGCCCGGCTTTGCATCTGCCAATCTTCAATACCCAGACGCTGAGGGCAAAACTGGGTATGCGGGAAGCGGATTACGCCTCGGCCGTAGCGGCATACAACCGCACCATTCTTGATGCCGCGCGCCAGTCAGCGGATGCCTGTTCCCTC
>DASQBT010000117.1:0-1633 GCA_035635075.1 Thiobacillaceae bacterium | reverse complement strand
CTTTTCCGCCGCTTGCTGGCAGACCCTGAAAAAGCGACTCGAAGAAGGGTTGGCCGATTTCCATGCCCGGTTTCCTGATGAAATGGGAGCCGAGGCGGGCCGGGCGCACCGCATGTATCTGGCGAAACTCCCAACCCGCGCGTTTTCCGCGCTGGTGGAGGGGTTGACGGCAGCAGGGCGCGTCCAACGCAACGGCGCATGGCTGCACCTACCCGATCACCAAGTGAGTCTCACGCCGCAGGAAGAAACCCTGTTCGCTAGAATACGGCCCTTGCTGCTGGAATCACCTTACGATCCACCCTGGGTTCGCGAGCTGGCCAAGCGCTGCAACATGGATGAAGGCCGCCTGCGACAACTGATGCGCAAGCTGGCTCGGCAGGGAACCGTATATCAAGTGGTCCCCGATCTCTTCTATGCGCCGGAATCAGTCGCCAAGCTGGCCGTAATCGTCAGGGACCTGGATCTGGCAGGGGAAGGTGCCAATGCGGCTGGCTTCCGCGACCGCACTGGCATCGGCCGCAAGCGATGCATCCAGATCCTGGAATTTTTTGACCGTGTAGGCTATACGCGGCGCATTCGCGACACCCATCGACTGCGCAATGCGGAAATGTTCACCGCAGACAGGGTCGGCTGAACTTATTGTGATCATGGAAGGAAACCGTTCCTGGTGGGGCGGCCGGGCTTCAAACCCGGTTGGGGGCGTCAGCCGCTCCCGGGTGGGTTCGACTCCCACTTCCTTCCGCCCCGAGTTCCCTATAGAGGTTCAAATTCCACCGCCAGCTTAATAGCTGCTATTTTGAGAGCAGGGTGCTTGTATCCATAAGGAGGACCAACATGGACATGCAGGATAAGAGGCTGGAATTCGACCCCAATGGTTTTCTCGTGAACGGCCAGGTATGGAATGAGGAAATTGCAGGTGCCATCGCCAAGTACGACGGGCTTGGGCCCTTGACCCCGATTCACTGGAAAGTCATCAACGAACTGCGCCACTCCTGGCTGGATTCCCATGCCCTCCCCGCCGTCTCGCACGTATGCCATCAGGCCGGGCTGGGCGGCATGTGCCTGGAGGAATTATTTCATGGACCCAGAGAAGCGTGGCGCATTGCCGGCCTGCCGGACCCGGGTGAAGAAGCACGGGCGTACATGTAAGGATTTGATTCCCACGAATGGGGATCACTCCACCCCGATGAATGCCACCAGGCTGTGTTTGCCACCGGGCTGAATCACGATTCCATCAGGCCCGGCATTGGCAGTTTCGACGCACAACATGTCCCGATACTCCCCTGCCGCCATATCGGCAAAGCTTTTCTCCTTTTCTGTCCAGGGGTTCCAGACCACAGTTGAAGTGCTGCCTGATTTGGCTACCCTGATCGTGCGGCCCAGGACCGCATCCCGGATCAGGCAATCGGCGGCGGTATTGACGTAAATCCGGTCGGTCTCGCCGCCAAATGAAATCGGCCCAGTTTGAAGGGTCTTGGCAAAGTCTCTGACCTTGTCCAAATAGGCCGTGTTTTCCAGGCCGCCAACCTGCGTTTGACTAATGTCGCCCACGCGAAAATAGGTGTGCAACGCTTCGCTGATGGCGAACGGCGCATCCCCGGTGTTCCGGGTGAGCAGTTCGATCTTGAGCGCC
>DASQBT010000116.1:0-7514 GCA_035635075.1 Thiobacillaceae bacterium | reverse complement strand
CGCCTTCTGCGTGTGCAGTCGATTCTCCGCCTCATCCCACACCACGCTCTGCTTCCCGTCTATCACTTCGGGCGCCACTTCTTCCCCGCGGTGGGCAGGCAGGCAATGCATGAAGACGGCATCCCGGCTGGCGACCCCCATCATGTCTGCGTCCACCTGCCAGTCGGCAAAGGCCTTCATGCGCGCTTCGTTTTCCGCCTCAAAACCCATGCTGGTCCACACGTCCGTGCTGACCAGGTCCGCTCCTTTGCAGGCCTCCATCGGGTCGGCGAAACTTTCGTAGTGATCCGTGCCATAGAGCCCGGCCCGTTCCGGTTCCACCTCGTAACCCGGTGGTGTTGAGACATGCACGCTAAAATCCAGCACCTCAGCCGCCTGCAGCCAGGTATTGCACATGTTGTTGGAATCCCCCACCCAGGCCACAGTCTTGCCCCGGATATCGCCGCGGTGCTCGATAAAGGTGAAAATGTCTGCGAGCACCTGGCAGGGGTGGTATTCGTTGGTCAGTCCATTGATCACCGGCACCCGGGAATGGCTCGCAAAGCGTTCGATGATGTCCTGCTCGAAGGTCCGGATCATCACGATGTCCACCATGCGCGAAATCACTTCGGCCGCATCCTCAACCGGCTCGCCGCGCCCAAGCTGGGTGTCCCGGGTGTTGAGATAGATCGCAGCGCCTCCCAGTTGATGCATGCCGGCTTCGAAAGACAGGCGAGTGCGTGTGGAACTCTTCTCGAAAATCATCGCCAGGGTACGGTCCGCCAGAGGATGGTATTTCTCGTAGGCCTTGAACCGGCTCTTGACGATAGCCGCCCTCTGAAAGAGGTACTCGTACTCTTGGCGATCGAGGTCTCTGAACTGGAGGAAGTGTTTGAGCAAGACTTACCCCACCTGCCGAAGAAATGCGGGTATCAGCTCTGCCAGTACGGAGACCATCTCGTCCGCCTGGGCCTCCTTCAGAATCAGCGGGGGCAGCAGCCGCACCACGTTATCGGCGGTCACGTTGATCAGTAGACCGCAATCCCTTGCCTGCGCCACCAGTTCACCGCAGGGACGGTCCAGTTCCACTCCGATCAGCAAGCCCTGGCTGCGAATCTCCACCACGCCAGCCACAGCAGCCAACCGCGCGCGCAACCCGTCCGTGATTCGCTGGCCAATCCGTATCGCATTGGCGCGCAGGTCTTCCCTCGTGATGGCGTCCAGCGTGGCCAGCGCCGCGGTGCAGGCGAGCGGATTACCGCCGAAGGTGGAACCATGGTTGCCTGGCTTGAACACCTCGGCGGCCGCACCTCTTGCCAAGCAGGCCCCGATCGGGACGCCTGAACCCAGGCCTTTGGCCAAGGTCATCACGTCAGGCATGATTTCGGTGTGTTGAAAGGCAAACCACTGCCCGGTGCGGCCCATGCCGGTCTGGACTTCATCCAGGATCAACAGCAGGCCGAATTCGTCACCAATCTTTCGCAATTCGACCAGGTAATCGGCAGCCGCGGTATTGATTCCCCCCTCCCCTTGCACCGGTTCCACGAGGATGGCGACGACTTCCTGGTTGTGCTGAGCCACTTGGCGGACGGCCTGGGCGTCATTGAACGGAACCCGGGCAAAACCGACCAACAGAGGTTCAAATCCTGCCTGTATCTTGCGGCTGCCGGTGGCCGAGAGGGTCGCCATCGTGCGGCCATGGAAAGACTTCTCCATCACGATGATGGTGGGATTGGCAACCCCCTTGCTGTGACCATACAGCCTGGCCAGCTTGATGGCCGCCTCATTGGCCTCGCAGCCCGAGTTGCAGAAGAACGCGCGATCCATGCCAGAAATCTCGCACAGCCGATCGGCCAGTTGCTCCTGCCGCAGAACCCGGTACAGGTTGGACGAATGAATCAGCGTAGCGGCCTGCTCGCTGATTGCCTTGACCAGGGCGGGATGGCCATGTCCCAGGGTATTCACCGCCACCCCAGCCACGCCGTCCAGATAGCGCTTGCCGGATTCATCCCACAGATACGCGCCCTCCCCCCGGACGAAAGCCAGGGGCTGACGGGCGTAAGTAGTCATCAAATGATCGGTCATAGGGCTGCCTGAAAATAAACACGGCGGCCCAAGCCGCCGTGTGCATAAATCAACTCATTTAATTATAGGCCGAAAATCGCCCTGTGCGACCAGCCCCCAGCCATGAAAAACAGCATGGGAATGGACAGCATGGTGTTGGTCCGGGACGCCAGGAAGGCCACCCGACGCGCCTTGTTCTTCTCGTCATCACTGGCCTGCACGATGCCGAGAATCTTCTTCTGATTCGGCCAGATGAACACCCAAACGTTAAACAACATGATGGTTCCGAGCCAGGCGCCAACACCGATTCCTGCCATGCCGTTCGAAAGCGTGAAAGCGTTGCCGAACTGATTACCCAACAGAGCCGCGCCCGCAAGCCATGTAACGACTGCAGCCCAGCGAAAAAACAGCAAAGCGCGTGGGGCCACGTGCTTGGTGATGCCTGCCCCGGTCCCATCTGCAGCCGCGGCCTTGAGCGCAGCCACTTGCACAAAATTAAAATAATACAGCAAACCGATCCACATCACGCCAGCCATGAAGTGAATCCAGCGCGCCAGTGCGGGAACGATATCCATTTCCATCAATGTTCTCCCTTTTTCTCAAGCCAGAAAGTTTTTGACAACGACGTATAGAACGGCCGTGAGTATCAGGCCCGAGATTACAGTGCCCCAAAGGGAGTCGAGGGGATTTTTCATTTTGCTTGCCTCCTGGGATAGTTGAGGAATTTGGTCGGGAATGGCGCCGCAGATATTAACCGAATCAGAAGCTTTTGCAAATCGCGGCACGAACCTGGGTACGGCGCTGGACTTCGGAACATGTTGCGCGACCATGTTAGAATCCGCAAAAATCAGGCCACAGCACATGTCAATCGCCAAACCCAACGAGCTCATCATTCGGGGAGTAACTACCAGCGGAAAGACCTTTCGCCCGAGTGACTGGGCGGAACGCCTGGCGGGCATCCTGTCGACGTTTGATGAAGACAACCGGCTCGGTTACTCACCCTGTGTAAGGCCCACCACGATCGATGGCATACGGTGCGTCATCGTAAGCAAGCGGCTGAAGGAGCTGGACGAACGGGCTTACAACTTCGTGCTTGGTTTCGGCCGCGAAAATGACCTGATGCTGGAAGATGGCGACGCACCCGCTATGCAGCAGGCGGCACCCAAGAAAAACGCCTGACCGCTGCCGGGTCCACAAGAAAAACGCCGCATCAGCGGCGTTTGTTGTTTGAGCAGGCTTGCAGACTCAAGCCATGGCCTTGATCGCATGCGCGAGACGGCTCTTGTGGCGGGCAGCCTTGTTCTTGTGAATGATCTTCTTGTCGGCAATCCGGTCGATCACGCTCATGGAAGAACGGAACACCGTTGCAGCCGCGGCCTTGTCGCCTGCCTGCACAGCGGCACTTACCTTCTTGATGGCGGTGCGCAGCTCAGAACGCTGCGCCATGTTTTGGGCACGTGCTGCAATGGCCTGACGCGCACGCTTGCGGGCCTGAACGGTATTAGCCATAAAGCTGACTCCTCAAATCTGTCGCTGCCGAATCCGGCAAAGCGTGAAATTATAGGGGAAACGATCGGTGCTGCGCAAGCTTTGCTTGCAACCGCGCGCAAGCGCGGCCAGAATTCGCCATCTCTATGAATCTACTCAAAGCCCTCGCCACAATAAGCAGCTTCACCCTGCTTTCGCGCATTTCCGGATTCATCCGCGACACCTTGGTCGCCCGAATCTTCGGCGCCGGACTTTATACGGATGCGTTCTTTGTCGCGTTCAAGCTTCCCAACTTGTTGCGCCGTCTGTTCGCCGAAGGGGCTTTTTCCCAGGCCTTTGTTCCCATCCTGGCGGAGTATAGAAATAAGAAAGGCGAAGACGCGACTCGCCGTCTGGCAAGTCAGGTCGCATCAATATTAAGCCTCGCGCTGATCGCGATTGCCTTGTTGGGCGTACTCGGCGCGCCGGCCCTGGTCTACATCAGCGCGCCCGGGTTCGCCGAGCAACCAGCAAAATTTGATGCTACCGTGCTGCTGACCCGCATCACTTTCCCGTACATTTGCTTTATCTCCCTGGTTGCGCTGTCCGCCGGCATACTTAACACGTGGAGCCGCTTTTCCATCCCCGCCTTCACGCCGGTGTTGTTGAATGTGGCGATGATTGTTGCCGCCACCGTACTGGCGCCCCATTTCAACCCGCCGGTGCTGGCTCTGGCCTGGGGCGTGCTTTTGGGCGGCGCGCTGCAACTGGGCCTGCAGATTCCGGCCCTGCTCAGGATCGGCATGCTGCCCAAGCCGACTCTGGACCACTCCGACCCCGGGGTGCGGCGCATACTGACGCTCATGGGGCCGGCCACCCTCGGTGTTTCCGTGGCCCAGATCAGTCTGCTCATCAACACCATATTTGCGTCTTTCCTGGGCACCGGCAGCGTTTCCTGGCTGTACTACGCGGACCGGCTGATGGAATTTCCCACCGGCATGCTGGGCGTCGCGCTTGGCACCATCCTGCTGCCCAGTCTGTCCAAACACTACACAGACAAGTCCCCTCAGGAATATTCCCGCTTGCTCGACTGGGGTTTGCGGCTAACGCTTCTGCTCGCCCTGCCCGCCGCCGCCGCCTTGGCCGTGCTGGCGGTGCCGCTGATTTCCACCCTGTTTTTCTATGGCCAGTTCACGGCCCATGATCTATGGATGACCCGACAGGCCCTGATGGCTTACTCGGTTGGTTTGCTGGGGTTGATCCTGGTCAAGGTCCTCGCGCCGGGTTTTTACGCCCGGCAAAACATTCGCACCCCGGTCAAGGTCGCCATCCTCACCCTGGTTGCCACCCAGGTCATGAACCTGGCGTTCATCGGTCCCCTCAAACACGCCGGACTGGCCTTGTCCATTGGACTGGGTGCCTGTCTGAATGCAAGCATCCTGCTTCGCCTGCTGCGCAAGCATCAAGTTTTTTTCCCTCAGCCCGGCTGGTGGGCCTTCATTCTCAGAGTGACCTTGGCGGTGGGTGCGATGAGCTTGGCCCTCTACCTTGCCGGAGGAAATGAAGATTTCTGGCTGCACAGCCGGTTTCACAGCCGGGTGGCTTACCTGATGGGCTTGGTCATGCTCGGCGCCAGCGTTTATTTTCTCGCCTTGTGGATGGGCGGCATCCGACCGCGTCAGTTCTCCCGCAAGGCTGCCTGACAGCGTTAACAGGCCCTGAGCAAAAGCCGCTAAAATTCAAGCTTTCGAGTCCGGATCAGGCGCATCTCAGCGCTTGTAGCGGACGCAAAGTCCCTGGCCCGATGCAGATCACTCACGGTTTCACCTCACCCGACGGCCCTTGCGCGCTGACCATCGGCAATTTCGATGGCCTGCACCTTGGGCATTTGGCCATGCTGGAAAGGCTCAAGGCTGAAGCGACCGCGCGCAAACTGCCTACCTGCGTGCTGACCTTCGAGCCCCATCCGCGGGAGTTCTTCAGCCCCGCCCAGGCCCCGGCGCGCCTCACCAGCCTGCGCGAAAAGGCCGAGCTGCTCCAGGTAAGCGGCCTGGACCGCCTGCATGTGTTCCGTTTCAACCAGGCCTTTGCCGCGCTTTCGCCGCACGCCTTCATCGATCGTGCCCTGGTCAAGACCCTCGGCGCACGCTGGGTGCTGGTCGGCGATGACTTCCGTTTTGGCGCGAAACGCGCCGGCGATTTTGCCCTTCTCAAGGCTGCCGGCGAAGAGCAAGGCTTCGTGGCCGAATTCCTGCCCACCGTTACGGTTGAAGGGGTTCGCTCCTCCAGCACCGCCGTACGCGAGGCCCTGGCCGAAGGCGACATGGATAAGGCGGCCCGGTTGCTGGGGCGGCCATACAGCATTACAGGGCGGCTTTTTCACGGCAACAAACTGGGCCGCAGCATCGGCTTTCCCACCGCCAATATCCAGTTGCGCCACAATCGCCCTCCACTCAGCGGCATCTACGTGGTGGAAGTGTGGGGCATAGCCAGCACCCCGCTGCGGGGCGTGGCCAGCCTTGGGGTGCGACCCACGGTGCACGTCAATGGCCGGCCCACTTTGGAAGCCTTCATCTTCGATCTGGATCGCGATCTGTATGGCCAGCGCCTGCGCGTGGATTTTCTGAAGAAACTGCGCGACGAAGAAAAATACCCGGACCTTCCCAGCCTCGTTGCCCAGATCAAGCTTGACGTCACCGACGCCAAATCTTTTTTTGCTACCCGACATGGCTGATTACAAGAACACCCTGAACCTGCCTGACACCCCCTTCCCCATGCGGGGTGACCTCGCCAAGCGCGAACCCGGCTGGGTTCGGTCCTGGCAGGAGAACAGGCGCTACGAGCGCGTGCGCGAGCGGTCTGCGGGGCGCCCCAAGTTCATCCTGCATGATGGCCCGCCCTACGCCAATGGTGATATTCACATCGGCCATGCGGTCAACAAGATACTCAAGGACATCGTCGTCAAGGCCAAGACCCTGGCGGGCTTCGATGCACCCTATGTACCGGGCTGGGACTGCCACGGCCTGCCCATCGAGTTGCAGGTGGAAAAACAGCATGGCAAGAATCTGGCTCCGGCCGAATTCCGCGAGACCTGCCGTGCCTATGCCGGCGCGCAGATCGAACGGCAGAAGGCAGACTTCATCCGATTGGGCGTGCTGGGCGATTGGGACCATCCGTATCGCACCATGGACTACGCATTCGAGGCCAATATCATCCGCCAACTCGCGCTGATTCACGCCGCCGGATTTCTTCACCAGGGCGCCAAGCCGGTGCACTGGTGCGTGGACTGCGGCTCCGCGCTGGCCGAAGCGGAAGTCGAATACGAGGACAAGACCTCCCCGGCCATCGATGTGGCGTTTGCCCTGGCCGACAGCGGCGAACTGGCTCGGCGCCTCAATTTTGCTGCGCCCAATGTCCCGGTGCATGCCGTCATCTGGACCACCACCCCGTGGACCCTGCCCGCCAACCAGGCCGTCGCGGTACAGCCGGAATTTGATTACGATCTGATCATGACCCCGCGCGGCATCCTGATCCTGGCCAGGGAACTGGCGGAGGCCGCACTCAAACGCTACGGCATCGATGCAGCGGAAGTGGTCGGGCAAGTAAAGGGGCAGGCGCTTGAAGGCCTGATGCTCCAGCATCCGTTCCAGGATCGCCAAGTGCCGATTATCAGCGGCGAGCACGTCACGCTGGAGGCGGGCACCGGTTTGGTTCATATAGCTCCCGGCCACGGACTGGAAGACTATGTGATCGGCAATCGTTACGGCTTGAAAGTCGATAACCCGGTGGGGGACGATGGCCGTTTCTATGCTTCGGTGCCGGACGTGGGCGGCAAGAGCATCTGGGAAGCCAACCCGCTCATCGTCGAACTGCTGGAAAAGAATGGCCGGCTGCTGAGCCACGAAAAGGTGCGCCACAGCTATCCGCATTGCTGGCGCCACAAGACACCCGTCATTTTTCGCGCCACCCGGCAGTGGTTCATCGGGATGGATGTCAGGAGTCAG
>DASQBT010000115.1:0-2033 GCA_035635075.1 Thiobacillaceae bacterium | reverse complement strand
AAGCCAAATTACCTTTGACCTGAGTTTCATGAAACCGATTTTTCAAACACGCTCTTAGGGCAGTTTCTGCTCCACTGCGGATACTGCTGGCGAATTCGATTCTGGCTCCCAGGAAGCCCCGGCTGGGTGCGGGATCTTGCCCCCTCTGAAGTCGTGATAGGGTGCCAGTCAAACAGTGGTACCTGGTAGACTTTAGAGTCCATTCCCACCCTTGATTTGCACAGGATAGCCATGTCGCTCCAGCCTCAAGCGATTGCTCCCATTCCCGAAGAAACCCAGCGTGTGGCTCGGGCCGCCTTTCCCAAAGGTAACCTTTACCTTCGGCTACGCGATGAAATCGGCACTCTCTTCGAGGATCCCCTGTTTGCGCCCTGGTTTCCAAGCCGCGGCCAACCGGCGGAAAGTCCTTGGCGTCTGGCCTTGATCACGGTGATGCAATTTGTCGAAGGACTGTCCGACCGTCAGGCCGCCGAGGCGGTTCGTGCCCGGATCGACTGGAAATACGCCTTGAGCCTGGAACTCACGGATCCTGGCGGCGATGCGTCGGTGCTGTGCGAGTTCCGCACCCGTCTCGTTGACGGTGAGGCCGGGCCACGCCTGTTGGAAGCGATGCTGTCACGGTTCCAGGAGCGCGGTCTGTTGAAGGCCCGTGGGCAGCAGCGCACGGATTCCACCCACGTTCTGGCCGCGATCCGCACCCTCAACCGGCTGGAGAGCGTGGGCGAGACCTTGCGCGCGGCCCTAAACAGTCTGGCCACGGCAGCGCCTGACTGGCTTGCCAGCGTCGCGGCACCGGCTTGGTTCGAGCGTTACGCGATCCGGATCGAGGAATACCGCTTACCCAAGGGCGAAGCAGCACGCACCGCCTTGGGTGAACAAATTGGAACGGATGGTCACGCGCTTCTGGCGGCGGTTTACGAACCGACAGCGCCCACCTGGCTGCGCGAATTGCCGGCTGTGGAGACGCTGCGTCAAGCCTGGGTGCATCAATTCTTCCTCGAGGATGACGTCGTCCGCTGGCGCAAAGCCGCCGACCTGCCGCCCGTCAGAACGCGTTTCGACAGCCCTTATGATACCGACGCCCGCTACGGCAACAAACGCAGCACGACCTGGACCGGCTACAAAGTCCACGTCACCGAGACCTGCGACAGCGACGCGCCCCATCTGCTCGTTCATGTCGAGACCACTCCGGCGCCGATCACCGACAGCGACCTGACAGCGCCGATCCATCAAGCCTTGGCGGACAAAGGCTTAACCCCTACCACCCACCTGGCCGACGCCGGTTACGTCGATGCTGATCTACTGGTTACCAGCCAGACCCAGCATGGCATCGAATTGCTCGGTCCCGTGCGCCCGGATGTCAGTTGGCAAGCCAAGGCGGGCCAGGGCTTTGATGTGTCCGCCTTCGTCATTGACTGGGAAGCCTGCCAGGTGACCTGCCCGACAGGCCAGCGCAGCGTAGATTGGACACCGACCCGTGATAAATGGGGTAATGCCACCATCCACATCGGCTTTCATCGCCCAACCTGTGCCGCCTGTCTGAGCCGTCCCCTCTGCACCCGCGCCAAGGCCGACCCACGCGAACTCACGTTGCGCCCGCGCCCGCTGCATGAAGCCTTGCAGAACGTTCGCGGTCGGCAAGAAACGGAAGCCTGGCGCGCTCAGTACGGCAAACGGGCCGGGGTCGAGGGCACTTTGTCTCAGGCCGTCCGTGCCTTCGGTCTGCGCCGATGCCGCTATCGGGGCTTGCCCAAGACCCAACTTCAGCACGTTTTTACCGCCATCGCTATCAACGTTGTGCGCTTGGACGCGTGGCTGAACGAACGTCCCTTCGCCAAAACCAGACGATCCGCCTTCGCCTCCTTGGCGCCTACGGCGGGAGCGGCGTAGATTCCCGCCTATCGAATTCGCCAGCAGTATCCCTTGCTCTCCAAACCCCAATATTGAAGTTGGTACGGCGCCTGGCCTGGCGCGGGATTGGGCAGGATCGCTACCCAGCGGTCAGGATCCGGCTGATGCAGTTCCAGGCCCAG
>DASQBT010000114.1:0-4858 GCA_035635075.1 Thiobacillaceae bacterium | reverse complement strand
GAAGGTATCGTAACCCTGGCCTGCGGAACCCATCGAGGTGCCCTGGTAGCCCCCTTCAATGGGTGCACCATCTCTTGCGTGGTTGGTATCGTAGCCCTGGCCGGGCGCCGACCCCATCGAGGTGCCCAGATAGGAATCGCTGGACACCGACTGGCCATCGCGGGCCTGGAACGAATCCCAGCCTTTGCCGGGCTGCAGATCTGCGGCGGCAGTGAATTGCGGCGCGAAAGCAATCGCGGCGAGAACGGTTGCCGTCATGGCGCTTAGTTTGATGATGTGCATGATATGAACCTCCAAATTGATTGATTGAACAAGCAGACTGTTTGTCAGCCCACTTGGTGGAGACATTGTGTTAGCTGTCGTCCCCCTCTCTCCCCATGAAGCCTCATCATCTTTCTATAGACCAAGCTCCAGACGGATAAACCATGACACCGACACGGAATACGAGCGGAATCCTGGTTTGGGCTGATCTATAAAAAAAGCAAATGGTCCGACTTCATGAACCTGCCGCAGATTCTCCGCTCCAACGCTGAAGAATTCGGCCGGTTCATCACTTGGTCGGCGGCTCCATGCATTCCTTACGCACGTTAAAGGAAATCAGATGCACCTTGTCCGATTTGCCGTGATTGCCCTGATGCTGCTGGCCGCACCGGCCGCTTACGCGGGCGTGGCGGACGCGGCAAGCTGGACTTGACCCACGCGGACGCCGGGTGGGTTTGCAAAAAGTAACTTGATCTTAATCGCAACTGATGCCAACCGACTGAGCTGCCCTTCAAAGGGGGCGCACATCGGTTACCGAATCAATCGTTCTTCGTCTCCACACGCCATGCCGATCGCGGATGACGCGTGGTCCCGTCATCGATTCTCTGGGCCGGCGTTCAATATCTGCTTTTTCGTTGTCAATCTCCGCTGGGGCTTTGTGCCTGCCTGGTCGGTTTTGTTCATGGGCATAGCTTCTCGGTTTGATGCCCTTGACGATGGTTGCATTAGCTGCCAGCAACCAGCCGGCGGCAAGGAAGGTTATACCCACCCTGAGTCGCCCGCCAAGGCAGGCCGCAGCAAGCCTGAGCGTCACGGTGGCTGCCGGGATCGTTCCCGAGACTGCCGAGGCCACCAGGACTGCCCAGCCTGCGAAGAAACCGAGTATTGGACCAGCTTTCCAACCGCTGCCATGAGCGTTGCCGTCGTCACCGCAATGCTGAGTGCCGGTGCCGTGCCTGCTAGCCCCTATGACGATGGATTCACCAACGCCAAGTGCATCTTCGCGTAGTCGCGCCGGCTCACGCACCATTAAGATTGCTCCCTAAAAACATCCTGGCTAGCATACAGCGTTGCGGCTGGTGGCCCCAATCACCATCCGCTGGCAGATGCGCTTAATACTTCAGGTCAGGAAGGGTTTGCGACATGGCGAATGAAGCAGGACACGAGGGCGGTGGGCCGCCGCGAAGGCGCTCCAGACAGGCATTCTGGGTGCTGTGCCTCCTTGCCGCCATGCTGATCGTGCCGGCAGCGCTTACCCTCAGCAGCGTCGAGCATCCGGGCGTGTTGAGAATCGCTTCGGACAACCCCACCCCATACGGCTACACCTGGAGCCTCCTGTTGTTTATCGTGCCGGTGGCCGTCTTGGGCGGATGGTTTGCCCGTCGCCCGGAACTGCACTTTCCACGCCGAGCGTTCTGGCGAACCCTTGCAGTCCTGGTGCCGCTGGGCTTCTTTCTCGACCTGGCCTTTGGCAACGCCTTCTTTGTTTTTCCCAACCACGGCGCAACCGTCGGGCTTGGCGTCCCGGCCATAGGCGGGACGGTTCCGATCGAGGAGTTCGTGTTCTACCTCACTGGGTTCATGGCGGCACTGATGAGCTACATTTGGGCCGACGAGTACTGGATGAGCGCCTACAATGTGGCCGACTATCGAGAAGCGGCGCGCGGCATTGTGCGCATCGTGCGCTTCCACTATCCTTCCGCGCTGTTCGGAGTCGTGCTGATCGCTGCTGCAGCCGTCTACAAGCGGCTCTTCTCAGCCTCGCCAGAGGGTTTTCCTTGGTATTTCACCTACCTCACGCTGGGGGCTCTGGTGCCCTCGGCAGGCTTCTTCCACACTGCCAGACCGTTCGTGAACTGGCGCGCGTTCAGCTTCACCTTCTTCCTCATGCTATTCATCAGCCTGCTATGGGAGGTAACCTTGGCGTTGCCGTACGGTTGGTGGGGATTCCGGCCGCAGGCCATGATCGGCCTCAATATCTGCGCCTGGTCCGATCTGCCCGTCGAAGAGCCCCTGGTCTGGATGGCGGTGAGCTACGCCACGGTGATCGTTTACGAGCTTATCAAGATCTGGCTGGCGATGGGCACGCGGGCCCCGGCAGCCGTAGGGAAGTGAAAGATGGCGAATTGAATTTGATCAGGGCTGCAACGTAGACTCCTCGATAAGCACCTTATACGCATAGCCGGCACCGAAATCCTTGTCTGTGCTGACGACGCCTCTGGTCGTCACGACATCGCCAAACCTTGTCTGATTCTTGGCCGTTTGATGGTCCGTTCACATTCCTGATGCTTCTCCTTACCCCCACCATTCCACCCTTCCCTAAAAGGAACCGAGTCCGTTATAGGGAATCACTACGCGATCATCACCCCCACCGGCAACGCTCGCCATCGTCGACAACTGTTGGCGTGCGGCGGGATTGCCTCGAACCTCTGCGTCAAGAAAGGTAAGCGCCCAGGTGAATATGTCGTTGGTTGATGCGACATCGAACCCGTGTTTCACGCCGACCAGCGAAACGAGTTCGCGCGTCCCGGCGAGCCGCACCAAGCCTTGCCGCGTCATGATGATCGGGGCTGTCGTATCCGCCGTTCCGCTGATGGCGAGATAGGAGAGCGTGACGCCGTCGAGGCCGTGCTGGTCGCTCCCGAACGCCGGCAGGAATGGCTGCCCGAAATACGGCACGTACCCCACTGCCGCCTTGAGACGCGGATCGACAGTTACCTGGGTCCGCGATAATCCGAACGACGTCGTCAATCCGGCGCCGCCCATCAACATCAGCGTCTCGCCACCCATGCTTGCTCCAAATCCTCCGATCCGTGTTGCGTCGACGTGGTCGTGCCATTGCGGATCGCTAAGCATGAGGTCAATGGCGGCCGACATCGATAATGGTCGCATTGCCTGTAGCGCGTTGAAATCGCTCAGATGCGCCAAGACCGTGACGGCATCACTGAGGTCGTTCACTTTGAGGTTGGAAAAGCGCGGATCGCCGTGAAACGGAGCCACGACGATATATCCGTAGCTGGCAAACACGGACATCGCCGCAATATCGTCGTTGGAGAGTGGGCTGCTGTTCAAACCATGCGAAAACACGAGCAACGGATAACGAGCCGTGGCGTCGGCGAAGAGCGGCACATCCGCGCCCGTTTGCATGTGCGGTACGAAACTACCGGTTGGCAGCGGATAATCGGCGCGCGGATTGTTCGCGACGGTCGGATAGCAGGCGAGCAGCACGAACAAAACCTGCTTCCCGGCAGATCCCCCGTAAAGGTTGGTGTCGTTCGGCGCCGTCACTGTGACTGAAAGCGTGTTCGCCGGCTCAGTGAGCAGATCGGTCACATACTGTGGCGCGCCATTTGCCGAAGGCGAGCCGTCCCAGTAGGCCCGAGCGTCCTCGCCTGGGGCTACTCGGCTGAAATCCTGTGCAACATTGCTGCATGCCACGGCATTGGGCCCTGGAAGCGCAAGCGGGGGCACGACTATTGAGGGGCGTTCGGTGGCAGACGAGCCGCCGCCCCCACCACCACACCCGGCGATAACCAGCGCCAGCCCTGACATCGCCACGGTCAACAATCTTCGCATGAATCCTCTCATCATTGAATCTCCCAGGAGGCAACGAGGTCCCATAGTATTCTCGCGAAGGCGCTTCGCGTAGCGCACTTATGACGTTCCGATTATCCAACGCGCGCTGGCGCCGAGGTGTCGTTCTCGCTGCACGACACGTTCTGGGCAGATCGATGCGCCAAGCTCGAACACCCGTTTAACCATCGCTCCCTCGGCTCGATGTGCGCACCAGCGGTACCAGTTTAAGGGACCGCATTTTGGAGCATCCCGAGGCGCGAAACCTCCTGAGGGCCATCGACTGACACCACAGGAGGGTGGGAGCGGTCGGGAAACTAAATCCTTTTGTCGATTCTAGTTCCCATGAATATTCCGTGGGTCCGGGACAGGCTCCTTCTCATGCAATCGCAACTCCCGTAGCCCTTTCACAAACTCAACCGTCCACCTGTCTGACTCCAATTTGCTCCAGGGATAGCTATGGTCTTCTTTCTTCCAGGCATCTGCCACCTCTTGGAGTGAGGATTTGCCGCCATTCATTCGTGTCTTAAGCTGCATTTATAGTCTCCTTCCCGAACAAGAAATCCATCTTCATTGATGGAGATCCAGAGCATATACCTAAACCATAAACAAGGAACATGGCGGCCCAACGTGAGGAATTCCCACTGGCGCTGGTGCATCACCGCCCGCCTGTCAGCGAAATC
This sequence comes from Thiobacillaceae bacterium, assembly GCA_035635075.1. Taxonomy (GTDB): domain Bacteria; phylum Pseudomonadota; class Gammaproteobacteria; order Burkholderiales; family Thiobacillaceae; genus DASQBT01. The sequence continues at coordinate 341 of DASQBT010000114.1, read as the reverse complement.
CGACAAACATATCGGCGCGAGCCGACGGCAGTGTAGTAGCCAAAGCCTAGAATGCGAATACGATCCAGCCTTGTCCGCAGCCGCCCTTGCTTGGCTGCGCATCGGCCAATTTATTAAAGGAGGACGTCTATGTTGCACTACGCGCTGGTATTTTTTATCATCGCCCTCATCGCCGCCGTATTGGGTTTCACCGGACTGGCGGCGGGTGCGGCCGACATCGCGAAGATTCTTTTTCTGGTCTTTTTGGTGCTCGCAATTGCTTCGTTTGTGGTCAACCTTCTGCGTGGCCGCTAGTAGGCCGGAACAATTGCCCGGCGCTTCACCGAACGGGAGCAGGGCAT
>DASQBT010000113.1:0-25852 GCA_035635075.1 Thiobacillaceae bacterium | reverse complement strand
TGGCCTGGGTGCGCAGTTTGTTGTCGGTGAAGCTGGGAATGACCCGGCCGCCCATCACCACGATCATCAGCACGATCATGTATACCGCGAGAGTGATGCCCAGCCGGGCGGTGCCGCGCATCCAGCCCAGCATTTCCCCCTGTACCAGCACATTCGCCGCGGTCAACATGGCGAGCATCAGTGGAAATGCGTAATTGCGCACCTGTCTTATGCGCACAATGGGGCGAGCGATGGCGATCATCACGGCGGGAAAGAACAACACGTCCGGCAACGCAGCCAATTGCTTGGGCACGCCTGGAATGAAAGGCATGAAGCGGGCAACCAGCCAGAGCGCAGACAAAACAACCAGCGGAGCGCCATGAACGGTGCGGATCTGGGTCCAGTTCTGCACCGCGGTAAGCAGAAATCCGGCAATGACTGCGCCGCTGAAACCGAAGATCATTTCGTGCGCGTGCCACAGCACGGGTGGATAAGGCAGACCGAATTGCGCGCCATCGCGGAAGAGCACCAGCCACAGCGCCATCAGCAGGACTGCGGACAGGCCCGCGCCAAGAAACAGTGGACGGAAGCCCAGGGCAAACAGGGCGAACCCCTTGGGCGGCCCCACGCGGGGGCGGGGATCCTCGATCCTGATCACGGCCATAGGTCCACGCTCACACGTGAATTGGCATTCCAATCCAATACTGAAGAAGAACCCCACGGCCTGAAGACCAGTGCATCAGCCCGGCCCGACGGCCGCGCGACGACCGTCAGGATTGCGGCCCTGCGCCCGCAATGACATTCCTGATGGCTTCTGGTAGAGGCGTTGAAGCAGCGCAGCCGCCGCGGCAATTCAGTCAGGAGCCAAACGATTCGTTTCAGTTCAATCATCATTTGTGCGCCACCTACAGTCGACGCCTCGCGTGAGCGCATCAGGTCCCGCCACCGTGAAACTCCACGCCCGGCTGGTGTTCCGGCAGATCCTCGACCAGCAGTTCACGCCGAGAAAACTCCAGGGCATCCACTGCGGCCTCGCTCAGATAGGACTTGGCATCGGTCAATGCCGCCGCCAGCAGCTCTGCGGCCAGTTCCCTGGGATCGCGTCCCACCGATTTGGCCAGCGCCCGCAACTCGAAAGAGGGATCGCGCGCCAATTGAACTTCCAGCGGCTTCGCGCCTGCAGAGGCAGGTACAGCAGGAGCCTGCCCTCCCCCTTCTTTCCGTTCCGCCAGCAGCCGGCTCATTACGCCGGCGATCCGCGAGCCGATCGAGGGCGTCTGCCCTGTCGGCATCAGCCGCACCCGGTTGACGAAGTATTTCTCGAAATCCACTTTAGCCAGGTGTACCCAGCGGCCCTGGCGCATCCAGTTAATGTCACGCAGGGGTACCTGCGGCTCCGACAAGTAGGCAGCTCCTGTGTCACCCATGTCGGAAAGCCACTTGGCGCGCTGCGGGACACTACTTTCCAGCGCTTGCCCACGCATACTCGCCAGGATGTTGTTAACTGCCGTCTCGACCTCTTTCTGGATCGAATACACGGAATCCGGCGCGCCAACGGGAAGCGGCGTCCGGTCCACGACAGAGTGAGCCACGCATACGCCTACGGCAAAAATATTCGGTTGCGCAGGGCTCCTCAGATATTCATCCACCCTGACAAGGCCACGCTCGTTGACCAGGCCGGGAGTGGTACGCACCCCGGAAACACCACGAAACGCGGGCCAATACACCGAATAGGCGAACGGCAGTGAATGCACTTCCTTCTCGCTGCCGTCAGGATTATGTTCGGCGACATGTATCATATTTGCCTCGACCCGCAAAGTGCGGGCATTGCAGATAACGTTAATGCGGGTGTCGGCGAGCGCCGCCGCCACCGCATCGCGGCTCACTGCTCCGGCCCCCAGCCCCAAATGACCCGGCCAGGGTTCGGGTGTCACCAGCGTAATGGGAACGCGGCCGCGGATATTGCGACGCTTGAGATCCGCATCGACCAAAAAGGCGTATTCATAAACCGGCCCGAGAATGCTCGATCCCTGCGCCGCACCCACAACGATGGGCCCGGGATGCTTGACGAACTCTCGGTAGGCGGCGTGCGCCCGCTCCGCTTGGTCGACATGGATCACCGCCTGGGTGTATGCGGCAAGTCCGGGGATCTCGTCGAATGCGCCCTCTGCGCCCGACGCGATCAGCAGATAGCTGTAGGACAGACTCGCCCCGTTTTCCAGGCTGATCTTGTTATCGCTGGGCTGGATGGACTTTACCCCGCTGGCGATGAACTCGATGCCGCGCTCGCGGAGATAGGGTTCGATCGGAAACGCAATGTCGGACCGGTTCCGCCAACCCATGGCCACCCAGGGGTTGGACGGCACGAAGTGAAAATAGTCTTGATCGGAGACGACGGTCACCTTTTCCTTGGCGCCGAGCTGTGCCTTGATTGCATAGGCTGCCGGGACGCCTGCGATGCCGGCACCGATGATGACAACATGAGTCATTTCAGTTTCCTCTCTGTTATCCGCGTGGGCGGACAATTTGCCACGGACGCGCGACATACGCCACCGACGCAAAACCGCTCCACACGTGTACCAGGCGCGAGAACGGGAACAGCACGAACAGGGTCATGCCGAACAGCAGGTGGATCTTGTAGATGACCGGCACGCCTACCAGAAAATCGGCGGCGCCCCCCCGAAAGGTCACAATGTGCTGCGCCCAGCCTGCGAGCAGGAGCATCACGCCTCCCTCGCTGTGCTGCAGGGAGAACAGGATGCTCACCAGGCCCAGGAGCAGCGTGGCGAGAATCCACAGCATGATGAAGATGTCCATCGGCTTGCTGGTGGCGCGGATGCGCGGCTCGGTCAAGCGCCGGTGCAGGAGTATGGCCACCCCGGCAAAACACAGTAGACCCGCCAGCCCGCCGGAAATGATGGCGAGCATCTGCTTGTTGGGCGTGGATAGCCCGAATGATTCATACAACCAGTGCGGCGTGAGCAGCCCGGCCAAATGGCCGAAGAACAGGAACAGAATGCCGATGTGGAACAGATTGCTGCCCAGCCGCAACTGGGCGCTGCGCAGCAACTGGCTTGAGTCGCTCTTCCACGAATACTGTTCTCTGTCAAAACGGATCAGGCTGCCAAGCACGAATATGGTCAGCGCGATGTAAGGGTAAAGCCCAAACAGGAAATTGTGCAGGTAAGACATTTTCAGATCCTCCTAGTATCAGGGTGTTGCGACGCCGGCAGCGCCAGCCCGAAGTGACTTGGGCATCGCCACTACCGCCACCTGCGGCCCCGGCTTGAGCAGCGGTTCCGTTCCGTCGAGGGTGGGACCGAACATTTCCATCGCCTCGTCCATGTCGCGCACCGGCGGCTCCGCAAGCTCGCGGGCGGCAACCGGCGACAGGCTTTCCAGCACGCGAAAAACGTTCGCATAGTGGCTGCCGTTCTTGTCCAGCTTGCGACCGACGGACGCGATCACGTGCACCGCATCACCCAGCAAGCCGCCCGCCTCCTCAGCCGGCAGCAGGGAAAGAAACTCGAGGAATAGCGGCAGGTAATCCGGGAGCTCGGACGCGCTCGCGTCAAGACCGTGCTTCCAGTACTCCTCCAGCAGGTTTACCATGGCCGATCCGCGGTCGCGCGACTCGCCATGGATGTGCTCGAACAGATGCAGCGAATGGGAAGGATTGCGGTCAAAAGTCGCGACATAGATTTCCTGCAGTTCGATGAGGCTTAGTTCGCGCAGTACGGAAACAAGCGGGGCCAACACCGCTGCGGCATTGCCGTTGAAATCCGCCTCCTCAACCAGTGCGCGTTCCATTTCGGGCAGCACTTCCAGCCAGCCGGTCTCCGGGTAGCTCAACAGCAGGGATAGCACCTTGTAGGTTTTCATGTGATCCGCTCCTTAGCCGGTGGTCTTCTTGCTGCGCAATTGCGACAGGTCCACTGGCACGGCATTCTTGCGGTTGCCAAACAGGCTGGGCTTGGAAACACCGTCCGAGCATCCATTGCCGAATGTGAAGCCGCAGCTCGATTTTTCCTCGAAGGTGTTGATGGTTTCTTCGCGATGGGTGCTGGGGATGACGAAGCGGTCTTCGTAGTTGGCGATCGCCATGTAGCGGTACATTTCATCGGCCTGGGCTACAGACAGGCCCACCTGCTCCAGCGCCGCGGTGTTGCCAACGCCTTCCACCGACTTGCCGCGCATGTAGGCGCGCATCGCCAGCATCCGATCGAGCGCAGTGACGACCGGCTGCTCCTTGCCGCCGGTGAGCAGATTGGCCAGGTACTTAATCGGGATGCGCAACGACTGGGTGTCCGGAATGATGCCGTTCATGCCCATCTTGCCGGACTCGGCCGCGGCCTGGATGGGTGACAGCGGCGGCACATACCAGACCATGGGCAGGGTACGGTACTCCGGGTGCAGCGGAAAGGCGATCTTCCAGTCGATCGCCATCTTGTACACCGGTGAGCGGCGCGCCGCTTCCAGCCAGCCTTCCGGGATGCCCTCGGCGCGTGCGGCGGCGATTACCTTGGGATCCTCGGGGTCGAGAAAGACCTTGAGCTGGGCCTCGTACAATTCCTTCTCGTCCGTCACGCTCGCCGCTTCGGCGATGCGGTCGGCATCATACAGGATCACGCCCAGATAACGGATGCGGCCGACGCAGGTCTCGGAACACACCGTGGGCTGACCCGCCTCGATGCGCGGATAGCAGAAGATGCACTTCTCTGCCTTGCCGGTCTTCCAGTTGTAATAGATCTTCTTGTACGGGCAGCCCGAGATGCACATGCGCCAGCCGCGGCACTTGTCCTGGTCCACCAGCACGATGCCGTCTTCCTCGCGCTTGTAGATCGAGCCCGACGGGCAGGACGCGACGCAGGTCGGGTTGAGGCAATGCTCGCACAGACGGGGCAGGTACATGAGGAAAGTATTCTCGAAGGTTGAATACATCTCCTTCTGCACCTCGTCGAAGCACTTGTCGCGCCCGCGCGAGGAAAACTCTCCGCCGAGATCGTCCTCCCAGTTCGCGCCCCAATTAATCTTGTCCATCTTCTCCCCGGTGATTGCGGAGATGGGACGGGCGGTGGGCGGGGTCTGCGACAGCGGCGCCTTCTGCAGATGCTCGTAGTCGTAGGTGAACGGCTCGTAGTAGTCGTCGATCTCGGGCAGGTTGGGGTTGCCGAAAATGTTGGCCAGGATTTTCAACTTGCTACCCTGGCGCGGCTCGATGCCGCCGTCGGGCTTGCGCTTCCAGCCGCCGTTCCACACGTCCTGGTTTTCCCACTGCTTGGGGTAACCGATGCCGGGCTTGGATTCAACGTTGTTGAACCAGACATATTCCATGCCTTCGCGCGAGGTCCACACGTTCTTGCAGGTTATCGAACAGGTATGACAGCCGATGCACTTGTCCAGGTTAAGCACCATGGCGATCTGCGCGCGAACTTTCATGTCTTTACTCCTTGCCAGCAAGACGGACCGCTGTCCGCCTGCGCGTTGTAAAAAAGCCCGCCCCTGGTAAGAGGCGCGGGCAAGGGTGGGAGGAGATCTTCCACCATGGAACCGGTTTGCCTGTTCATTGGCGCTCTACCAGTGGACCTTCCATCCAGTCGACTTTCTTCATCTTGCGCACGATCACGTACTCGTCGCGGTTGGAACCCACTGTGCCGTAGTAGTTGAATCCATACGCCTGCTGCACATAACCGCCGATCATGTGCGTGGGCTTGGTAATGGTACGTGTCACCGAGTTGTGGATGCCGCCGCGGAAGCCGCTGGTCTCAGCGCCCGGCACGTTCACGATCTTTTCCTGCGCGTGGTACATCAGGCACATGCCGCGCGGCACCCGCTGGCTGACCACCACCCGGGCGGTCAGCGTGCCGTTGACGTTGAACACCTCGACCCAGTCGTTGTCGACCAGGCCCGCTTCCTTGGCTTCCACCTCCGAGACCCAGACATGAGGCCCGCCGCGCGACAAAGTGAGCATCCTCAGATTGTCCGTATAAGTGCTGTGGATGCCCCACTTCTGGTGCGGCGTGATCCAGTTGAGCACCAGTTCGTGATGTCCATTGGGTTTCTTGCCCAGCATCGGCGCGATCGTCTTGGTGTCGACCGGCGGCTTGTAAACGCACAGACCCTCACCGAAATCCAGCATCCACTTGTGATCCTGGTAGAACTGCTGACGGCCGGTCAGGGTGCGCCAGGGAATCAGCTCATGCACGTTGGTGTAGCAGGCGTTGTAGGACACATGTTCCGACTCCAGCCCCGACCACGTCGGCGAGGAAATGATCTTGCGCGGCTGCGCCACGATGTCACGGAAACGGATCTTGTCATCCTCGCGCGGAACAGCCAGATGAACGTGATCGCGTCCGGTGATTTTCGACAACGCCTCCCAGGCCTTGACCGCCACCTGGCCGTTGGTTTCGGGCGCAAGCATCAGGATGACTTCGCACGCGTCGATGGCCGACTCGATCCTGGGCAAGCCCTTGCTCACCCCGTCTTCGCTCACCGTGTAATTCAGTTCCCCGAGCTGCTTGACCTCCGATTCGGTGTTCCAGGTGATGCCCTTGCCGCCGTTACCGATCTTGGTCATCAAGGGACCCAAGGCGGTGAACTTGCGGTAGGTGTCGGCGTAGTCGCGCGTCACCACCGTCATGCTGGGCATGGTCTTGCCTGGCACCGGATCGACTTCGCCCTTTTTCCAGTCGCGCACCGACAGCGATTGGCCAAGCTCGGACGGCGTGTCATGCAGCAGCGGGGTGAGCACCAGGTCTTTCTGCGTGCCCAGATGTGTGGCGGCCAGTTCGGAGAACTTCTTCGCGATGGTCTTGTAAATCTCCCAATCGGACTTCGACTCCCACAGCGGCTGCACCGCTTCGGACAGGGGGTGAATGAAGGGATGCATGTCGGAGGTATTGAGGTCGTCCTTCTCGTACCAGGTGGCCGAGGGCAGCACGATGTCCGAATACAGACAGGTGGTGGACATGCGAAAGTCCAGGGTGACGAGTAGGTCGAGCTTGCCTTCCGCCCCCTTGTCGTGCCACACGACTTCCCTCGGTTTGGCTTCACCCAGTTCGCCCAGATCCGGCCCCATGACCGCGTTCTGGGTGCCGAGCAGATACTTGAGAAAGTATTCGTGGCCCTTGCCCGAGGAGCCCAGCAGGTTGGAGCGCCACACAAACATATTGCGCGGGAAGTTCCTGGGATTGTCCGGGTCCTCGCAGGAGAACTTCAGCGCACCGGATTTCATCTGTTCCACCGCATACTTCACCGGATCCATTCCCACCGCTTCCGCTGCCTTGGTAACCTCCAGCGGATTGGTCTCCAGTTGCGGACAGGACGGCAGCCAGCCCATGCGCTCGGCGCGCACATTGAAATCGATCAATCGGTAGTCGCCATTGCTCTTGTCCGCAGTGGGCGAGAGGATTTCCGAGGCGGCGAGTTTCTCATGGCGCCACTGGCTGGTGTGGGCGTAGAAGAACGAGGTCGAGTTCATGTGCCGCGGCGGACGGTGCCAGTCTAGCGCAAAAGCCAGCGGCGTCCAGCCGGTTTGTGGGCGCAGTTTTTCCTGCCCCACGTAATGCGCCCAGCCGCCGCCGGACTGCCCGATGCAGCCGCACATCATCAGCAGGTTCATGATCCCGCGATAGATCATGTCGTTGTGATACCAGTGGTTCAGCGCTGCGCCGAGAATAACCATGGACTTGCCGTGAGTCTTGTCGGCGTTGTCGGCAAATTCGCGCGCCACGGTGATGATGTCGGCACGCGGCACGCCGCAATGTTTCTCCGCCCAGGCCGGCGTGTAGGGAACATCATCGTCATAGCGGGCGGCCAGGTTGGGCCCGCCCAGGCCGCGATCCACGCCGTAGTTGGCCAGGGTGAGGTCATATACGGTCGCGATCAGCACGTCGCGGTCAGCCAGGCTGATGCGCTTGACCGGCACGTTGCGCGGCAACAAGTCGTTGTGGTCGGTCGCACCGAAATAGGGGAAAGCCACTTCGGTTACTTCGTCGTGGCTGCCGAGCAGACTGAGTTGGGGCCTCACATCCTTGCCCGAGTAGCCGTCGCGCATCTCCAGATTCCAGGCCCCGGACTGGCCCCAGCGAAATCCCGCGCTGCCGTTGGGCGCAACCAGATAGCCGGTGTTCTCGTCGAGCACCACCGTCTTCCATTCCGGATTGTTGTCCTGCCCCAGGTTGCCGGTCAGGTCGGAAGCACGCAGGTAGCGGTCCGCGATCAGCTTGCCTTCATGTTCCTTCAACATCACCAGCATGGGCATGTCGCTGTACTGGCGGCAGTAGCTGTCGAAGTACTCGCTCTTGTTCTTGTTGTGGAACTCGGACAGGATCACATGGCCCATGGCCAGGGCCAGCGCCGCATCCGTGCCCTGCCTGGGCGCCAGCCAGATGTCGCCAAACTTGACCATTTCGCCGAAGTCGGACGATACCGCCACGGTCTTGGTGCCCTTGTAACGCACCTCCGTATAGAAATGCGCGTCGGGCGTGCGGGTCTGCGGCACATTGGAGCCCCACACCATCAAATAGGTCGAGTTGTACCAGTCGGCCGATTCCGGCACGTCGGTCTGCTCGCCCCACACCTGGGGGCTGGACGGCGGCAGGTCGCAGTACCAGTCATAAAAAGAGCCGCAGGCTCCACCGATGAGGGAGAGATAACGTGAGCCTGCGGCGTAACTCACCATGGACATGGCTGGAATGGGCGAGAAGCCGTAGATGCGGTCCGGGCCGTATTCCTTGACCGTGAAGACATTGGCCGCCGCAATCATTTCGGTGACCTCGTCCCAGTTGGCGCGCACGAAGCCGCCCAGCCCGCGCACCGACTTGTAGCGCTTGGCCTTGGCCGGATCCTGGCTGATGGATTTCCACGCTTCTACCGGGTCCAGGGTCTTGCGCGCCTCGCGCCACATCTCCATCAAGCGGCCGCGGATGAGCGGATATTTCACTCGTTGGGCCGAATACACATACCAGGAGTAAGACGCCCCGCGCGGGCAGCCGCGCGGCTCATGGTTGGGCAGATCGGGGCGGGTGCGCGGGTAGTCGGTCTGCTGAATTTCCCAGGTGATGAGCCCGTTCTTGACGAAGATACGCCAGCTGCACGAGCCGGTGCAGTTCACCCCGTGGGTTGAACGCACCACCTTATCCGCCTGCCAGCGGCTGCGGTAGCCGTTCTCCCAGTTGCGGTCCTCATTGCTGACCACGCCGTGGCCGCCCGAGAACTCGGCAATATTCTTCTTGAAGAACGTCAGTCGGTCGAGGAAGTGACTCATTATCTGCTCCTGTAGGGTGCGCCGTGCGCACCGATTCAAAGGTGCGCATGGCGCACCCTACGTCTCCTAATCCCTATGGGTTCCGAATCTCAGAGCCCTTGCGCAGGTAAAACCACCAGTTCAGAACCAGGCACACGGCGTAAAACACGGCAAAGCCGTACATGGCGTATTCCGGGCTGCCGGCCTTGATCTGGCCCTTGATCACCTCGGGGGCGATGAAAGAACCGTAGGCCGCCACTGCCGAGGTCCAACCAAGCACCGGGCCGGCCTGCACGCGGTCGAAGATCACGCCGACTGTGCGGAAGGTGGAACCGTTGCCGATGCCGGTAGCCGCGAACAACACCAGGAAAGTGACCAGGAATGGGGTGAAATAGATCTCCGGCGTGGCCGAGTGGTAGGCCTGCATCATGATGTACCCGGCGTAGGTCGAAGCTGCCACCATCACCACAGAAATGATCTGGGTGACGATGGACCCCCCGACCTTGTCAGCGATCCAACCGCCTACGGGGCGGATCAATGCGCCGACGAAGGGCCCCATCCAGGCATAAGTAAGCGCGGAAGGCCCATGGGGATTCTTGACGTGCTTCCAGACCCCGGTAGCGGCGTCGAGGATGTGGCTGTCGCCGAAGATGACCGTGATGGACAGCGGCAGCGCCATGGAAAAGCCGATAAACGAGCCGAAGGTGACGAGATACAGCGCGGTCATCGACCAAGTGTGCTTGTTCTTGAAGATGGCAAACTGCCTGCCGATGTTTTCCTTCATCGGGCCGAACGCAGCCAGCTTCAGGATTAGCAGCGTGGCAACGATGATAAGCGGCATCGCCAGCCACATGTTGAGCAGGCCCAGCCCGGTCGGTGCCGGCAGGTAAAGGTAGAGGCCGCCGATGGCAGGAACGAAAGCCAGGGTATAGAGCCAGGTGACCTTGATGAACGCGACCAGGGTGTTCCCGATGTCGGGCGAAACCGACAGCAGGTTATTCATGCCAAACCAACATAATGCCGCCAGCGGCACCAGCGAAAGCAGCCAGGCGAAGCCCGCATTCTGGATGAAGGTTGGCGTGCCGGCGTGAATCTTGCCGAAGATCCAGCCGCTGTCCTTGACCAGCGTCATCGGCTCGCCGCCGAGCGCGCCGAAGATGCCGACCGTCATGACCAGCGGGATGATGATCTGCATCGAGGTCACGCCGAAGTTGCCCAGACCGGCATTGATGCCCAGCGCCGTACCTTGCAGCCGCTTGGGGAAGAAAGTGCTGATGTTGCTCATGGAACTGGCGAAATTGCCGCCCCCGACGCCGGACCATAACGCCATCAGCTGGAATGCCCACAGGGGCCAGTCCTTGTGCTGCAAGACGATGCCGGTGCCGATGGCCGGAGCCAACAACATGGCGGTGGTGAGGAAAATGACATTACGCCCGCCCGCCAAGCGAATGAAGAACGAAGAAGGGATACGCATTGTCGCCCCGGCCAGGCCTGAGATCGCGGTCAGCGTGAACAGTTGACCCTGGGTGAAGGGAAAGCCCAGGTTGAGCATCTGCACGGTAATGATCCCCCACATCATCCAGACGGCGAAACCGCACAACAAGCTTGGCACCGAGATCCACAGATTTCGGTAGGCGATGCGCTTTCCGGTGGATTCCCAGAACGCCGGGTCCTCCGGGTTCCATTCCTTGATATTGGTAGACATCATGTATCCCTCGTAGAAATTGACCAAAGAGCCATGAACTGCCCGGCCCGCGCGCTACTCCATCACATCTGCAGCAAGCTGAGCCCGCTTCAGTTCCCGGGCTGCATCCATCGGGCGCACCTCTGTCCAGTACATCCACATCAACGACACCCACACAATGCCGAACATCAGCATGAAAGCAGAGGATCGGATGCCGGTGAGGTCCACCAATGCGCCGAACATGATCGGCATCAGGAACCCGCCCAAGCCGCCGGCAAGTCCGACCACGCCGGAAATCACGCCGATGTTGTGGGGGTAATCATCAGAGATGTATTTGAACACCGAGGCCTTGCCGAGGGCGAATACAACACCCAGGCTGAACAGAATGATGGTGAACACTGTTGGAGTCAGACCGAAATGGAGGGTTAACGGGCCTTTGACGGTCAGGATGGTGATATCGCTCTGCGGGTAGGACAAGAAGAACAGGCATACCAGCGAAATCCACAACACCCACCACGTCATGGTGTGTGCGCCGAACTTGTCGGAGAAATATCCCCCGATGGCCCGCAAGAGCCCCCCAGGGATGCTGAAAGCGGCAGCCAGCAATGCGGCAGTCTTGAGGTTAAAGCCGTACTCGCTGACGTAATATTTGGTCATCCACAGGGCCAACGCAACGTAGCCGCCGAACACGATGGAGTAATACTGGCTGTAACGCCATACCTTCGCGTCCTTGAAGGCGGCAAGCTGCTCGCGGATGGTCACCGATTTGCCCACCTTGTGCTCCGGATCGCTGTAGGTGAAGAACCAGAACACGATGGCCGTCACCAGCATCAGCACTGCATACACTTTGGGGACCATGGTCCAGCCATACCCAACCACGATGATGGGTGCCAATAGCTTGGTGAGGGCAGCCCCGGTGTTCCCGGCGCCAAATATACCCATTGCCAGCCCCTGCCGTTGCTTGGGAAACCAGCGGGCACAATAGGCAATCCCGATGGTGAACGCGCCTCCTGCCATCCCGACGAACAGGTCGAGTACTAGGAAATGCCAGAACTGAGTTGCCCAGGAGAGCATCCAGATCGGGATGACGACCGAGAGCATCAGAATGAACATCATGATTCGACCGCCGAATTTGTCGGTCCACATACCGAGGGGGACCCGGATCAGTGAACCAGTCAAAACCGGCGTCGCCACCAGAATGCCAAACTCGGTCTCGTTCAGCCCCAGTTGCTGCTTGATGGGCACGCCGATAACCGCGAACATCATCCAGATCATGAAGCATACTGTGAACGCCAGCGTGCTCATGATGACCACCGACCATGCCTTGTATTGCTGCGTTGGCATCATTCCCTCCGTAGCCAGATCGAATGAGATAAATAGATTGCAGTGTGTTTTCTACGCCGTTCAACAGGCGGTTTCCAGAGGGGGCCGGGGCGCGGAAAGTGGCCTGCATACCACTTTGGTGGTATGAGTGGTATTTGGAAACCTGTTGTTTTGTATTATGTTTTCCAGATCCTATCGGCTTGGCGGAAAGCCGTAGCGAGGAAGAGGTATACCCTTTTATCCGCAAGCTGGACAAGGGACGGCCTGCCCTTGAATAGCGCGCCTGGAGCAATCAATTGAGCCGTTTTGTGTGGAAGAGACTGCGAAACTCCCTGCTGCTGCGGCTGGGCGGCATGATTGCCGCCATCACCTTGCTGGCGGTGGTCAGCATGTCCGCCTCGTGGTTGGTGGCGGAAACCACTCAGGGCAATGGCAAAGCGATCAATGTGGCAGGCAGCCTGCGGATGCAGAGCTGGCGAATGGCCTCCATCTATCAACGCATCCAAGAGGACGGCAAACCTGAATATCGGAAAAACCTGCAACAGGCCATCGCCCGGTTTGAAAGCGATTTGAAGGCGAGCTCCATCCTGTCGGTCCTGCCCGCCGATAAAACCGCCCCTCTCAACCAAGTTTACCGGCAGGTGGAAACAAGCTGGAGCACCCAAATCAGACCCGGCCTGGCGAGTCCGCCGGCCGCTTCCCAATCGGCGGCCACAGACACGACAGTGCTGGACAAGATCCCCGAATTCGTCGCCAACATCAATGATCTGGTCAAACAGATCGAAGATGCTGCTGAAGCAAAAATCCTGGTTCTGCGCGTGATTCTGGGAGCGGCGGTTATCGGCACGCTGCTGCTGGTTGCGCTCTCCGTCTATCTGGTCAACAACATCCTTGTCCACCCCTTGCGCGGCCTGCTGGGACTGACTGACGAGCTTCGCCAGGGCAATCTCGCCATGCGCACCGACCTGACCGGACAAGACGAAATCGGGCGGCTGGGACAAGCCTTCAACCTCATGGCGGAAGACCTTTCCAAGCTGTATCAGAACCTGGAAGCTCGGGTGGAAGAGAAGACCGCCGAACTCACGGTCGCCAACCGTTCGCTGGAATTGCTCTACCATTCCATCGCGCGGCTATACAACGGGCCGGTGGCGCCAAACACCTATGCAATTCTGCTCAAGGATCTCGAAAACGTTCTCGGCGTGGGTCATGGCCAGGCCTGCCTGGTGGAAGCCGGCGCCGAGCGCGCCAGGGTCATCGCATCCACCCTTGACCCGGCTCGCGGTGATGTCGACATGTGCGGCCTGATGAGCTGCGCCGAATGCCTGAGCAACAAGGCATTGGCGGTTCACGCCCTGTCGGGGGGGAGCCAAGTATTGTCGCTGCCGCTCAAGGATACCGAGACCAGTTACGGGGTGCTGCAGCTGGAAATGCCTCGCGGCACGCAATTGGAAACCTGGCAGACTCAATTGCTGGAAGCGCTTTCGCGCCATATCGGCATCGCTATCGGCACTGCCCGGCGCAGCGAACAAAGCCGCCGGCTGTCCCTGCTGGAGGAGCGCGCGGCCTTGGCGCGGGAACTGCACGATTCCCTCGCGCAGTCGCTGGCCTACATGAAAATCCAGGTCAGCCGCCTGAAACCGCTGGTCGATCTGCCGGGTAGCGGAGATGAAGCGGTCCAGGTGCTGGGTGAATTGCGCGAGGGACTCAACAGCGCCTATCGCCAACTCCGGGAATTGCTCACCACCTTCCGCCTGCGCATCGAAGGCGAGGGACTGGCCGCCGCCCTGCAAACCACGGTGGCGGAATTCTCCAACCGCGGCACCATACCGATTGCACTGGAGGTGCATCTGGCGGGCTGTCCACTCTCTGCCAACGAGGAAATCCATACCTTGCAGATCGTGCGCGAGGCCTTGTCCAATGTGATTAATCACGCCAAGGCCAGGCATGCGCGGGTGAGCGTGGAGTGCGGCAGCGACGGTGCGGTTTCTGCCCTCATCGAGGATGACGGCATAGGCATCCGCAAAACTGCGGGGGTGCATCATTACGGCATCACTATCATGGAAGAGCGCGCCAAGAACCTCGGCGGTACCCTGACCGTGGAAAAATCCGCCGCCGCTGGCACGCGCGTCACCCTGCACTTCATGCCGGGGAATCGGCGTACGATCCCCCTGCAATCAAGGTTGGCGAGATGAATTCAAAGGAAGACATTCAAACCATCCTCGTGGTTGATGATCACCCCCTGTTTCGCAAGGGCGTCATCCAGCTCATTCAGGCCGCGCCCGAATTCAATTTCGTCGGCGAGGCATCGGGCGGCGGCGAAGGAATAAAGCTGGCCCACGCCCTCAAACCTGACATGATCCTGCTCGACCTGAACATGAAGGACATGAACGGCGTGGAGGCGCTGAAGGCGATCAAGGACGCGGGGCTGGATTCCAGGGTCATCATGCTGACTGTGTCGGACCACGCGGAAGATCTGGTGGCGGCGCTCCAGGCAGGCGCCGACGGTTATCTGCTCAAGGACATGGAACCCGAGGATTTGATGGCCCACCTGGGCGAGGCAGCGCGCGGCAGGATAGCCATTACCGACCGGCTGACCCAGCTGCTCGCTTCCTCGCTGCGCGACAAGCCGCGCCCCAAAAACGTCGAAGAGGCCGGACTGACGGAGCAGGAGAGCAAGATTCTGGAACACATCGCGGACGGCAAGAGCAACAAGCTGATCGCGCGTGAACTGAACATCGCCGAAGGGACGGTCAAGGTTCATGTCAAACATTTGCTCAAGAAGCTGAATCTGCGTTCGCGCGTGGAAGCCGCGGTGTGGGCGGATCGCAGCCGGCGTTAGGGAGATTCCCTATTCTCCCTACGCCCCCCGAAAGGTGATAAGGGCCGGAGTGAAGCTTCTCCCCTCGCCCATGCAATGGGGAGAAGGGCCGGAGGGAGAGGGGCAACTGCTTCAAGATGCGAGCCGCGCTCGAATCCTGCCCCTCGATGCACTATGCGTTTGCTGCCCCGAACTTCGATTGGCGCTGCAGCGCCCAGGCCGCCAATAGGCCGGCGGCCGACAACGGCAGCGTTCCCGGCTCGGGCACTGTACCGGACCCGGGCTGGAACAGCCCCGAGCCCGGCTGCGCATGCAGCACGCCGAACAGCCCATGCGCCTCGTCGTCCGGGCCCGCGCTGAAGTAAAGCTTGTCACTGCTGCCCGCGTTGCCATCATTGCCCACGGTGAGCGCCCACAACCCGCCGATCTGCAGGGCACCGCCGCCGATGGCCGACAGCTGGCCGAGAAAGGCATGCGCGACGGGGTCAAACACGTTGACGGTGCCGTCGCCGAAATTGCCCACCAGCAGGTCGCCGGCAAGCTCGTCAAACGAGGCCGGCGCGATCTCCAGCCCCCAAGGGGAATTGAGCGCGCCCTGGCTGCCGATGCGGCCGAGGAAGTTGCCGTTCAGGTCGAAGGCGGAGACGAAACCGTTGCCTGTCCCGGCCACGTCATCTCCCGAACCGTTGGTCTTGGCGTAGGTGACATACAGGATTCCGTTCAGGTTGCGGATGTTGAAGGGCGCAAAGCCCGACGGGATGCCGGGATCGGTGAAGCTGCCCGACAGCGAAGGCGCGCCGCTGCTGGGAAACACGTCTATTTTGTTGGTGCCGAAATTGGCGGCGTACAGATAGCTGTTGCCGCCTATCATCGCGAAAGCCGCGCCCTTGTAGACATTGGCCGGATCGGCCGTTGCGAGAACTTCGGCATTCGTCCCCAAGGCGCCGCGCCAACCCGACACCGTGCCGTCCTCGCTGACGAACAGGAAGCGGTCAGCGTTGAATGCGGACGTCGGATTGAACACCTGGCCGGTCGGATTGCCCGCCCCGGGGATGGTCACGATGAGGGCCCCCTGGGTCGTCGCGTCGGTGAGGGGATTCACGGTGTAGAGCGTCGCCTTGCCCGTGCCATTGTCGGAAACCCAGAACGGGCTGGTGGCGCTGAAGGAAACACCCCAGGCATTCTTCAGATTGGGGTCGGTAATCGATGCGGCATGCGCCGTTTGATCGTCGGTGACCAGATTGACCGAGTCGAACGACAGGGGTACGGCCCCGGCGTTTGGAATGGCGAGCACTAGTGCAAGCTTGAACAGGGATTGCGCGAAGCGCTTGTGCTGAAGACAGTGGAAGTTCCGAGCCATGGGCTTTCTCCTCAATAGCGGGTAAGCAAGTTGTGCGGCGTAACTGCGAAAACGTGCCGTGCAGGCGCAGCAAGGGAGCGCGTAGACTTAACAGTCGAGCAAGAATCATGCTTCGGCAACCAATTACCCAACAATTCAACAACATAAGGCGCCGGACGCCCGTTTTGGAACAACCAAGTGTAAGGGCGGTCGACAAATGGCCACGGCTCGCCGAGACGACAACGAATTGCAGGTGCCCCCTACCGCTAGTGATGGACAGGGGGCAGCCAGTACTTTACGATAACCGGGTCCTGTTGTTTTCAATATATTGCGCACCGCGCTGTCCCAATCGATTGCCATGATCCTCACCGACCGCATCCACACCTTTGGCCAGGCCATGCTCGAAAAGCACGGCGAGCGGGTGCACAAGATCGCGCTCGACGCCGGCTTCACGTGTCCCAATCGCGACGGAAGCAAGAGCATAGGCGGCTGCACTTTCTGCAACAACGAATCCTTCGCGCCGGGGACGCGCGAGCGCAAATCCCTGCCCGAGCAGTTCGAGAGGGCGCGCGGGCGCATCGCGCGGCGCACCCATGCGCGGCGCTACATCGCGTATTTCCAAGCCTACACCAACACCTACGCCCGGGTCGACGAACTGCGCGCGCTGTACGACAGCGCGCTTGCTGCGCCCGACGTGATCGGGCTTTCGATCGGCACGCGGCCCGACTGTGTGCCGCCCGAGGTGCTGGATCTGCTGGCGGAATATCGCGACCGGGGCCACGAGGTCTGGCTGGAACTGGGTCTGCAGTCGTCCTTCGACGCCACCTTGGCGCGCGTCAACCGCGGGCACGGCTACGCCGAATACCGGACCGCCGCCAAGGCGGCGCGTTCACGCGGGATTCCGCTGTGCTGCCACCTGATCGCCGGCCTGCCGGGCGAGACGGAAGCGCATTACCACATGACCCTGGACCGCGTGCTGGATACGGGTGTGGATGGCCTCAAGCTGCATCCCCTGCATGTGGTGAAGCACACCCGGCTTGCGATCGACTGGAAACGCGGCGACTACCAGCCCATGAGCGAAGCGGAATACGTGCGCGTCGCCGCCGACCTGATCGAGCGCACTCCCTGGGCGGTGGTGTTTCATCGCGTCACCGGCACTGCAACCAAGGACATCCTGCTGGCGCCGGAATGGTGTGCGAAAAAATGGGATGTGTTGAACGGTATCGCGGCGGAACTTGCGCGCCGCGGCACCCGCCAAGGTGCGCACGCCGGCCTGGGTTGGCACGAGGCCTGCCATGCCGCTTGATCTGGTGTGCCCGGCCGGCAGCCTGGTCTCGCTCAAGACCGCCATCGACAATGGCGCAGACGCGGTCTACATGGGCTTTCGCGACAACACCAATGCGCGCGCCTTTCCCGGCCTCAACTTCGACGAGCCCCAGGCCGCCGAGGGGCTGCGCTACGCGCATGAGCGCGGGCGCAAGGTGCTGCTCGCGCTCAACACCTACCCGCAGCCGGACGGCTGGAACCGCTGGACCGAGGCTGTGGACCGGGCAGCCAAACTGGGCATGGATGCCGTGATCGTGGCCGATGCCGGACTGATGCGTTATGCGCTAAGGCAGCATCCCAGACTCAGACTGCATCTGTCGGTACAGGGTTCGGCCACCAGCTATGAGGCGGTCAATTTCTATCGCGAGCAGTTCGGCATTCAGCGCGCCGTACTGCCGCGGGTGCTGTCGCTTCCGCAGGTCGAAAACGTGGTGACCAACACCGAAGTCGAGATCGAGTTGTTCGGCTTCGGCGGCCTGTGCGTGATGGTCGAGGGACGCTGCCTGCTTTCCTCCTATTGCACCGGCGAGTCGCCAAATAGTGCGGGAGTGTGCTCCCCGGCCAAGGCAGTGCAATGGAAGGAAACGCCTGCCGGCTTGGAATCGCGCTTGAACGGCGTGCTGCTTGACCGTTATGGAAGAGATGAAAAGGCCGGCTACCCCACGCTGTGCAAGGGCCGCTTCGAGGTGGGCGGTGAAACCTATTACGCCATCGAGGAACCCACCAGCCTCAATACTTTGGACCTGCTGCCGGAGATGCTGCGCATCGGTATCGCCGCGATCAAGATCGAAGGCCGCCAGCGCAGCCCGGCCTATGTCGCGCAGGTGACCAAGGTCTGGCGTGCCGCCATCGACGCGGTGAAAAGGGATGCCGACAACTTCAAACCTGCGCCTACCTGGCTGGCCGAGCTCAACAAGCTGTCGGAAGGCCAGAGCCATACATTGGGTGCATACCATAGGCCGTGGAAATGATCATGGTCGTGAGGAGCGAGGGTTTGGGCGTAGGGTGCGCCTTGTATCTGCGATGAATCTAAGCCTCGGTCCCCTGCTCTACTACTGGCCGCGCGAAGACGTGCTGGCATTCTATGACGAAGCCGCGAATTGGCCGGTAGCAAGAGTCTATCTGGGCGAGACCGTGTGCTCGCGCCGGCATCTGCTGCGCCTGTCCGACTGGCTGGAACTGGCGGAGAAACTCGCCGCCTCGGGCAAGGAAGTGGTGCTCTCCACCCAGACGCTGATCGAGTCGGAGTCCGATCTCAAGATGCTGCGGCGCATCGTTGCCGACAGGCGCTATCTGGTCGAGGCCAACGAATGGGGCGCGGTGCGCCTGCTTGCCGAAGCCGGTGCCAACTTCATTGCGGGCTCCACGCTCAATGTCTACAACCCGCAAACCCTGGATGTGCTCGCGGGACTGGGCGCGGTGCGCTGGCTGCCGCCGGTGGAAATGGCGCGGACGACGCTGGCGGCAGTGCTCGATCACGCGCCGGATGGCATGGAGACAGAAGTCTTCGCCTACGGCAGGCTGCCGCTTGCCTACTCGGCGCGATGTTTCACTGCCCGGCACTACAACCTGCCGAAGGACGACTGCCAGTTCCGGTGCCTCGACCATCCAGACGGGCTGACATTGTCCACCCGCGAGGGCCAGGCCTTTCTCAGTCTAAATGGCATCCAGACTCAGTCGGCTGGCGTGTACAGTCTGCTCGATGAATTACCTGTCCTGAGCGAGCTGGGCGTGGGGTCGTTGCGCCTGTCACCTCAATTCCGCCACATGGAGCGTGTGGTCGGGGCCTTTCACGCAGCGCTAACAGGCGATGGCCGCGCCGCCGGCATGCTGGCGCGCGTCATGCCCGGCCCCCCAGTGGACGGCTACTGGCATGGCAAGGCTGGGCTCGATTACGGAGAGAAATCATGTTGAATCCCACCTTTCCCCCGCTGCTGGCTTCGCTAATCAAGCGCCTTCCGGCAATGCCGCCCAGCCTGGTCTTTTCATTAGCAGCCAATCGTCTGCTTTGGCCGGCGCTGCAGAGCCTTGACTGGCAATCGATCGTCGGCCGGCGCTACGCGATCCGGGTAAAAGACCTGGGACTGAGCGTGCATTTCACGGTTACGCAACACGGGTTTGCCCCGGATGGCGGCGAGCCGGACCTCACCATCAGCGCCACCGCGCGCGACTTCCTGCTGCTGCTGGGCCGGCGCGAAGATCCGGACACGCTTTTTTTCAGGCGCCGCCTGGTGAGCGAGGGAGACACGGAACTGGGCTTGAGCGTCAAGAACCTGCTGGATGCCGTTGATCCGGACACCGTGTTGCGCCGCCTGCCCTCGCCCCTGGCTCATGCAGCAAGACGCCTGCTGATGGCTTAGCGCCCAGGCCATGAACGGCAGCGGCGACATTGCATACAAGAGCTTCCGCGGCGCGACGGGCGGCTCGGAGCACTTCATCTGCGTCCACGTGCCACATGAGTTGAGCCTCGAAGAACAGGTCAGAGTTCTTCAGGAGCGCTATGCGCAAGCACAGGAATCCCTGCGCCTCGCCCCCGAAACGGCAATCTTCAGGCGGATCTTTCTCAGCGATGCCGTTAACCAGGCCGCACAGGTACGCGAAACCGATCTGGTGCGCGACACCGCGGACAATCCGGTGGCGGTCTCGATCGTGCAGCAACAACCTCTGCCGGCCTCGAAGATCGCGTTGCTGGCCTATCACGTCGAAGGGCCGGACAGGCTCGCGAAGCAGCGGCTGTCGGCCAGACATGTGCTGGTCAGGAAGAACGGGCTGCGTCATCTTTGGAGCACACGGTTGTGCGGCGGCGCGCATGACCTGTCCATCGATGCAGCCGGCCAGACGCGCAATATCTTCAACGATCTCATCGGCACACTCGCCAGCCAGGGCGGCCGGCTTGCCGACCATTGCGTCAGAACATGGATTTACATGAAGGGCGTGGATGTGTTTTACAAGGACATGGTCGACAGCAGGCGGGCGCTGTTCGACCGGCATGGCCTGAGTCGCGACACGTTCTACATCGCGTCAACAGGCATTGAAGGCGCGTGCGCCCACCAGTTCGATGTGGTGTCCATGGACGCCTACTCCAACCTCGACCTGGCCCCCGGGCAACGCTCGTTCCTCAATGACTTCAGCCGCTTGTGCCCGACCAAGGACTACAATGTGACCTTCGAACGCGGCACGCGTATTGCCTACTCCGACCGCGTGCATCATTTCATCTCGGGAACGGCAAGCATAGATGCCCAGGGCGAAGTTCTGCATATCGGCAACGTGCTCAAGCAGCTTGCGCGCGCGGTTGAAAATGTGGATGCTTTGCTGCGCTCGGGGAAGGCTGGATTCGAGGATATGCAGCACCTGATCGTCTATCTGCGCGACCCGGCCGATTTCGAATCCGTCGATGCCTATTTTCGCAACCGCCATCCCGATCTGCCGGTTATGATCGTGCAAGGCGCGGTTTGCCGACCTGAATGGCTGGTTGAAATTGAGGGCATCGCGATCACCGCCAACAACGAGCCCGCTCTCCCTTCATTCTGAAGCAAGCGAGGAGAACCATGGCAAACAGCTTTCCACCCTTTCTGGCGCTTGACGAGGCCGCGATAGCGACCGCCGAACTGCGCCACGACCCGTACGATTACGCGTTTGCGGAAAAGGCCATCGCGCTGGACAAGGACACGGTCCTGGCGGACGCGCCGGTCATTCCCCATCGAGGCAGTTATGGCCCGACCAGCCTGCGCTATGGGCCCGCGTTCGAAAGCGTGATGGCCGATCTTCTCAGTCCGCACTTCCGTCACCTGGTGGAACGCAAGTTCGATATGGATCTGAGCGGCAATCCGCCCATCATTCTGCTGACCGGCAACACCACAGGCCAGCCCGACGAGGGTTACGCCCACTCCGATTCCAGGCACAAGATCATCACGGTCATCCTCGGCTTTAGCCGCGAGTGGCCCTATGAGGGCGGCCGCCTCAGGATCCTGCGCAGTCCCGACCGCAATGACTATGCGTTCGAACTGGCGCCGGTATTCGGCAATATGCTGATGTTCCGCGTCAGCGATGCCTCGTGGCATGGTTTCCTGCCGCAGAAAGGGCCTTGCTTGAGCCTCCAGCTTTGCTACTGTGACACTGAATCCTATGTGAAGCGGGAGTACTTCCGCCACAAGGTGAGCGCCTTGGCCAAGGCCATTCCACCCTTGCGCAAGATCATCGACCTGATGCCGCGCAATAATCCTGCCGCCCGTGCCATGCGGCAGAGCAGCAGGAACTCTTAGGACCGTCACTCGCCAACTGAAAAGGATGCCAGCAAAAATGGATTGTCTTCGTGTACCCGAACCCCAGCATATCGCCGACCATTTCTGCAACGCCTTGCGCTCGTCGGTGCGCAAGGAGCAACCCTATACCCATTGGACCCTCGCCAGCACGCTGCCGGAAGAACTGTGCGTCGGCGTACTCCTTCTGCCCATCCGACCGCCGCTTATCGATGAATGCGGCGGGGTGCGCGATCTTCACGACAACAACTCGAAGCGCGCATTCTTCACCCCGCAGTTGCAGACCGATTTCCCCGCTGTGGCCGCGTTCACCGAAGCCTTCCAGAAGCAGCAAGTTGCGCGCCAGTTCATGGAGACGCTCGGCCGTCCTGCCACCGACATCGAAGGCAGTCATCTTCGCATCGAATATATCCAGGACACGGATGGCGCGTGGCTGCAACCGCACTGCGATATCCCGGAAAAGCTCTTTTCCATGGTGATCTACCTGTGCACTGGGCCCGAAGCCAAGAACTGGGGCACCGACATCTATGATGCGGATCGAAAATGGGTGGGCCGCTCCTCGGCCACCTTCAATTCGGCGGTCATCTTCATCCCCGGCAAGAACACCTGGCACGGCTTCGACAAGCGTCCCATCATTGGCGTGCGCCGCCTGATGGAAATCAATTATGTCCGGCCAAGCTGGCGTGACCGCGAGCAGCTGGCGTTTCCGGATCGGCCAATTACGCTATTGGGCTAAGACTTTTCAATAGCGGCGGCATGAACAATTCCACTCGCTTTCGTGAGGAAGCTGTGTCCCTGGTGACCGCTCGTTGAATGTTTGGTGGACGTCGGCCATGGCACTGGCAGCCACGGCGATGCTGAGCGTCGGAGCAGCCGCGGCGGAGCCACAAGCCAATGCCGGCAATGGCGCCAGAAGCGCAGGGACTCCCGACTGTGGAACGCCGTCTGACTGCGCGATCGCAAGTCCCAAACCCGAGATGAGCAAGGCCATGGAAATGGCCAGGGCGGCCCTTGACAAGGTGGTCGCCACCTACCCGGTGGAGCGCGGCACAATCCGGAATCTGGTGAAAGGAAGCCAGGGGTTTGCCGTGCTGCAGGATCTGGTCAAAGAGGGCTTTATCTTCGCCAAGATCCACGGCCACGGTTTCCTGGTCTACCGCCAGGCTGATGGCCGCTGGGGGCCGCCGCTGATGCTGGAGGTATCGGGCACCAGCTTCGGTCCGCAGTTCGGCGCGCGCATCAGCGATGTGCTGGTGGTATTCAAGACCGCTGAAAGCATGCGTATGTTGCTGACGGGGCAGCTGCCGCATGGCCTGATGAGTCCAAGTGGATCGGTTCTATACGGAAGCTCCGATACCGCAAGCCTATCGTCGGGGATTGTCACTTATAGCCTGCACCGCGGATTGATGCTGGGCCAGTCGGTGGACCAGTACCAAGTCCATCTGCTGCAACAGGCCAACCTGACGCTTTACGGCGTACCATTGAAAAGCGGAGAGATTGTCGACATCCTGCGAGCTAGTCCGCGTCTACCGCTGCCAGCGCAGCAGTTTGTCGACCACGTCAACGCGCAGCTCGGCGAGCCAACCGATAGGATGAATTGGGACGTGGGCGCTCCGGCGTCCAAGCCCCGATGATGCATTCCGTCAATCAATAGGGCAGCCGAGAAAGCGATCGCCCGACTCCAAGGCTATGTCCGGCAAGCTGTGCAAATTTGGGATGGAAGAATGGATCAAGACAAGGCTTCCCGCCTCCATGGAACGGCAATATGACGAGCGCGCCAGCAGGGCCAGCGTGACTTCCTGAAATGAACAGGCGACCGGAACCGCGAGAGCCGATCGTGCTGGTTCACGGCCTGTGGCTGGCGGGTTGGGTGCTGGCGATCCTGGCTGCGCGCCTGCGGCGCTGCGGCTACGATACCCGGATCTTCCCCTACCCTTCCATGGGCGCGAGCCTTTCCGCCAACGCTGCAGCCCTCGCACGCTTCGCTGAATCGCTTGATGTGCCCCTTGTGCACTTCATCGGCCACAGCATGGGGGGCTTGGTAATCCTGAAGATGCTGGAGACGAGCCCCGAGCTTCGCGGCGGCCGGGCCGTGCTTCTAGGCAGCCCCTACGGCGGCAGCAGATCGGCCGAGGCGCTCGCGAGGCAGGCAGCGGGGCGCCTGATTCTCGGGCATTCCCTGATGGAGTGGCTGCGAGGGCCGCGGGCGGAGCCGAAGAATTATGAACTCGGCGTACTGGCTGGGTGTCGAACGCTCGGACTCGGCCGGCTGGTGACCCGGCTACCCGACCCGAATGACGGGGTGGTAACGGAGGCTGAGGCGCGGGTACCGGGTATGACTGACTTCATCTGCCTGCGGGTCAGCCATACGGAAATGTTGTGGTCGCGCAAAGTGTCGCATCAGGTATGCACCTTCCTCCAAACCGGCCGCTTCGATCACCGGGAAGCACCCTGCTCTTAAAACGCCTTGTTGCACTGGCCTTGATGCCGCTTCTGGGCGGCTGCGCCACCCTGGGCTACTACCTGCAAGCCGTCAATGGCCAGATGGACGTGATTCATCGCGCCCAGCCCATCGAGCGCGTGCTTGCCGATCCGACCGCTGCTCACAGCCTGAAACGGAAGCTGGTTGAAGTGGGTCAGATCCGCAAATTCGCCAGCAAGGAGCTGGGGCTCCCGGACAATGGCACCTTCCGCCGCTACGCCGACCTGCAGCGGCCTTTTGTGGTGTGGAACGTATTTGCCGCGGCGGAGTTTTCCACTCAGCCCAAGGAGTGGTGCTACCCACTATTCGGCTGCGCCAACTACCGTGGCTATTTCTCGCAGCGCGAGGCCGAAACGGCGGCCCATGCCTTGCAGCAGGCGGGCTACGACACCTATGTTAGCGGGATTCCGGCGTATTCCACCTTGGGCTGGTTCGACGACCCGGTGCTCAACACTTTCGTGCATTATCCCCAAGGGCAGCTCGCTGAGCTTATGTTCCACGAGCTTGCCCATCAGGTCGTCTATGTGCGCGGCGACACCACGTTTAACGAATCGTTCGCTGTGACCGTGGCACAAGTAGGCACCCGCCGGTGGCTGGCCCGGTCAGGGACCGAAGAGCAGCGCGCCGCCTTCGAGGCTCTTGAACTTCGAAGGCAAATCTTCGCTGCCCTGGTGGAAAAGTACCGCGAGCGACTCGCGGAAATCTACGCCACTGCACTCTCCGACGACAGGAAACGGGTCCGCAAGACGGAGGCGTTCCAAGCGATGACAGAGGAGTATCAAAAACTCAAATCGGCATCGGGCGACCTTGCCGGATACGACAAGTGGTTCAGCCAAGACCTGAATAACGCCCAGCTCGCCTCGGCATCCCTCTATACCCAGCTAGTGCCAGCCTTTCAGAGGCTCCTTGCCCGGGAGGGCGGAGATCTGCCGCGCTTCTACCGCGCCGTCAAAGACATTGGTGCGCTGGCCAAAGGACAACGCGCGACTGTGTTGCACCGCCTCACCGAGACGGGTGGATGCCGTTCATGTTAAAGGCGAATGCCTGCCTGGGGACGCGGACCAGCCGCTGCGCGTCCGCTTACAGATTCAGCGGATGAGGCCAACATGCTTCGGGTGCTGGGCTCGGGACCCTGCACCGGGGGCTGATGCTCGGCCAGTCGACGGGTGAGTACCACATTCGTCTGCTGGATCAGGCCAACTTGAGGCCCTACGGCAAACGATTGAAAAGCGGAGAGATTGCCGACATCGAGCATGTCGGTCTGCATCCGCCCGCCCGGTGGAGATGTTCGCGGATCACGTCAATGCCGAGCTCGGCCAGCCCGCCCATGAGACGCAGTGAATTGAGGAAGGCTCAAACCGGCCCAGGGTCCTCAAAGGACATCCTGCCAATTGC
>DASQBT010000112.1:0-48935 GCA_035635075.1 Thiobacillaceae bacterium | reverse complement strand
CGCCGACTGGCCGCGCTACAACCGGATACTGGGCAGCCTGCGCCAGGAGGGCGAAGCGCCGCCGGTGGTGCTGTGGCAGATAACTGCGGCCATCCGGCTGCTGCTGCGGCTAAAATGTGGATTGGAGCGGCACGAGCCCCTGCCGCGCCTGTTGGCTGCCGCCCGGGTGTGGGAAAAGCGCCGACCTTTGGTGGAAGCAGGGCTCAAACGCCATGGCAGAGAGAGCCTGGTACGGGCCTTGCGAGCCTCTGCCTTGGTCGACCGCCAGATCAAGGGCGCCGATCTGGGCGATCCCTGGGTCAGCATGGCCCGAATCAGCCTGATACTTGCAAATACTTGACGTGAAACAATTGGACATCAAAACCTACATGCAGGGCCTGGGCGTCACCGCCCGGGAAGCCAGTCGCGTCATCGCGGCAGCGGATACGCGCAGCAAGAACAAGGCGCTGCTGGCAATGGCCGCTGCAGTGCGGCGCGACCAGGCCAGGCTGCTCGCCGCCAACCGCGAAGACATGGCCCAGGCACAGGCGCAGGGTCTGGGTGAAGCCTTGTTGGATCGTCTGGCGCTGACAGAAAAGACCGTTGCGGCGATGGCCGAAGGGCTGGAACAGATCGCCGCATTGCCCGACCCGGTAGGAACCATCACCGACCTGGCGTATCGTCCGTCCGGCATACAGGTGGGCAGGATGCGCGTGCCGCTTGGCGTGGTCGGCATTATCTATGAAGCGCGTCCCAATGTGACCGCGGACGCCGCGGGCCTGTGTCTCAAGTCGGGCAATGCTGCGATCCTGCGCGGCGGCAGCGAAGCAATCCGTTCCAACCAGGCCGTCGCGGCCTGCGTTAAGGAAGGGCTGCAGGCGGCCGGACTGCCGGAAGCCTGCGTACAGGTGATCGAAACCACCGACCGGGCCGCGGTAGGCGAGCTGATCACGATGCGCGACTACGTGGACGTAATCGTGCCGCGCGGCGGCAAGAGCCTGATCGAGCGTCTGATGAACGATGCGCGCATTCCGGTCATCAAGCACTTGCACGGCGTATGCCACGTCTACGTGGATGACCGCGCCGACCTGGAAAAAGCAATAGCGATCGCCGACAACGCAAAGACCAGCCGCTATGGCACCTGCAACACGATGGAAACCCTGCTGGTGCATCGCGCGGTGGCGCAAGACTTTCTACCCAGAATTGCCAAGATCTATGTCGCCAAAAGCGTGGAAATGCGCGGCTGCCCCGAATCGCGCCGCATCGTGCCGGCCATGCGGGAAGCCACCGAAGCAGACTGGCACGAGGAATACCTCGCGCCCATCATCGCCATCCGGGTGGTGGACGACCTGGATGCCGCCCTCGCCCACATCGCGCGCTACAGCTCGCAACATACCGATGCCATCGTGACCGAAGACTACACCCGTGCACGGCGGTTCCTGCGCGAAGTGGACTCCTCGTCGGTCATGGTCAATGCCTCCACCCGTTTCGCCGATGGCTTTGAATACGGCCTGGGCGCGGAAATTGGCATTTCCACCGACAAGATCCATGCCCGCGGCCCGGTGGGCTTGGAGGGCCTGACGAGCCAGAAATGGGTGGTTTTGGGGGGCGGTCATATACGTGGATGACCAGGAAATGGAAGGCAGGGAAAACCAGAGGGGTCCTGACCGAGGAGGTCCACGAGGATATGGGAGGCCATTCTCCGTTTCCTCGCTTAATCGCCGTGTGTAATGTCCATTCCACGTCTTTGCCTTGAATAATTTGTCCCCCATCGGCATTCTGGGCGGCACCTTCGATCCCATCCATTACGGCCATTTGCGCATGGCGGAAGAACTGGCCGGCTGGCTGGCGCTGGAACAGGTGCGCTTCATCCCGGCCTCCCAGCCGCCGCACCGCAGCCAACCCCGTACCGGAGTGCGCCACCGACTGGAAATGACCCGCCTGGCCATAGCCGGCAATGCAAGATTCACTTTGGATGCGCGCGAAGTGGAACGCAAAGGCACCAGCTATACCGAGGAAACGCTGGGCAGTCTACGGCAGGAACTGGGCCCCGGTATTCCGCTCTGGTTATTCATGGGGGCGGACGCGTTTCTTGGCTTGAACACGTGGAAGAACTGGCAAACGCTATTGGCGCTTGCCAATATCGCCGTCGCTCATCGCCCGGGCTACCGCCTGGTCCACGCTGACGCGCTGGCCGACGACCTGCGTTCGGTCTTGCAGGAGCATCAGGTCAGGGAGCCGGCGCCCGGCCGAGCGTTCGGGCAGGTGATCCTGCGGCCGGTCACCCAGCTGGACATATCCGCCACCGGCATCCGCAACGCCATCAGGGAGGGTAAGAGTCCGCGCTACCTGTTGCCGGAGCCGGTGCTGGATTACATCCACGCCAACCATCTTTACCTGCACGCATGAATCTGGAAGAAAAAGTGACTGCCATGGTGGCCGCGCTTGAAGAAATCAAGGCCCGCGACATCACGGTGCTGGACACCGCGCCGCTAACCTCCCTGTTCGAACGGGTGATCATCGCCAGCAGCGAGTCCGCCCGCCAGACCAGGGCGCTGGCGCGCAGCGTGCATGACAAGGCAGCGGAACTGGGCCTGCACATCATTGGCATGGAAGGCGAGGAAGGCGCGGAGTGGATACTGGTGGACCTGGACGACATCGTGGTTCACGTAATGCAGCCGGCAGTGCGAGAATATTACAATCTGGAAGAATTGTGGGGCGGCGGCACGAGCAGTAAGGAGGGGCCCCACGTAGTGGGGATCCGCACGTCCGCGAGTGCCGCCACCCGCCGACACGATGACACGTGAAAATGCCACAAGACCCAAGGAGGCGGCCGGCACCAGCAGTAAGGAGGGGCCCCACGTAGTGGGGATCCGCACGTCCGCGAGTTCCGCCGGCCGCCAACGCCATAGCGCGTGAGTATCCGAATAATCTGAAGAGACGGCAGGGCACGCCAGTCTTGCAAACCATACCGATCCTGCAATGAAACTCCGCATCCTGGCCATAGGCCACAAAATGCCGGCCTGGATTGAAGCCGGAGTGGATGAATATGCTCGCCGCATGCCTGCCGATATGCCGGTGGAACTGGTCGAGCTCAAGCCGGAAAAGCGCGCGGCGGGCGCTTCGACCTCCCACATTCAGAAACTCGAAGCCGAGCGCATCCGGGCGGCGCTGCCACCCCAGGCGTTGCTGATCGCACTGGATGAACACGGCCGCCAGCTCACCACCGTTGAGCTTGCGCACTACTTGGCGGGCTGGATGCAGGATGGCGCGAACCCCTGTTTTGTGATCGGAGGGGCGGATGGTCTTGACGCTTCGGTGAGGAACGGCGCCGACCTGCTCCTGGGCTTGTCCCACCTCACCTTGCCCCACGGCCTGGCCCGGGTGATCCTGACCGAGCAGATCTACCGGGCCATTTCGCTGTTGAAAGGCCATCCCTACCACCGCGAATAGACTCGGCCTTTCGCGGATCGGCGGTGGGGACGTAGGAGAGTAAGCAGCGCTGCGCATAAAATGCGGCCAAGATCGCAGTGCAAGCCCTTTGAGGGCACGCCTGAGTGCGATCGAATCAGTCTGGATCCATGCTCAAACCAATTCCATGACCTATCAGGACAACCGCATTTACCTCGCTTCCCAGTCGCCCCGGCGGAGGGAGCTGCTCAAGCAGATTGGCGCGCACTTTGAAGTGCTGTACCTGCGTCAGGCCCCGGGTCGCGAAGATGTACTGGAAATTCCCGGGGTCGACGAGGCGCCGATGGCTTTTGCACGGCGCATGGCGCGCGAAAAGGCCAAGTGCGGGGCCAAGCTGGTGCGCAACCGGCGCATGATGCTGCTCCCGGTGCTGGGCGCAGACACGCTGCTCGATCTGGAGGGCGAGATTATCGGCAAGCCGCGCGATCTCGCCCACGCGCGCGAGGTATTGCAGCGCCTTTCGGGGCGGGCTCACTGGGTGCATACTGGGATTGCATTGGCCTGGGGCGAGCGGGTGGAAACCCGGCTGTCCTCCAGCAAGGTGTCTTTTTCCGCACTTTCTGCCGAGCAGATCGAACGCTACCTGAAGTCCGGCGAAGCCCTGGACAAGGCCGGGGCATATGGAATACAGGGCCGGGCGGCGGCTTTTATCCAGCGCATCCAAGGCAGCCATTCCGGCATCATGGGGTTGCCTCTGTTTGAAACCGCGGCATTATTGCAGGTGGCCGGCATCATCGTGTAGCGAGTTCTCAATCAAAGCACCTGCTTGTGCTCTGATTGAGAATTGGAGAATTCGCCATGAGCGAAGAGATACTGGTGAACGTCACTCCGCAGGAAACGCGGGTGGCGGTGCTGCATCTGGGCTCGGTCCAGGAGCTGCATATCGAACGGGCTTCCTGCCGCGGCCTGGTGAGCAATATCTATCTGGGCCGCGTGGTCCGGGTATTGCCCGGCATGCAGTCCGCGTTTGTCGATATCGGCCTGGAACGCGCGGCCTTCCTGCATGTGGCCGACATTTGGTATGCGGGCCGGAATGGCGATGAAGAGCGTCCGATCGAACGCATCCTGCACGAAGGACAAACCCTGGTGGTGCAGGTCATCAAGGACCCCATCGGCAGCAAGGGTGCGCGGCTGTCCACCCAGATCAGCTTCGCCGGCCGTTATCTGGTTTATCTGCCGCAGGAATCCCATATCGGCATTTCGCAGAAAATCGAGGGCGAGGAGGAGCGCGAACTGCTGCGCCAGAAGCTGCATCAATTGATTCCACCTGAGGAGCACGGCGGATTCATCGTGCGCACCGTGGCGGAAAGCGCCAGCGATGCGGACATGCTGGCGGATATCGCCTACCTGCGCAAACTCTGGGATGACATCCGGGGCAGGGCCGATCATTGCATCGCACCCTGCAGCCTGTACCTTGACCTCAATCTGAGCCTGCGCGTGGTGCGCGATTTCGTCAATCCGGAAACGGCCCGCATCCTGGTCGATTCGCGCGAAACCTTTCAGAAGATGCACGAGTTCGCCCACAACTACAGCAGCCTGGGCAGCGGCAGGCTGCAGCATTACAGCGCCGAGCGTCCGCTGTTCGACCTGCACGCGATCGAGGAGGAAATCGAAAAGGCGCTGGCCCGGCGGGTGGACCTCAAGTCCGGCGGCTACCTGATCATCGACCAGACTGAAGCGCTCACCACCATCGACGTCAACACCGGCGCCTACGTCGGCGCGCGCAATTTTGACGACACCATTTTCAAGACCAACCTGGAAGCGGCGCAGACCATTGCGCGTCAACTGCGCCTGAGAAATCTGGGCGGCATCGTCATCATCGATTTCATCGACATGGAAAATGCCGAGCACCGCGACGCGGTGCTGGCGGAGCTGAAAAAAGCCCTCACCCGCGATTCCACCCGCACTTCGGTCAGCGGCTTTTCCTCCCTGGGGCTGGTCGAAATGACCCGCAAACGCACCCGCGAGTCCCTGGCCCACATTCTTTGCGAGCCCTGTCCGACCTGCCAGGGGCGGGGCCAGATCAAGACTGCCCGCACCGTTTGCTATGACATACTGCGCGAAATCTTGCGCGAGGCGCGTCAGTTCGATGCGCGCGAATACCGCATCCTGGCTTCGCAAAGCGTGATAGATTTGTTTCTGGATGAAGAGTCACAGAATCTCGCCCAGTTGGGAGACTTCATCGGCAAGCCGATTTCGTTGCAGGTAGAGACCGCATACAACCAGGAGCAATTCGACATCATCCTGCTGTAAGGCGCTCAGTCCTTCAGCCGCGCGGCCAACCCATCCAGCACGCTGTGCTGCCGCTTGAGTTCGGTGGCCTCGCTATTCAGTTCCAGCATGCGCGCCTTCAGCTTATCCATGTTGTCCAGTGTTTGCTTGAGGTTGTCCAGGCGCGACGCCAACAAGGCCTTGTGTTCGATGATCCGCACCATGATGGGATCCAGTGCAATGCGCAGCCAGCGTTCGGCATCCTTTGCCGCCAAGCCAAACGCCTTGCGCACTTCGTCCGCCACGCCGCCATAGAAGCGCCGGATCATGAAGCGTTTTTCCACGAGCAGATTGGCCGGGTCCGTGCAGAATATCTCGGTCTGCTGCACCAATCGCTTGATCCGGTGATCGTAAGCGGCGAGATCCAGCGCCGGAATGACCATGGTTTCCAGACCATGCTCCCGATGGAAGCGCTCGCTGGCTTGGTTGAGGTAATTCTTCACACTATTCGACAACCGGCTGGCCTTGGAAAAGCGGCTTCTGACCCGATCCGCCACGTCGCGCATGTTTTGAATCAGGCCATTGGTCGTCCAGCGCCCTTCCATTCTGGCGTGAGCCTCGCTTAGCAGTGCTTCCAGCCCGCCCGCGTCAAGCTTTTGTCTCAATTCGTCGCCCTGGAGCATGACCGTGCGGCGCGTCTCATTGAACTCATCGGCGGTCGCATCGTAACGCTCCTTGTCTTTCACGATCCGCACGCGCATTTTCTGGATCGCCTCCTGGCTCTTGCCCGTCAGGCTGGACAGATCCTGCCATTCCTGGGCGATCGCGCGCATCCGGCCCGCCAGGCGCATGCGTTCCGTGTCGAGCATGGCGCCGATTTCCGCCACGGCGGCGTGAGCGACGATTTCGCGGCGCGCCGGGATGATGGTGTTGCCGATGACCTGTTCCAGGCTCATCACCCCGGATCGCGCAATCAGATCGGCATCCTTTCTTACCTTGCCAACCAGCGCCTTTTGGGCGGAGACACCGAACACCTGGTTGATCGGCAGATCGAGCACGCGGGCGGTGTCTTCCAGCTGGCGCTGGATGGCGGCGCGGGTTTCGCTGTCGCCCCTGATCTCGTCCCAAAGCATGTCTATCTTGTTGAGCACCGCGACATGAAAGTTGGCGTGGCGTTGAACGTGGTTCTGCCAGATCTCCAGATCGGATTTGGTCACCCCGCTGTCGGCGCCGAGCAGGAACAGCACCGCATGGGCGCTGGGGATAGCCGACAAAGTCAGCTCCGGTTCGGCACCCAGGGCATTCAGCCCCGGCGTATCCAAAATAGCGAGCCCGGCCTTGAGCAGGGGATGGGGAAGATTGAGCATTGCATAGCGCCAGGCCGGAATTTCGACGGTGCCGTCCTCGTGGCTGATGCGGGCCAGGTCGTTCTCTGCCCACAGGCCCAGAACGCGGGCGTCAGCCGGCGCTACGCGCTTTACTTCGGACAGCATGCTCAGGGTGCGGGCGATTTGTTCGGGCTGGTCCGGATCCAACTTGACCCGGCTCCATTCAATCGGTTTCAGTTTGAGGTGGGCCAGGGAGTCGGCATTTAGGCGTGATTCGATCGGCAGTACGCGCAGGCCCGGTTCCTCGTCCGGGTCGAAGTAGATTTCTGCCGGACACATGGTCGTACGTCCCGCCTCGGAAGGCAGCAGGCGGCAGCCGTAATCGGCAAAGAACAGCGCATTGATGAGTTCTGTCTTGCCGCGCGAGAATTCCGCCACGAACGCCAGGGTCAGGCGGTCCTTCCTCAGCGCGTCCGCCGTGTCGAGCAGGCGCAGATTGCGTTCCGCATCCATGCCCTGATGCCGATCCAGCCAGTCGGAAAACTCCAGGATTGTTGACACCAGCCGGTCGCGGCGCGCGGTGTAATCAGCAATTTCGCGTTGCAGCGATGCGCTCATGGGCCAGGGTCGTCTCTTCTTCCCGTTAGCAGATGCAGAAACCCGGCGGGCGGGTCTTCGACAGCCAGCGTCTTCAAACGGCTGCTCTGTCCCCGGATCAGCTTCACCCGCGAGCGGGGCACCGCCGCCGCGTTGGCAATGAATTCGATCAGGGCTTCGTTAGCGGCATTATCGGCAGGCGGGGCGGAAATCTTGATCTTGAGCCGGTCGCCGTGTTGCCCCACGATTTCGCTGATCCGGGCGCCCGGCTGGACATGGATATCCAACAGCCACACGCCGCGATCCTGGCGAGCCCAGGCGGGCAAGGTCTCCATCCTTCCTCAATACAGGGGCGGTAGCGAATACAGGGAACGCAGCGCCCCCTCGAGCAGGGACACCGGCACCATGATGACCAGTTGCGCCAGCAGCAGCAAAACCAGGGGGGACAGGTCCACTCCGCCAATGTCCGGAAGCATCTGCCGCAGCGGCCTGAGAAAAGGCTCGGTCAGGGGATAAATGACCGGGGAAAGCGGCGAGTAGGGGTTAACCCACGACAGGACCGCCCGAATCAGCACCAGGCCCATGAGCAGATAAATCGCCAGCTTGACCAGTTCCACCAGCGCCAGCCCAGCCAGGACCAGCCACACCCCCAGGCCCACCAGGGCGAAGGGAAAGCCGTCCAGCCAGCGCAAACTGACGGTGATCACGAACACCACCAGCCAAGCCAGGCTCAGGCTGGCCCAGTCCGTGCCGCCCCAGCCGGGTATGAGGCGCCGGGCAGGACGGACGGCGAAATCCGTCACCGCCACAACGAACTGGCAAAAGGGATTGGAGAAAGGCACCCGCAACGCCTGCATGACAAACCGCAACAGGAAGGCAATCGCGAGCAGATTGCCCAGGGTCTGAATCAGGAAAGACAGGGCGCTCACCAGCATCAGGCCATTCTCCCCAACTCATCGCCCAACTCAATGGAACGAGCGTGGGCCGCCTTGACCGCGGCGGCAATCGCTTCCTTGACCTTCCTGGCTTCCAAAGTGGCAATGCCCCTTTCGGTCGTGCCGCCCTTGGAGGTCACCTGGATGCGCAGCCGGGCCGGCTCCTCGCCGGATTCCAGCGCCAGCCGGGAGGCTCCCAGAAAGGTTTGCAGCGCGAGGGTTCGCGCCGCCTCGGGCGCCAATCCGACTTCCACTCCGGCGGCTTCCAAGGCTTCGATCAAGTAGAACACATAGGCCGGGCCGCTGCCGGAAACCGCGGTGACTGCATCCAACAGGCGTTCGTCCCGGACCCAAACCACGCCGCCGACCGCACGCATGATGCCCTCCGCCGCCGACTGGCCGGCCGCATGAACGCCCGGCGCCGCATACAGCCCGGTGATGCCTGCCCCCACCATGGCCGGCGTGTTAGGCATGGCGCGCACGATGGCGCCGTATCCCGCCAGCCAGCGAACCAGGTCCGCCACCCTGACCCCGGCCGCGATGGACACCACCAACTGGTCGTCAATCCTAGACGCCAAGGCCGCGGCCACTGCGGGCAATTGCTGCGGCTTGACGGCGAGAACAATTACGTCGTGCAGTTTCGCTTCGCTCAGATCCGCGGCCAGCCGCAACCCAAAGCGGCCAGCCAAGCGGTCGCGCGCTTCCGCCGACGGGTCCACCACCTCGATCTGGCTGCCCGGCACGCCACTTGCGGTCAGCCCGCCTATGATGGCGGTGGCCATGTTGCCGCCACCGATGAATGTCATGCTGCTATGCATAGATGCCTCAAAAGAGTCGCACTTGGCCGCGCCGGGGCGACCCGGCAGGAGTATTTTACGCTACCAAAAAGCCCGATCACTTAGGCCGCCGCGACGTCGGGTAAGCCGCAGTTCCGGACCCTCTGTCACCCCGACCCCATCAACTGCACATGGTGGCCTCCTGGCCGGCACTATGGCATGCTGTGCCAATTCGTCGGCTCCCCGGGGCCGTAGCGGGCTCAAGTTAAGGGTCCGCTCGACGTAATATATAAGCGCTATACGGGATTATCCTGCCAAAAAACCATCGGGACACAACCACGTGGACATTTCTGAACTGCTTGCTTTTTCGGTCAAGAACAAGGCTTCCGACTTGCATCTTTCCTCCGGACTGCCCCCCATGATCCGGGTTCACGGCGACATCCGACGCATCAACCTGCCTCCCATGGAGCACAAGGATGTCCACCGCATGGTGTACGACATCATGAACGATAGCCAGCGCAAGGCCTACGAAGAAATCCTCGAGGTGGACTTCTCATTCGAGATTCCCTCCCTGGCGCGCTTCAGGGTCAATGCCTTCAACCAGCAAAACGGCGCGGCCGCGGTATTCCGCACCATTCCGTCCAAGGTGCTGACCCTGGAAGAACTCAATGCGCCGGCCATCTTCAAGGACATCGCCGAGCAGCCGCGTGGCGTGGTGCTGGTAACCGGCCCCACCGGCTCGGGCAAGTCCACGACGCTGGCAGCCATGATCGACTACGTCAACGAAAACCAGTATGCCCACATCCTCACCATCGAGGACCCGATCGAATTCGTTCATCAAAGCAAGAAATGCCTGATCAACCAGCGCGAGGTGGGGCCCCACACCATGAGCTTCGCCAATGCATTGCGCAGCGCGCTGCGCGAGGATCCGGACGTGATTCTGGTGGGCGAGATGCGCGACCTGGAAACCATACGCCTGGCGATGACTGCCGCGGAGACCGGCCACCTGGTGTTCGCGACCGTGCACACCTCCTCGGCCGCCAAGACCATCGACCGGATCATCGACGTGTTTCCGGCGGCGGAAAAGGAAATGGTGCGGGCCATGCTGTCCGAATCGCTGCGCGCCGTCATTTCCCAGACCCTGCTCAAGACCAAGGACGGCAGCGGCCGGGTGGCAGCGCATGAAATCATGATCGGCACCCCCGCGATCCGCAACCTGATACGCGAGAACAAGGTGGCGCAGATGTACTCTTCGATTCAAACCGGCGGCAATCTCGGCATGCAGACCCTGGACCAGTGCCTGCAGGATCTGGTGCGGCGCAATGTCGTGACCACGGGCGAGGCGCGCATGCGGGCGCAGAACAAGGACGCCTTCCTGGCTTGAACCTTAGTTGAGGAACTGAAATGAACACAGAAAAGACCGTACACGACCTGCTTCGGCTGATGGTGGCAAAGAAGGCCTCCGATCTGTTTCTGACCGCCGGTTTTCCGCCCGCCCTGAAAGTGGACGGCAAGATCACCCCGGTCTCCAGCCAGACCTTGACCCCGGACCACACCCGGGAGCTTGCGCGCGCCATCATGAACGAGAAGCAGTGGCAGAGCTTCGACGCCACCCAAGAAGCCAACTTCGCCATCGCTCCGGCCGACATCGGCCGCTTCCGCGTCAATGTCTTCGTTCAGCAGGGCCGCACCGGCATTGTAATGCGCACCATCAACACGAAGATACCCAAGTTCGAGGAGCTCAACCTGCCCGCGGTGCTCAAGGACATCGCCATGGTCAAGCGCGGACTGGTGATCTTCGTCGGCGGCACCGGCACCGGCAAGTCCACCTCGCTGGCTGCCATGGTCGGCTACCGCAACGAGATGAGCGCGGACCACATCATCACGGTTGAAGACCCAATTGAATATGTCCACGAGCACAAGAAATCCATCATCACCCAGCGCGAAGTTGGGGTGGATACGGACAACTGGTTCTCGGCGCTGAAAAACACCTTGCGCCAGGCGCCGGATGTCATCCTGATCGGCGAGATCCGCGACCGGGACACGATGGAATACGCCATCGCCTTCGCCGAGACCGGCCACCTGTGCCTGTCCACCCTGCACGCCAACAACGCCAACCAGGCTCTGGACAGGATCATCAACTTCTTCCCCGATGACCGGCGCGACCAGCTGCTGATGGACCTCTCGCTCAACCTCAAGGCGTTCATCTCGCAGCGCCTGATTCCAAGGCGCGACGGCAGCGGTCGGATCTCTGCGGTGGAGATCATGCTCAACTCCCCCCTCATCTCCGACCTGATCTTCAAGGGCCACGTGCACGAGATCAAGGAGATCATGAGCAAGTCACGCGAGCTCGGCATGCAGACCTTCGACCAGTCGCTGTTCGACCTGTACGAAGGGGGCTACATTTCCTACGAGGACGCGCTGCGCAACGCCGACTCGCTCAACGACCTGCGGCTCAAGATCAAGCTGCACGGCCAGGAGTCCAAGGGCCGGGATCTGCTGACCGGGCTGGATCATCTGGATATCGTGTAGCACTGATTTACTCCCCTCGCCCCGGGAGCGGGGACCTCGGTGCCCCGAAGGGGTAGATGGGTTGGGGGTGAGGGGCGAGCTTTTCCATGACCCCAACGTCATCGATACTTCAACCGATTATTGGCCGGGGGTTGCCCGGCGGCAAGTTACCTTTCTTGTCTTGCCAAGAAAGGTAACCCAAAGAAGGCGACCCACCTTCGCTGGCCTTCGGCTCCCCGCAGCCAACAGCCTCAAGCCGGGCAATGCGGAAACTCGCTTCACTTTTGATTTCGAAGGAAGCGAAGCTCGAACATCCGCATTGCTGTTAACCGGCTTGAGCCTGCCGTCTGCGGCAGCTCAGAGGGGCGGGAAGACAAACCCATCCTGGCCCGTTAGTTCCCATTAGTGGAAACGGTGAATCGCTCACCTCTGCTGTCAATAATTTCATTGGCTACCTGCAAGTATTCCCGAAAGTCGGTAATAGACCACAGATCTTTGCCGACAAAGTCCTGTAATAGGTTGTCTGCGACGAACTTGTCGTAGGTCTGAAAGAAATCAAAGTAACCGCGGTAGAAGTAAATGGCTACTTGTAGTTCAGACCTAGGGCGAAATTCCGCCAACTCGGCATAGTATTTCTTTACTTCAGCCAAGAACCTGTCGAAGTAGTCATGGAGCATTTCAGTAACAAGCGGTTTCCCCTCGTTTCCACCGAAGAACTTTTGTCGTAGATCTCTGTAATACTCATACTTTTTAGCAGCTGGAATATTGCCCATGTCGGCACGAAGTGAGTTTAGTGATGGTACCCCAGATGGGAATGGCATCATATTTCCGATTTGATGGTTATTGATCACAACGCTACCATCCCAAGACTGGATTCGCTTCTCAGCAGTATTTGAATATTTATCGAGGGCTGACCGTATGTCTCTTTGAGTCGATGCGTCAAGACTCCGAAAATTCTTGCCATAAATCTTCCGGATTGCACTCCGGTATGTAATGAGGGTGTCACCCCCGAGCTGAACCGCGCTTCCAGTTGAGGTCTTGAGTTTCCCACGCTCTGCTGCCCGATAAAGGCCAGGGAACTGCATCCGAAAGACTTGCACAATTTGGGGTGAGCTATCGGTATCACGAGTCGGGTCGAAAAAGTCTACATAAGGGAGGGCAGTCATGGCATCCATTCTGTTCTTTGATTGTGAATTCACCGTACCGTTACGAAACGCAACCGGTTAGTCCCGCTATTGGCTGGGATAGAACATTGCAGTGATAGCCGCAAGAGCGATCACGGGGCAAGGTAAAAGGTTCGCGATTGTTTTCTTTTCCCCTCTGAGCTGCCGCAGACGGCAGGCTCAAGCCGGTTAACAGCAATGCGGATGTTCGAGCTTCGCTTCCTTCGAAATTAAAAGCGAAGCGAGTTCCCGCATTGCCCGGCTTGAGGCTGGCGGCTGCGGGGAGCCGAAGGCCAGCGAAGGGGGTGCCCTTTTCTTTCGCTTCTTTCTTTTGGGCAAGCAAAAAGAAAGAGGCCAGCTGCCGGGCTGCCCCCGGCCAATAGTCCGGTGATATATAGGCGCACTAGGGATGATGGAGACGCTTGCCCTCACCCCTGCCCCTATCCACGCCTGCGGGGAGAGGGGAGCAAAAGAAGCGGCCCCTACCGATTCGACCCTTCCACCACCTTGTACTCATACAACCGGCACTCCAGCGCCCCGTTGTAGAGCGGCGTCTTTCTGCTCGCGGTAAGCCGGATCAGCTTGGGCAGGTTTTCATCCGCGCTGATGATATAGGCGCGCCAGCCGGCGAATTTCTGTTTCAGCACGTCGCCCAGCTTGGGGTATAGCTCGGCCAATTCGGCTTCGTCTCCCAGCCTCACCCCGTAGGGCGGATTCATCACCATCACACCGGTCTCGGCGGGCGCTTCGATGTCGAGGATGTCCGCCTTGGAAAGCGTCACGGCTTCGCGCAATCCTGCTGCCTTGAGATTGGCGTCGGCATCTTTCAGCGAATGGCCCAGCACGTCGCTGCCGTAGATCGGCAATTCGGTGACCGGTTTGCAAAGCTTCTGCGCTTGCTCCCTGACGTGCTGCCAGGCCTTGGCGTCGAAGCGCGAAAATTTTTCGAAGGCGAAGCTGCGTCCCAAGCCCGGCGCGCGGTTCAGGCTCATCAGTGCGGCTTCCATGAGGAAAGTGCCGCTGCCGCACATGGGATCGAACAGCGCCTCACCCGGCTGCCAGCCGGATAGTTTGAGTATGCCTGCGGCCAGGTTCTCGTTGATCGGGGCGAGCCCGGCCTGTTTGCGCAGACCGCGCTTGTACAAGGCTTCGCCCGAGGTGTCGAAGTAGAGCGTGTAGCGGTCGCGGGTGAGGAAAGCGCGGATGCGGATGTCCGGCTCGACGGTCTGCACGCTGGGGCGCTCGCCGGTTTCGGCGTGGAACCGGTCGCACACGGCGTCCTTGATCTTGAGCGTGATGAAGTTGAGGCTCTTCAGGGGTGAGTTGATCGCAACGACCTTGACCGCAATGGTGCGCGACGGGTCGAACCAGCGTTCCCAATAGACATTGAGGGCGCCCTGATACACGTCGTCCTCGTTCGCATACTTGCCCGCGGATACGCGCAGCAGGATGCGGGTGGCAAGGCGCGAGTGCAGATTGGCGCGATACACAAAGGTCCAGTCGCCCTTGAACGCCACACCACCGGCGGCGGTCTCGGCTTCCTCCGCGCCCAGCTCAGCCAATTCCTGCGCCAGCAGTGCCTCCAGGCCTCGCGGGCAGGTGGCGAAGCAGGTCTGGATTTGCGGGGCGGCGGGTTTTTGCAGGCGTTCCCGGTCACCCCTTTGCGGTCCAGCCCCTGCGCTGACCCTCGGCACCTTGTCGGTTCGCGTGCGCGCGTATCGGCTTTCACCCGATTCAGATCCGGCACGCCTTTGTGGCCGCCCTTCAGTCCTATCCGGGCGTGTTTCCTCGCGCGGTTGACGCGGGCTCTCCGCCGTCTTTGCCGGCACGGATTTGGGCTGCCAAGACCGATCGCCTTCGTGTGGTCCGTCCGCCCCGGGCGTGCGCCTGCGTTGCGCAGGTTTGCGCGGTGCTTCCGCTTCACGCCTTTCCGCCACTGCGGCGCCGCGCTTCGCCCACGGTCTGGCCGGCTTTGCGGCGCCTGCGCCTGGCTCTTCCGCTATCGGCTTCCCCGGCTGTTCTTTCTTGCCCCGGTGCAAACCGGGTTTGCCCCGGCGCAAGGCCGACAGCGTAGGGTGGCTCTTATCCCTGGAGGTTTTCGCCGCCGGCCTCTTGCCCAGGCCAAGCGTCCCGGTTTTGGGTTTGTTGGCCATCAGAAAGGTTTGACCACGACCAATATCGTTACTACCAGGAGCACGATGACCGGGATTTCATTGAACCAGCGGAACCACACATGGCTGCGGGTGTTGCGCCCCGCGGCAAAATCCTTGAGCAGCCGGCCGCACACGTGGTGATAGCCGACCAGCAACACGACGAGTGCGACTTTGAGCCACAACCAGTCCGGGGTCGGCCGCCAGTAAGCAAACCAGAGCCAGATGCCAGACACCAAAGCCAGTCCCATGATCGGAGTGACGAATTTGTACAGCTTGCGCGCCATCAAGTTAAGCCGGTCCTTTTCAACCTGGGATTCCGCCATCGCCAGGTTGACGAAAATGCGCGGCAGGTAAAACAGGCCGGCAAACCAGCTCACCACGAATACAATGTGAAACGTCTTGATCCAAAGCATACGTGCGCTCCTTTGCGGCGAATTATCTCCCGAGCGCACCCTTGACGCCATGATTACCCTGCTGAACTTTCTAAAGAAACACGCCGTCACGCTGCTGCTGGTCGGGCTGGTAACCTATATCTGGTTCCGTCCGCCGGCAACCGTCACCGATGAGAACCGGCCTGCCGCACCTTACTCTGTGCGCATGCCTGACGGTCAACTGCTCAACTCCGAATCGCTCAAGGGCAAGGTGGTGCTGGTCAACTTCTGGGCCACCTGGTGCCCCTACTGTCGCAAGGAAATGCCCGCCATCGAGGATTTCTGGCAACGGCATCGGGCAGAAGGCTTTGAAGTGCTGGCAGTGAGCGTAGACGATCCGCCGGAGAAGATTGCTGCGTATATGAAGGACGCCGGCTATGGATTTACCGCTGCAGCCATGGACCCGAGCGTGCTCAACACCTTCGGCGGCGTATCCACCGTGCCCACTTCGTTCATCGTCGACCGCACTGGTGTCATTCGCCACAAGGTCGCCGGACAGATGCACGGCGGACGGTTGGATGATCTGGTGCTGCCGCTGCTGCGTGCAAAATAAAGGAGGGGGCTTTGGTAGGGTCGGCAAAACGAAGCGTGCCCGCCGCCTCGCCGCCCGTCCAGCGTGGGCACGGCCTTTGGCCTTTGCCCACCCTACCTCACTGCTGACTTACAACACAGTTGCTAACGCGAAATCGGCTTGTACCGGATGCGATGCGGCTTGGCGCCTTCCTCGCCCAGGCGTTTCTTCTTGTCGGCTTCGTATTCCTGGTAGTTGCCGGCGAAGAATTCCCAGTGCGAATCGCCTTCCGCCGCCAGGATGTGGGTGGCGATGCGGTCGAGGAACCAGCGGTCGTGCGAGGTGACAAGCACACAGCCGGCGAATTCCAGCAGTGCGTCTTCCAGAGCGCGCAGGGTTTCCACGTCCAGATCATTTGAGGGTTCGTCGAGCAGCAGCACGTTCGCGCCCGACACAAGCGTCTTGGCCAGATGCAGCCGGCCGCGCTCGCCGCCGGACAGGCTGCCGACGTTCTTCTGCTGATCGGCGCCCTTGAAATTGAAGCGGCCGATGTAGGCGCGCGAGGGCATTTCAAAGCGGCCGACCGTAAGTATGTCGGCCCCGCCCGAGAGCACCTCAAACACCGTCTTGCTGTTGTCCAGGCCTTCGCGGGTCTGGTCGACCGCGGCAATCTTCACTGTGGGGCCGATGACGATGTCGCCGCCATCCGGCTTTTCCTTGCCCTGGATCATGCGGAACAGCGTGGATTTGCCCGCGCCGTTGGG
Organism: Thiobacillaceae bacterium; assembly: GCA_035635075.1. Classification (GTDB taxonomy): domain Bacteria; phylum Pseudomonadota; class Gammaproteobacteria; order Burkholderiales; family Thiobacillaceae; genus DASQBT01. The sequence continues at coordinate 32,105 of DASQBT010000112.1, read as the reverse complement.
GCCGATGACGCCAACGATGGCGCCGGGCGGGACCGCAAAGGAGAGGTCGTCGATCAGCAGCCGGTCGCCAAACGCCTTTGACACGTGGTGAAACTCGATGACCTTATCGCCAAGGCGCTCGCCGGGTGGAATGAAGATTTCCTGGGTTTCATTGCGCTTCTGGTATTCGACGCTGTTGAGTTCCTCGAAGCGCGCGATGCGCGCCTTGGCCTTGGCCTGCCGGCCCTTGGGGTTCTGCCTAACCCATTCCAGCTCCTTGGCCAGCGCCTTCTGGCGCGCCGATTCGGAAGACTCCTCCTGCTTGAGCCGGGCTTCCTTCTGCTCCAGCCAACTGGAGTAATTACCCTTCCACGGAATGCCGTGGCCGCGGTCCAATTCCAAAATCCATTCCGCGGCATTGTCGAGAAAATAGCGGTCGTGGGTGACCGCCACCACGGTGCCGGGAAAGCGCACCAGAAACTGTTCCAGCCATTCCACGGATTCCGCGTCGAGGTGGTTGGTGGGCTCATCCAAGAGCAGCATGTCGGGCCGGGAGAGGAGCAGTTTGCACAGCGCCACGCGGCGCTTCTCACCACCGGACAGGGGTGCGATCCTGGCCTCCCAGGGTGGCAGGCGCAGCGCGTCGGCTGCAATTTCCAGCTGGGTTTCGGCATCCGCCCCCGAAGTGGCGAGGATGGCCTCCAGCCGCGCCTGCTCTTCGGCCAGCTTGTCGAAGTCGGCATCGGGTTCGGCGTAGGCGGCATAGATCTCGTCCAGTTTCTTCTTCGCCTCCATCACTTCCCCGAGGCCGGCCTCCACTTCCTCGCGCACGGTCTTGTCGGGATCGAGCTGGGGCTCCTGCGGCAGGTAACCGATCTTAAGCTTGGGCATAGGGACCGCCTCGCCTTCGATATCGCGGTCCACGCCGGCCATGATCTTGATCAGCGTGGATTTGCCCGAGCCGTTGAGGCCCAGCACGCCGATCTTGGCGCCGGGAAAGAAGGATAGGGAAATGTCCTTCAGGATCTGGCGCTTGGGCGGAACGATCTTGCCCACGCGCATCATCGAGTAAACGTATTGAGCCATTAGGAAACCTGTGATTTGTTTGTCATCGCGAGGTCTGCAACGACGAAGCGATCCAATCGAGGGTTGATTTTATGCGGAACCGGATTGCTTCGCTCCGCTCGCGATGAAAAGATGAGTGAATCAGGTCTTGCGGGAGACTTATCCCAATTCTTTCCTGAGATAGGCATCGAGCCGGGTGAAATCCAGTTCGCCGGTTCTTTGCTCCACGATCGTCCCATCCTTGCCGATGAGAAAGGTGGTGGGCGTCCCCCTGACACCGCCGAAGGCTCGCATCGCTTCACCCATGACATCCAGCGCAACCGGAAACGGCAGCTTGCGGTCTTGCGTGTAGCTCAGCACGTAATTGGGCGGATCGTAGGGCATGGCCACCGCCACCACCACGAGGCCCTTGTCCTTGTAGGCGTTGTAGGCGTCCACCAGGCCGGGCATTTCATGCGCACAAATAGAACAGGTCGTGGCCCAGAAATTCACCAGCACCACCTTGCCCTTTTGGTCGGCCAGACTGATCTTCTCTCCGCTCAGCGTGGTGAAGGTGGCAGCGGGCGCAATCAGTTTTGCAGTCAGGGCATGGATCACAAAGCCGCCGACAAAAAACGCGAGTATGGCCCCGAGGAGGTATTTGCGCAGACTAGGCATGGCGTCCTACAGATATGCTTCCATGAGCCGGATGTAGTGTTCGGCAGAATAGTTGAAATAGGCGATTTCTTCAGGAGTCAGGGTACGCACTGACTTGGCGGGCCGGCCCAGATACAGATGGCCGGATTCCAGGACCTTGCCTTCAGGCACCAGACTGCCCGCGCCCAAAAGCACATGTTTTTTCACCACCGCCCGGTCGAGGATGATGGAGCCCATGCCAATCAGGCATTCGTCCTCGATGGTGCAGGCATGCAGGATGACGGCATGGCCGATAGTGACTCGGGCGCCGATGATCAGCGGCGACCCCAGGGGATCGCCTGCGGTCTTGTGCGAGACATGGAGCACGGAATTGTCCTGTACATTGGTGCCGGCGCCGACGTGGATGTGATTGACGTCGCCACGGATAACCGCCCCGGGCCAGACGCTCGCCTTTTCCCCCAGCTTCACCTCGCCGATCACCGTGGCGCGCGGGTGCACCCATGCCCCCGCAGCTAGCTGCGGGTGGAGACCATTAAACGGGCTGAGCGCGGAGACCATGACTGTTTAAGGATTGAATTGCCAGGCGAAGGCCCGATTATAATGGCTGCGAGAGTTTTGCTCTGCATCCCGCGCTCGTTCAAGTCAATCAACCCCAAGGCCTGCCATCCATGAACCCCCTGCTCGATTTTTCCGCCCTGCCCCGCTTTGCCGATATCCGTCCCGAGCACGTCAGTCCCGCAGTCGACCAGCTATTGGCCGAGTGCCGCGCCGCAGTTGAAAAAGCCGTGAACGAGCCCGGGGCGCCGAGTTGGGCTGTCTTTGTCGCGCCACTGGAAGATGTGAACGAGAAACTGTCGCGCGCCTGGGGTCAGGTCTCCCACCTACACGGCGTGATGGACAGCCCAAGCCTGCGCGAAGCTTATAACGCCAATTTGCCCAAGATCACGCTGTATTACGCCGAACTGGGTCAGCATGCCGGCCTGTTTGCCAAATTCAAGGCGCTCAAGGCATCTGCCGAGTATGCCGGGCTCACTGCAGCACAGCGCAAAATCGTCGACAACGAGTTGCGCGATTTTCGCCTGGGCGGCGCGGAATTGCCCGAGGCCGAGAAGAAACGGTTCATGGAAATCCAGGAGGAACTGGCCACGCTTTCGGCCCAATTCGAGGAACATCTCCTGGATGCGACCAATGCGTTTTCCTATTACAGCACTGACGAAACGGACTTTGCCGGCGTGCCGGACGATGTTCTGGCGATGGCTCGTGCGGCCGCCGAAGCCGAAGGCAGGAGTGGCTGGAAATTCACCCTGCACATGCCCTCTTACCTGCCGGTAATGCAGTATGCGAACAGCCGCACTCTGCGCGAAACCTTCTACCGGGCCTATGTCACCCGCGCCTCCGAATTGGGCGACAAACCGGACTGGGACAATACTACGTTGATCGGCCGCATCGTGGTGCTGCGCCAGGAAGCCGCGCAGCTGCTGGGATTCAGGAATTATGCGGAAGTCTCACTGGAGCCCAAGATGGCGGAAAGCCCCGCCCAGGTGCTGGACTTTCTCAACGAGCTGGCGCGGCGCGCCAAGCCCTATGCCGAACGCGACATGGCCGAGCTGAAGGAGTTCGCCGCGCGCGAGCTGGATCTTGCCGACCCGCAGGCCTGGGATCTTGCCTGGGTTTCGGAAAGACTGCGCGCGGCGCGCTACAGTTTTTCCGACAACGAGGTCAAGCAATACTTCCCGGAGCCGCAGGTGCTGGCCGGCATGTTCAAGGTGGTGGAAACGATCTACGGCCTGCAGATTCGTCCCTCGTCTGCGCCGGTCTGGCATCCCGATGTCAAGTTCTTCGAGATCTCCGATCAAACCGGCATAAAGGTGGGCGAGTTCTATCTGGACCTGTACGCGCGGCCCTCGAAGCGCGGCGGCGCCTGGATGGATGACGCCATCACCCGGCGCCGGAAGAACGGCGGCATCCAGACGCCGGTGGCCTATCTCAACTGCAATTTTGCGCCGCCGGTGGGTGGCAAGCCTGCGCTGTTCACCCATGACGAGGTCATCACGCTGTTCCACGAATTCGGCCATGGCCTGCATCACCTGCTGACCCGGGTCGAGGATCTGGGGGTGTCGGGCATCAACGGCGTGGAATGGGACGCCGTGGAATTGCCCAGCCAGTTCATGGAAAATTTCTGCTGGGAGTGGGACGTGGTACGCCATATGGCCAAGCACGTAGACAGCGGCGCGACCCTGCCCAAGGAACTGTTCGACAAGATGCTGGCGGCGAAAAACTTTCAGTCCGGCATGCAGACCATGAGGCAACTGGAATTCTCCCTGTTCGACATGCAGCTGCACACGGATTTCGACCCCCGGACCGGCCAGACTGCGCTGCAACTGCTCGATCAGGTGCGCGCCCGGGTTGCCGTGGTTAAGCCACCGGCCTACAACCGCTTTCCCAACAATTTCTCGCATATCTTTGCGGGTGGGTATGCGGCTGGCTATTACAGCTACAAGTGGGCGGAAGTCCTGTCGGCGGACGCCTATGCCTTGTTTGAGGAAAACGGCGTGCTCAATCCCGAGGTGGGCCACCGCTTCTGGAGCGAGATTCTGGCCCAGGGCGGGGCCCGGCCGGCAATCGAGTCCTTCAAGGCGTTCCGCGGGCGAGAACCTGCCATCGACGCGCTTTTGCGGCACAATGGCATGGTGTGAACCGGGACCTGTTAACGCTAAAGGGCCCCGGAGATTGTGCCGATATCAATGCGTTGACAAGAATTGGATTGAGCCATGAAACTCGTCGTCCTGACCTTGAGCCTGCTTGCCGCTCTCCCTGCCGCCGCCGGCAACCTCTACCGCTGGGTGGATAGTGCCGGACGCGTTCATTACAGCGATCAGGTCCCGCCTCCCAAGGCGAAGAACGCCACCCAAAAAAGCTTCAAGGGCAACGTCATCGAGACCGGCGAGTCCTACGCGCTGCGCCAGGCCAAGGAGCACTTCCCGGTGGTCCTCTACACCGCAGCAGGCTGCGGACCTGCCTGCGAAATGGGCCAGCAATTGCTGGACAAGCGCGGCACTCCCTATTCGACCAAGAATGTCGATAACAACGTTGAGAACCAGAAAGCCCTGCATGACCTGACCGGCAGCCTGAAAATCCCCACCCTGGTGGTTGGCAGCCAGAAGGTGACAGGCTTTGAGGACGGCCAATGGAACAGCATGCTGGACGCGGCCGGCTACCCCAATACCCCAGCGCGGAACGCGCCCAAGGCCGCCCCACCCAAGGCTGAAGACAAGTCGCCACCCACCTCGCCGGCTCAGCCCAGCTACTGAGGCTGGATCAGGAACTGGGTCTGTCGCCCCCGTCTCATGCGTGAAGCGAGGCGGGGTCGGTCGCTGAACTGGTAGGATAGGCGCCCACGTCGCTGTCATCCGACTGCCCATGAAACTCGCCGCCTGGAACGTCAACTCGCTCAAGGTTCGCCTGCCCCAGCTGCTGGACTTCCTGCGCACCCGCCAGCCGGATGTGGTGTGCCTGCAGGAAACCAAGGTGGAAGACCATGTGTTCCCCCAGTCCGAGCTTGGAGCCGCCGGCTATCAGGCCGCTTTCTGCGGGCAAAGAACCTACAACGGCGTCGCTCTCCTGTCCAAGACCGCACTCACCGATGTGCAGGCCGGCATGCCGGATTATGCCGACGAGCAGAAGCGCGTGATTGCCGCGAGTGTGGACGGAGTCCGGGTAGTTTGCGTCTATGTGCCCAACGGGCAGAGCGTGGTCTCGGATAAATATCGGTACAAGCTGCAGTGGCTGGCAGCCTTCAGCGCATGGCTCACCGAGGAGCTGACCCGCCACTCCAAGCTCGCGGTGCTGGGTGACTACAATATCGCACCCGAGGATCGGGATGTGCACGACCCCGAACTCTGGCGCGGGCAGGTGCTCTGTTCCGAACCGGAGCGCGCAGCCTTCAGAAAAATGCTCGCCCTGGGGCTGAAGGACAGCTTCAGACTGTTCGAGCAGCCGGAAAAAAGCTTTTCCTGGTGGGATTACCGGGCAGCAGGCTTCCGCCGCAACCTGGGCTTGCGCATCGACCATATCCTGCTATCGGAGGCGCTGGCAGCACAATGCACCGCCAGCATTATCGACAAGGACATGCGCAAACTGGAGCGACCCTCAGATCACGCGCCGGTGATCGCCACGCTGGGCTAGGACTTGGGCGGGACGGCCGGGGTCACGGGTGGTTTGAACACTCGCCCCTTACACCCACGCACTCCGCCCTTGGCGGGCGCGGGGATCCCCGGCAGGTTGGATCCCCCTTGCTGCTCATACCCTCACCCATCCGGCCCATCATTCATGCCCAGCTCCTGAATCTTTCGCGTCAGGGTGTTGCGCCCCCAGCCGAGCAGGTGCGCCGCCTCGATGCGGCGCCCGCCGGTGTGCTTGAGGGCGATGTGGATCAGGGTCTTTTCGAAGTCACGGGTCAGGCCGTCGAGTATGCCCTTTTCGCCCCGGCTCAAGGCCGCGTCCACTTGGCGGGCAAGACAGTCCTGCCAATCCTGATCGGTGTGCACCGCGGACTCCATTGTGAGCAGGTCCGCTGGCAGGTCGCCCGCCTCAACCACCTGTCCCGGTGCCATGATGGTGAGATAGTGGCAGACGTTTTCCAACTGCCGCACATTGCCGGTAAGGGGCAGGCTGCTCAGGTACTTCAGCGCGGAGTCGGACAATTTCTTCGGTTCGAGCCCGGCTTCGCGCGCGCTCTTCTGCAAGAAGTGTCGGGTCAGCAGCGGAATATCCCCGCGCCGCTCTCGCAGCGGGGGCAGACGCAGGCGAATGACATTGAGCCGATGGAAGAGGTCCTCGCGGAACAGCCCCGCCCGCACTCGTTCCTCCAGATTCTGGTGGGTGGCGGCAATCACGCGCACATTCACTTTCACCGGCGCGTGCCCACCGACCCGATAGAACTGACCGTCCGCCAGCACCCGCAGAAGGCGGGTCTGCAACTCGGCCGGCATATCGCCGATTTCGTCCAGAAACAAGGTGCCCTCGTCGGCCTGCTCGAAACGCCCGTGCCGTTGGGCCGCCGCGCCCGTGAAGGCGCCACGTTCATGACCGAACAGTTCCGACTCAAGCAGGTCTTTGGGAATGGCCGCGGTGTTGAGGGCAATGAAGGGTCCTTTGGCGCGCGGGCTGTGGCGGTGCAGTGCATGCGCGACCAGCTCCTTGCCGGTGCCTGATTCGCCGGTGATCATGACCGTGGCATGGGATTGTGAAAGGCGGCCGATGGCGCGGAATACCTCCTGCATGGCGGGCGCCTGGCCAAGAATTTCGGGCAGCTCGATCGTTTCCCCGCCGTCCGCTTCCCCGCGGCTGCCTTCCGCCAGCGCCCGCCTTACCAGTTCGACCGCGGTATCGACATCAAACGGCTTGGGCAGATATTCGAACGCCCCGCCCTGAAAGGCTGCGACAGCAGAATCCAGGTCCGAATATGCGGTCATGATGATGACTGGCAACCGGGGCAGCCGCTCCTTAAGGGTCTGCAGGAATTCAAACCCCGAGGGGCCGGGCATGCGGATATCGGACACCACCACGGAAGGCTGGCTCTTCTCCAGCCGTATCAGGGCCTCGCCGGCCGAACTGAAGGTCTCGACATTCAGGCCTTCACGCTCCAGCGCCTTTTCCAATACCCACCGGATGGAACGGTCATCGTCAACAATCCAAACTGGTCTCTTCATGTCTGCAGGGGAAAGAATAGGGAAAATTCGGTGTGCCCAGGCCAGGACTCGCATTCTATGGTCCCGTGGTTTTGCGCCACCAACGTCTGGGCCAGAGGCAGGCCGAGTCCGCTGCCGCCTTCGCGCCCGGTCACCAAGGGATAAAAAATCCGATCCCTGATTTCGTTCGCAATGCCGGGACCATTGTCGATGATCTGCAAACTGAGGGCGATCCGGTGGCGTTTGGCGCCCAGTTGAAACTGCCGCGCCACCCGGGTGCGCAGGATCAGTTCGCCTCGGCCCTGCATGGCCTGAACGCCATTGCGCGCTATGTTTAGGACCGCCTGGATGAGCTGCTCCGAATCCGCTTCCAGTTCCGGCAGGCTGGTATCGTAATCGCGTGTAATCTTGAGCCCCGCCGGCGTTTCCGCCATCAGCACCGAGCGCACGCGTTCTAGCACTTCATGGATATTGATGCGGCTGAACCGGGGCAGGCGATGAGGGGTAAGCAGGCGTTCCATCAGGGATTGCAGGCGGTCGGCCTCCTTGATGATGACCTGGGTGTATTCGCGCAGGCTTTCGCGCGGCAGTTCGTGCTCCAGCAGTTGAGCCGCGCCGCGGATGCCTCCCAGCGGGTTCTTGATTTCGTGCGCCAAGTTGCGCAACAAGTCTCGGCTGGCCTCCTGCTGCATGCGAATCTGTTCCTGGCGTGCGATCCGCAGGCGCTGGTCCAGGGGACGCATTTCGAGCAGGAATTGCTCGTGCTCGTTCGGGGTAACCGTGCAACTTACTCTTACGGACGGATGGGTATTGACCGCGACTTCCAGATCATGCTCGGTCACAATTTCACGGGTTTCCAAGGCGCAACGGACCGCGTCGCGCAATTCCGGACAACGATCGAATGCCACTTCGTAGTGCACACCAGTCAGCAATGCGCCGGAAATTCCAAGCAGCGTTTCCTCTGCAGGATTGATATAGACGATCGTTCCCAAGGCGTCACAAGCCACCACCCCTGTCGAGAGTGCATCCAAAGACGCAAATTCTGGAAATTCGGGAGGCATGTGCGGGGCCATATGCCCCTTAAGCTAGCACTGAATATGCCAGGAGAAAAATCCGGAACTTATTGACATCAATTCGCCCTTGCGTTGCCGCGAGCAAGGTCATTCCTCTCCCAGACGCATTTCACCGTAATCCTGGAGGACGGGCGTCGCAGGTGTGAAATTAGCATGCCCAGCTATCGGGCCGTGCCAAGTTCTTTCTGGATCGCGCCGATATTGCTTTCGTGTTGATCCACTGCATCCTGCAGTTTCCGGGTGCGGCTGATATAGCTGCCATCGCTGGTCCTTTCCCCGGGCATGGTCCGGGTTCCCAGCGCCAACTGGCGCTTGGCCTCATCGAGATTCTGACGCTCGTTGGCTAATTCCTCCTGCAAAACCTGACGGCGCAGGTCATCGCGCTTTCTTTGAGTGGCTGGGTCGATGCGAGGAAAATCCGCCGGGCGGAACGATGCGCTTCTTTTGCCGTTCGAATTTTTGCCAGCGCCCATATGGGCCGGGCCGCCCGGCAAGTTATAGACCCGATTGGGTCTTACGCCCTTGCGCGCGACGTCGGTAAAGGTCACCTGGCCGTTCTCGTCGACGTACTTGTAAATCTCAGCCCGCGCCGAGGTAAGCCCCGCAGCGCACAGCAGGGTCAGCAAGGTCAAAATCGGCTTAATGGTGAAGTCAGCGTGCATGAGAGCAGTTTAACGGAATTGGCAAGCGCTGCCCGGAAGCAACTTCAGCGCTTTGCTATGGATACGGATTACTTGCCGGCTTCTTTAGTTCACTGTGATATCCACAAATGAAAGAGGGCGGCTTGCGCCGCCCTTTCAACTGCCCGGCCGGAGGTCTTAGCAGGAATAATACATATCGAACTCTATCGGGTGCGTCGTCATGCGGAAGCGTGTGACCTCTTCCATTTTCAGTTCGATGTAGGCCGCGATCATGTCGTCACTGAAGACGCCGCCGCGGGTCAGGAACTCATGGTCCTTTTCCAGTTCTTCCAGGGCTTCGTCCAGCGAGGCGCAGGGATGCGGAATCTTGGCAGCATCTTCCGGCGGCAGGTCATAAAGGTTTTTGTCCATCGGGTCGCCGGGGTGAATCTTGCTCTGCACTCCGTCCAGACCGGCCATCATCATGGCGGTGAAGGCCAGATACGGGTTGGCGGTCGGGTCAGGGAAGCGTACCTCGATGCGGCGGGCCTTGTCGCCGGCGACGTGGGGGATGCGAATGGAGGCGGAGCGATTGCGCGCCGAGTAGGCCAGATTGATGGGGGCCTCAAAGCCGGGCACCAAGCGCTTGTAGGAGTTGGTGCCGGGATTGGTGATGGCGTTTAGCGCCTTGGCGTGCTTGATGACGCCGCCAATATAGTACAGGGCGAATTCGGACAGGCCGGCATAGCCATTGCCCGCGAAAAGGTTCTTGCCGTCCTTCCAGATCGACTGGTGCACGTGCATGCCTGAGCCGTTATCGCCAACGATCGGTTTGGGCATGAAAGTGGCGGTCTTGCCATAGGCGTGGGCCACGTTGTGCACCACGTACTTCAGGATCTGGGTCCAGTCGGCGCGGCGCACCAGGGTATTGAACTTGGTCCCGATCTCGCATTGGCCTGCGGTCGCAACCTCATGATGGTGCACTTCCACTTCGACGCCCATTTCCTCCATGGCCAGGCACATTGCAGAGCGGATGTCCTGCAAGGAATCGACCGGCGGGACCGGGAAATAACCGCCCTTGACTTTGGGCCGATGGCCGATGTTGCCAGCTTCGGTTTGCTCGCCGGATGACCAGGCGGCCTCCTCGGAAACGATCTTCACGCCGCTGCCGGACATGTCGTCATGCCAGGTCACGGAATCGAAGATAAAGAATTCGGGCTCGGGGCCGAAGTAGGCGGCATCGCCCAGGCCGGTGGACTTGAGATAGGCCTCGCCACGCTTGGCGATGGAACGGGGGTCGCGGTCGTAACCCTTGCCGGTGTCGGGCTCGATGACATCGCAGGACAGGATCAGGGTGGGTTCATCCATGAAGGGGTCAATGTTGGCGGTGTCCGGGTCCGGCATCAGCAGCATGTCGGATGCCTGGATGCCTTTCCAGCCTGCGATGGAGGAACCATCAAAGGCATGACCGTCCGTGAATTTGTCTTCGCCGAAGGCCTTGACCGGCACAGAGACGTGTTGCTCCTTGCCGCGAGTGTCAGTAAAACGAAAATCGACGAACTTGACCTCGTTTTCCTTAATCATTTTGAATACGTCGGCTACCGCCATATGAATCTCCCCAATTTGTAAGGACTGAAACACTAAAAGAAAAATTATGCGAACCCGGAAAAAGCAGATTATGTGCCACCCCGGCTTCTCAGCCAACTGATTGTGCCATAAGCGTTAGAGCCAACGCCATGAAATCAAACCGGCACCATACAAGTGCGTGCGAGCCCGATTGTGCACCATCTCAGTGCAAATTGCGCTGGTTCGGGGGCGGCTTATACTTGGAAGAAGCCCAGTACTCAAGAAACAACTTGGCCAGTGCCGATGGATATAAATTTCTAATCCAAATCCAAGAAGAGCGAGTTTTCCAAACTGAGAACGCACCGAACTAATGAAGCTCAATAATGCGTGCTTCTGCGAAATTCACGGGATAGATGCAAGATCCACAAACTCGCCTATCTATCGTATCGTGGCATCGTTCAAGATATATTTGCCGCATAGGTAACTGGAGAACAACAATGGGGCGCCTCACCGAAATTCTTGGCCTCGCCCAGCGTCGTGCCAAAGAAGTGAAGCTGGCATATGAGGGAATCTTGCTGCCCCACGAAGCGGCGGAGTTGCTCGAAACGGCGCCCGGCGCAAAACTCGTGGATGTGCGCAGCCGTGCGGAGCTGGATCTGGTGGGACTGATCCCTGAGGCTATCCATGTGGAATTCAGGCATTTCCCAGGCTGGGCCCTCAATCCACACTTCCTCACCCAACTCAGACAACTAACGGACCCCGAAGCCCTGGTCATGTTCATTTGCCACAACGGAGTTCGTTCCCATCAGGCGACCCTGGCCGCGAGTGAAGCAGGCTGGCATGACAGCTACAATGTTGCAGAGGGATTTGAAGGAGACTTCAACAAAGTTACCAGCCGCCGCAGCGAAATCAACGGCTGGAAAGCGCGCGGACTGCCCTGGTTGCAAGTGCCCTAAGTCGTTAATCCCGTGGCACTGGGGTAAAATGGCGCAAACACTCTAGCGCGCCATGACCGATCATTATGCAGTCGTGGGTCACCCCATTGCTCACTCCAAATCACCGCTGATACACGCTGAATTCGCCCGGCAAACGAGTCAGGACTTGGCCTACGACCGGTTGCTTGCACCTCTCGATGGGTTTGCAGAAGTCGTCGCCGCGTTCCGGGCGGGAGGGGGCGCCGGTCTGAACGTGACCGTGCCGTTCAAGGAGCAGGCGTTTGAACTTGCTCCCCGCAGGACCCCCAGGGCACAGGCGGCGGGAGCGGTGAATACCCTGAAATTCGAAGCCGGCGACATTCTGGGGGACAACACGGATGGCGCAGGCTTGGCGCGGGATCTGACCCGCAATCTTGGTGTCCCGATCAACCGAAAACAGATCCTGCTGATAGGCGCCGGCGGTGCGGCCCGGGGCGTGATTGGTCCCCTGTTGCAGGAAGAACCCGCGGCACTGGTCCTGGTTAACCGCACATCGGAAAAGGCCGAACAGCTCGCACGGCAGTTCGACTTGCGACTTAGCGCATGCGGTTATGAAGACCTGAACGAGCAAAGCTTCGACATCGTCATCAACGCCACCTCTGCCAGTCTGACAGGCCACGTTCCCGACTTGCCTACCACCATATTCGCTCCGGGCGCCTTGGCCTACGACATGATGTACGGGATGGAAACCGCTTTCATGGCCTGGGCCAGGAATCACGGCGCCCATCGTGTCGCCGATGGCCTGGGCATGCTGGTTGAGCAGGCAGCCGAATCTTTTCATCTGTGGCGCGGCATCCGCCCGGATACCCGCTCGGTTATTACCCAGCTTTCCCGTCCATGATTCGCGCTTCTGTGCGCATTGCCCGCAATGGGGCCGTGCTCCTGCTCGGCCTGCTTTTCGTTTATCAGCTTTGGATACTCGCCCATGTGCTGTGGTGGGCTGACCACAATCCGGCCTCCAGCGCGTTCATGCAGGCTGGACTTGCCCGCCTCCAGGCGAGCGATCCCAACGCAGAGCTGCGCCACAAGTGGATGCCCTATGACAAGATCTCGATCCACCTGAAGCGTGCGATCGTGGCGGCCGAAGACAGCCGCTTCCTCGACCATGAAGGCTTCGACTGGGAGGGGATTCAAACCGCAGTGGAAAAAAATCTCAAGAAGGGCCGGGTCGTCGCAGGAGGCTCCACCATCAGTCAACAGCTGGCCAAGAACCTGTTCTTGTCCGGGCAAAGAAGCATTCTTCGCAAAGGTGAGGAGGCCGTCATCACTTTGATGATCGAAACCGTGATGCGCAAACGGCGCATCCTGGAGATCTATCTCAATATCATCGAATGGGGTGACGGGATCTATGGCGCGGAAGCCGCTGCCCACCACTACTTCAGGACCTCGGCCGCCAATCTGGATCCGCGCCAGGCCGCGGCTCTTGCAGCCATGGTGCCCAATCCGCGCTGGTTTGAAGACCACCGAGCGTCACGCAAGTATCAGCACAGAGTCGCAGTCATCGGTGCTCGAATGCGTTACGCCCAGGTGCCGCGCTAAGAATACGCACGCAACGCCCTGAGATTCCGCAGGCACCGGACCGGCCTAACGGCTCGCGGGGGGTTAAAATCCCGGCCAGACGAACACGGCCTCCCATGACAGAACAATTCGAAGCCCTTCATCAAAGCCAGGACAGCCTGGAAGAACACCTGGAGCAGGTGCAGAGTCTGCTCGCCCGGCAGAAGCTGGTGGAGGAACTGGTCCACCGCCAGGGTGGCCCGCGCCAGGACCTGGTTGAGAATCTGGTGCACAAGCAAAACCTGGCCGAGCTGCAAAAGAGGCTGGAAGAGATGCACCCCGCCGATGTCGCCTACATCCTCGAAGCCCTTCCCATGCAGGAGCGCCTGCAGGTGTGGGAGCTGGTCAAGGCCGAACGCGACGGCGAGATTCTGCTGGAGGCCTCCGATGCGGTACGCGAATCTCTCATCGCGCGCATGGACAACCAGGAACTCCTGGCCGCCGCGGGCAGTTTGGACACGGACGAAATCGCGGACCTGGCGCCCGACCTGCCCAAGGATGTGATCCAGGAACTGCTCATTACCCTGGATGCGCAAAAGCGCAGTCGCCTGCAGTCTGCACTCTCCTTTCCGGAAGATACGGTGGGGGCCCTGATGGATTTCGAGATGGTTACCATCCGTGCGGACGTAACGCTGGAAGTGGCCTTGCGCTACCTGCGGCGCCTGGGTGAATTGCCAGACCAGCTGGACAAGCTGTTCGTGGTTGACCGGGACGAAAAGCTCATCGGCGTGCTGCCAATCAAGCGATTGCTTACCAGCGACCCGGACGCCAGCGTGGCGGCGGTGATGGCCGAGGATGCGGTGAGTTTTCAGCCGGAGGACGATGCCCACGAAGCGTCCCAGGCGTTTGAGCGCTATGACTTGGTGATGGCCCCGGTGGTGGACAGTTCCGGCCGGCTGCTCGGCCGCCTGACCGTGGATGCGGTGGTGGATTACATCCGCCAGTCGTCAGAGGCAGACATGCTGTCGATGGCGGGCCTGAAGGAAGAAGAGGACATTTACGCCACCGTGTGGAAAGCGGCCAAGAATCGCTGGACCTGGCTTGCCATCAACTTGTGCACCGCGCTGCTGGCCTCCCGCGTGGTGGGCGCCTTTGAGGGTTCGATCTCGAGGCTCGCGGCCCTGGCGGCGCTGATGCCGATTGTCGCCGGCATGGGCGGCAATTCAGGCAACCAGACCTCCACCCTCATGGTACGCGGCCTGGCGCTGGGACTGATCAACCGGGATAACGCCAGACGCCTGCTGGCGAAAGAATTGGGCATCTCGCTGCTCAACGGATCGTTGTGGGGAGCCATCATGGGTCTGATCACCTATATGCTCTACCGAAATGCGTCCTTGAGCCTGGTGATGGCTGCGGCCATGCTCCTCAACCAAGTGGTGGCCGCGCTTGCAGGCTATTTTGCCCCCGCCGTCATTCATCGGTTGGGCCGCGATCCCGCCTACGGCAGCGCCGTGTTGCTCACCTTCATCACCGACAGCATGGGGTTTTTCATTTTCCTTGGGCTCGCCACCCTCGTCCTACTGTGACTCCAACGCCTACCTTTCAAAGCAGCCAAACCAGCCGCGTCCTGTATTTGCGTCTGCTCACCTATGTGCGGCCTTATTGGCGCAGGCTGGCGGCCGCGCTGCTCGGGCTGGCAGTGGCCGCAGCCACGGAACCCGCCGTGTCCGCCCTGTTCAAGCCCTTGCTGGACGGCAGTTTCATCCAAAAGGACCGGACCTTGATCTGGCTGGCGCCCCTGACGCTAATCGGCTTGTTCGTAATCCGCGGCGTGGCCAGCTATGTGTCCGATTACGGCATGAACTGGGTCGGCCAGCGGGTGGTGATGGATTTGCGCGAGGCCATGTTTGCCAAACTCTTGTCCCTCCCGGTGTCCACCCTGGAAAACCAGACCAGCGGCAACATTGTCGCCAACATCGCCTTCAATGTCAGCCAGGTTACCCAGTCGGCCACCAACGTTCTCACGCTGCTGGCGCGGGATTTTCTTGCCATCGTCGGACTGATTGGCTGGCTGCTGTGGATCAACTGGCGGTTAACGCTAATCATTTTCGTAGTCGCCCCCTTGACGGCTTGGCTGATTCGCAACCTGAGCCACCGTTTGCGCCATTTGTCGCGCGAGTCGCAGCGCAATCTGGGGGAGCTTACCAGCCTGCTGGAAGACAATTTAAGCGGCTTCAAGGTGGTGCGCATTTTTGGCGGGCAGGCGCAGGAATCGCGCCGCTTTCACCACGCCGCAGACGATGCGCGCCGCTTCTTCATCAAGCGCGTTTCCCTGGCCGCGACCTATGATCCCTTGATACAACTGCTGGCGGCCATCGCGGTAGCGCTAATCATTGCCGTCGCCATCTGGCAGGCAACCCAGAACCAGACCACGGTGGGTGGCTTTGTCTCCTATCTGGTGGCGGTGCTCATGCTCTTCGGACCGGTCAAGCGCCTGACCTCGATCAACGACCAGTTGCAGCGCGGGCTGGCGGCGGCGGAGATGATATTCGGCCTGCTGGATGAGCCGGGCGAGCCGGACAGTGGAACAAGAAGGCTGGCTCGCGCGCGGGGCGAAATCGAATTCCGCAAGGTGAGCATGCGCTATGCCGATACCCACCGACCCGCGCTGGAGACAATAGAACTGAATGTCGCGCCCGGCGAAACCCTGGCCCTGGTCGGGGCATCCGGCAGCGGCAAGACTTCTCTGGTCAACCTGCTGCCGCGCTTTCGCGATCCTGACGAGGGCCGAATCCTGCTAGACGGCATTCCGCTCAACGAGCTAAAGCTGCAGGACTTGCGCACCCAAATCGCACTGGTCTCGCAGGAGATCATCCTGTTCAACGACAGCCTGCGAGCCAATATCGCCTACGGCAACCAGCAAGACAAGACCGATGAGGCCATCATCGCCGCCGCCCGCGCCGCCCATGCATGGGAATTCATCGAAGACCTGCCACAGGGCCTGGAAACCCTGGTGGGCGAACGCGGCATGAAGCTCTCCGGCGGCCAGCGCCAGCGCATTGCAATTGCGCGCGCCCTGCTCAAGAATGCCCCCATCCTCATCCTGGACGAAGCCACGTCCGCGCTCGATACCGAATCCGAACGCCACGTCCAGGCTGCGTTGGAAACGCTGATGCAAGGCCGCACCACCCTGGTGATCGCACACCGGCTGTCCACCATCGAGCAGGCCGACCGGATCGTGGTGTTGGACCAGGGCAGAATCGTGGAACAAGGCAGCCACGCCGAACTGCTGGCCAAGGACGGCACCTACGCGCGCCTCCACCGCCTGCAGTTCCGGGAGCCGACGGGGTGAGCAGGGAGCAGTGCCTGCCGCCGAGGGCGGGAGGTGTGACCGTCCGCGAATGCCGTTGGTCGCCGACACCACAGCACCAATTCAAGAAACAGGCAACGGAGGCGACGGCATGACTGATCCGGTCAAGCCGCCCCGCTCCCTGCTCTCCGCGGCCGGACGCGCCATCGGCGACTTCGCCATGATCCAGAGAGGCGACCGAGTGCTGCTTGGCCTCTCTGGCGGCAAGGATTCGCTCTCGCTGCTGCACGTGCTCTTGCAGTTGCAGAAGAAGGCACCGGTCAAGTTCGAGCTGGCCGCCTGCACCGTCGATCCACAGTCCGAACAGTTCGACCCGTCCCCGCTCAAGCCTTACATGGCGGGGCTGGGCGTGAAATATTTCTTCGAGTCGCAGCCGATCGTCGCGGAGGCACAAAAAACCCTGACGCGCGACACCGATTCCTTCTGCGCCTACTGTTCCCGCATGCGGCGCGGCATACTCTATCGCGTGGCGCGGGATAACGGCTACAACGTCCTCGCGCTCGCCCAGCATCTGGACGATCTGGCGGAAACCCACATGTTGTCGATGTTCTTCGGCGGCAAGCTGCGCACCATGCAAGCCCATTACCGCATCGACGCCGGCGACCTGCGCGTCATCCGCCCCTTCGTTTATGTGCGCGAACGCCAGACCCGCGCGTTTGCCGAGGCGGCAGGCCTGCCGGTCATCTTCGAAAACTGCCCGGGGTGCTTTGCCAAACCGCAGCAGCGCTATGCGATGAAACAGATGCTTGCGGAACAGGAGAAGCTGCACCCCAAGCTGTTCGCCAGCCTGCTCACCGCGATGAAACCCCTGATGGGCCAGCCCGAATCTGCAATCGACTCAGACTTTATTCCTGAGTAAAATAGTCGGGCTTTATAAACTTCTGCTTTCATAACCAAATGGAAAAGCCTCACATTGCCTCATTCATTCCCGGCAAGCGCATCCTCATGGGACCAGGTCCGTCAGATGTGCCGCAGCGCGTGCTGGACGCCATGGCGCGCCCCACCCTGGGCCACCTCGACCCGCAGTTTCAAGAGATGATGGAGGAGCTGAAGGTGCTGCTCCGCTACGCCTTTCAGACCACTCACGAACTGACCATGCCGGTGTCGGCACCCGGTTCGGCCGGCATGGAAATGTGTTTTGTCAATTTGGTGGAACCGGGCGACACCGTCATCGTCTGCCGCAATGGCGTCTTCGGCGGACGCATGCTGGAGAACGTCAAGCGCTGCGGCGCCACCCCGGTAATCGTGGACGACAATTGGGGCAAGCCGGTGGACCCGGCCAAAGTCGAAGACGCGTTTGAGGCTCATCCCGATGCCAAGGTGCTGGCCTTCGTCCATGCGGAAACCTCCACCGGCGCGCAGAGCGATGCTGCCAGCCTGGCGCAGATCGCGAAGAAATACGGGGCGCTAATCATCATGGACTGCGTGACCTCGCTGGGCGGCACGCCGGTATTGATCGATGAATGGGGCATTGATGCGGCCTATTCCGGCAGCCAGAAATGCCTGTCCTGCACCCCGGGGCTTTCTCCAGTCACCTTCAGCCCCGCGGCAGTGGCACGGCTGAAATCGCGCAAGACCACGGTGCAGAGCTGGTTTCTGGACCTGAACTTAGTGCTTGGATACTGGGGCAGCGCGGGCAAGCGCACCTATCACCACACCGCGCCCGTAAACCCACTTTACGGCTTGCACGAAGCCCTGGTCATGCTGGCCGAGGAAGGTATAGAAAACAGTTGGGCGCGCCACCGCACTCACCATGAACAGCTCAAGGCGGGGTTCGAGGCAATGGGGCTGAAGTTCGTGGTGGACGAGGCCTATCGCCTGCCGCAGTTAAACAGCGTGTGGATCCCTGAAGGCGTGGACGATGCCACCGTGCGGGCGCGGCTGCTCAAGGAATTCGGCCTGGAAATCGGCGCCGGCCTGGGCGAGTTTGTCGGCAAGGTGTGGCGTTTTGGCCTGATGGGCCATTCCAGCCGGATCGAAAACATCGACACCTGTCTGAGCGCACTCGGCCGGGTCATGCACAAGTAATAATAAGTCAGCGTGCATGGACGGGGAGACGACCCGGTCCTTGTTGGACAACTCGAGCTCGCGGTCCGCAGGCCACCACCATGAGGCTCGAATAGCCACAGCCAGCGGGGAGCCGCGATGCCAAATGGTTTTCGGGAAAATCGGATGACCGTGTTCGAGTTCACCCTTGCCCGGCGCTCAGTGCGCAGCTACCCTACCCAAGAAGTTCGCCGTTCGACCATCAAAACGCTGCACGAGGCAGCCGTGAGGGCCCCGACTGCGGTTCATGAAGAGCTCTGGATCTTGTTGTGGTCCGGACCAAGACTACCTTGGAACAGCCTGCCTGACCGGGCAAAGCCCCTGTATATCGAAGCCAGATGTGCCCCGAGTGGCGGGCGTGAAAGAAGAAACGAAATCCCGGCCGAAATCACCGCAATCGCTCCCATCCTTGGGGGCCTTCCCAAGGGCGAAACCTGGCGACCTCGCGCAAAGAGCCGCGGATTCTGGGCTGGATTTAGCGGCTGCAGATGCGCCGGCCGAGCAATCGGTCTCCCTGGCGAAATGGGCGGCAGGCGCCTAAGTCATGCGTTTACGCGACAGTTTGTGGCCATGCTTGAGATTGATTCGGACTTCTGCCCGATTAACTGCCACGACAAGCTGGGTGGCCAGAATTCGGGCCTCCTGCGGCGAGAGTCTGATCTGCCTTGTACCCAAATCACATACAACCAATTCCTTGCCGGCTGCGTCTTCTTCCAGGCTGACGTTTACCTTGTTTTCTTGATTCATTTGCATCATGGTATTGTACGTTACACGGGAGCCGGCAGCGTGGGCGTTCGCCGCGTTCTCCAGAAGCGCGCCATAAAAAATGCATCGCCGAACTCGCAACGTTGGTTGAATCGGCTTCGCGCAGCGCCGGTTCGTTATGAGAAGATGTGGTCTTCAATATTGCGTTCACAAAGTGCCGTCCGTGATTCTACAAGTGAATTCTTAATTCGGTGCAGTGGAAGTTGAAGGAACAGATGTCGGCTGCCAAGATTGATCCCGCGTCAGACTTCGGTGCACACGCCCAAGAACCGAGCCGCGAGGCTGCAACGGAAGAATCTGCAGTCTCGGTTGCCACCACTAGGCGCAAGCGCGTCAGCATGCACGACGGCATCGCCGTCTGGTGTGACTGCTGCTCTTGCGAGGCAGAGCCGCGCTGGGTTGCAGTGGCGGAGGAACTCGGAATCGAACTCGGCGATGATTACGAAGATCTGGGGTGCGGAACCGTTTGACGAGGAACCAGCGGAAGAGCCGAGCTTCGCAATGAAGCGACAGGAGGCTTTGACCCTCCTGCCATGCAGTCTTGTCAATCGCCCGAGCCCGAGTGACCCACATAGGCACAAGAGTGACAAGGGTGCAAGTGCCCGAACGCTCTGTTCGGCAGCTTTCAGCTAAAGGCGTTCAAATGCAAGCCTGCGTTTGGCAGCGCCGCTATCCAGCGCCTGACGTGCCCGGTCTGCTCCGCCCGCCAAGCTATCGGCCTTCCCCAGCCCCCACAGGACCAAGGCGGTTCCCATGACCAGCGCATCGTAGGTCGCGCTCTTCTCTCCGCGCAGCGCAGCAAACCCGGCCTCGGCGGCGGTCCGGGCCATCGCCGTCGCATCGAAGGCAGTCCTGTCTTCTTCCACTTCCGCACCCTCCTTGTGGCCGGGCAAGAGCGGCGCGCGCACCTCCTGAGAGATGCCCGCCTGGGCAGCATTGAAGTCCCATTGCACTTCCTCACCTCGGTCGCGGTACACGAACATGCGCGCATCCTGACGCAGCGAGGGAATCACGCCACCTTCGACGCCGCGCACGATGAGCGCCGAATCGAAGCCTGCTTCACGCGCCAGCAGCGCATAGATGCGCGGATAGGGTTTGTGCACGAAGCCGGTCATGAAATGGTTTCTGGCCCGGCCCCTGACCGGCATGGCCTGGGTCTCCGCAGTGGTAATGGCCTGGCGCTTGACCATGAGCTTGCGCAAGTCCTTCAGTGCATGCAGGCGCGGCGCATACTGCGCCTGGTCGCAATAGGCCCAGCCCTCGTGGCCCAGCCGAGCCGCGGCCTGGGCCGGAGTGAGATCCACGTCCAGCCCCAGAGCCCTATAAACCAGGCGATAGGTGATGCCGTACTTGGGGCCGATGCTTTCCATCCCGGTGCAAACTGTCGGCAGGCCGCAGGCTGCCAGCACCACGGGCAAAAAGGGCGCTGCCGGCAAAGTTCTGTTGTAGCCGTCGAACGGATCACTCAAGGTCAGCACTTCATCGACCGGGGCGACCACGCTTTCAGTAACGTCCATCAGAGCCTGCTGGATACCGATGACCTCTTCGTCGGTTTCGCGCTTCATCCGCAAGGCAATGAGGAAAATTCCGGCCTGCACCGGGTCGACTTGGTGATCCAGCACGGCGTGCAGCCCGCGGCGAGCCTCCTGGCGGGAAATGCTCTTGGACAACTCCGGTCCAGTCGCCACCCGCTGGATGATGCTATGCATCAGGGCTTTGGGATCTTGGGTCGCAACTTCACGCATGCTGTCGCCTCCGTCACCTGGTCAGTCATCCTGGCTTTTGCCGGTCGGCGACCGACGCCATTCGCGGACGGGCACACCTCCCGCCTGCGGCGGCAGGCACTGCTCCGTGCTCATTCCGTCATCCTTTTCGATGCCGACCAGCACGGCGTTGCCCTCCAGCTTCACCGGATACACCGCAATCGGCGTATCCGCCGGCTCGTCCATGGGCTCGCCGGTCCGCAGAGAGAAGCGACTGCCATGGTAGGAACACTTGATGGTGTCACCGCGGATGCAACCGAGTGATAGCGGCACATCTTCATGCGAGCAGCGATCCGCCACTGCGAAGATTTCGCCGCCGACCGAGGTCAGCACAATCGGATGGCCCTCCAGTCGGACCTTGAGGATGCCCGAAGCAGGAACCTCAGACACTGAGGCGACCAGGATAAAAGTTTGAGCCATAAGGGAAGATGCGTTAAATCAGGCATTGATTATATGGCCGGGCAGCGGGGGGCTCCACCCTGAAACGCGTAAGGTTACTCGGGCTTGTTGCGCATATGATCGGCCAGACCGGCCACGGCCTCCCACAACTTGTCGCGGAAGACGTCGGCACAAACCTGTTCCTCGAGCGCTTGGCGCATGCACATCAGCCACTGGTCCCGTTCCTCGGCGCCGATGGCAAAGGGCAGGTGGCGCGCGCGCAGGAAGGGCTGGCCAAAGCGCTCTACGTAATGCTGCGGCCCACCCAGCCAGCCGGACAAAAACCAGGTGAGCTTGTCGCGCGAGCCGGACAGGTCTTGGGGATGAAGCTTGCGGACGCCATAGGCCTCCGGCAGTTCATCCATCAGCTCGTAGAAGCGGTCGACCAGGCGGCGCACGCCGGAGTCCCCGCCCACAATGTCGTAAGGGGTCTGGGGCGGTTCGCTCATAGGCCGAGCCGTTGCCAGATTTCCATCGTGGGCCGGGAATTGTTCAAAGTATAGAAATGCAGTCCGGGCGCGCCGCCGGCCAGCAGCTTTTCGCATAGCGCCGTGACAATGTCCGCGCCAAATGCCCGGATCGAGTCCGTGTCATCCCCATAGCCCTCCATGCGTTTGCGGATCCAGCGCGGTATGTCCGCGCCGCAGGCATCGGAGAAGCGTGCCAGAGTGGAGAAATTGGAAATCGGCATGATGCCCGGCACAATGGGAATGACCACCCCGAGCGCACGCGCCTCTTCAACAAAACGGAAGTAGGCATCGGCAGCGAAAAAATACTGCGTGATCGCTGAGTTCGCTCCAGCCCTGGCCTTGCGCGCAAATGCCTCCAGGTCGGCCCGGGCATTCTTGGCCTGGGGATGAATTTCCGGATAGGCCGCCACCTCGATATTGAACCAGTCGCCGGTCTCGGCGCGAACAAATTCCACTAGTTCGTTTGCATAGCGAAACTCGCCCGGATCGGCCATGCCGGAAGGCAGGTCGCCGCGCAAAGCAACCATGTGGCGTATTCCGCTGGCCTTGTAGGTGTTTAGAATCTCGCGGATGTTTTCCCGGGTGGATCCGATGCAGGACAAATGCGGCGCCGCCTCGCTTCCGGATTGTTGGATCTCCAGTACCGTCTCCAGGGTACGGTCGCGGGTCGAGCCGCCCGCACCAAAAGTCACGGAAAAGAACTTTGGCTTGAGCGCCGCGAGTTTTTCCCGTGTGGCGCGCAGCTTTTCCACGCCTTCCGGGGTCTTGGGCGGGAAGAACTCAAAGCTGTAGGTACGCGGGTGCACGCTTCAGCCTTTTCTACCGGGAATGAGCGCGGACAGCGCCCAGGCGATCAGGCCGTAGAGGGTTGCGCCGATCAGTGCTGAGACGAATCCCTGCACCTCGAAGCCGGGGAGCAGCGCGCTGGCCAGCCAGAACAGCAGGCCGTTCAGCACCAGATAGAAAAGTCCGAGCGTCAGCAACGTGATCGGCAGCGTAAGGAGCGTCAGCACCGGCCGCACCAGCGTGTTGATCAGGCCGAGCACCAGCGCGGCGGCAAGCGCCGCGCCGAAGCCCGATACCTGTATGTGCGCAGGCAGCAGATACGTCACCGCCAACAGGGCGACAGCATTCAAAATCCACAGCAGCAGCAGACGCACGATGCGCTCCTCTCAAGTTTGGTCGGGCAAGCGATCATTTCCCGTGCGCGGAGCAGCCTCGGATGCCCGCATACCGGTCCTCGCGCAATCAGTAACGATAGTGCTCGGCCTTGTATGGGCCCTGCTTCGCCACACCGATATAGGCAGCCTGCTGATCGGTCAACTCGGTCAACTCGGCATTGAGCTTCTTCAGTTGAAGACGCGCGACCTTTTCATCCAGATGCTTGGGCAAGGTATAGACCCCGACCGAATACCTGGCGGCTTGCGTGTACAGCTCGATCTGTGCCAAGGTCTGGTTGGCGAAAGAGGAGCTCATCACATAGCTGGGATGGCCAGTGGCACAGCCAAGGTTCACCAGCCGGCCCTTGGCCAGCAGGATGATTCTTTTCCCGTCCGGGAATATGACATGATCCACTTGCGGCTTGATTTCTTCCCAGCGGTATTTCTCGATGCTCGCCACATCGATTTCATTGTCGAAATGACCGATGTTGCAGACGATGGCCTGGTCCTTCATCCTCGCCATGTGCTCGTGGGTGATTACATGGAAATTGCCGGTGGCGGTGACAAAGATATCAGCCTTGTCGGCAGCGTAATCCATGGTCACCACCCGATAGCCCTCCATCGAAGCCTGCAGCGCGCAGATGGGATCGATTTCGGTGACCCACACTTGCGCCGACAGCGCCCTTAGGGCTTGGGCACTGCCCTTGCCAACGTCGCCGTAACCTGCGACCACGGCGACCTTGCCCGCCACCATGACGTCGGTGGCGCGCTTTATGCCATCCACCAGCGATTCGCGGCAGCCATAAAGGTTGTCGAACTTGGACTTGGTCACCGAATCATTGACGTTGATCGCTGGAATTTTCAGCTCGCCGCGCTCGTGCATCTGGTAGAGGCGATGTACTCCGGTGGTGGTCTCTTCGGTGACGCCTTTGATGTGGGCGAGCCGGGTAGAGTACCACTTCGGGTCGGTTGCCAGCTTGGCGCGGATTGCGGCAAACAGTACACGCTCTTCTTCGCTGCCCGGTTTGGCCAGCACAGAGATATCCTGTTCTGCCTTTGCACCGAGATGCAGCAGCAACGTCGCGTCGCCGCCGTCATCCAGGATCATGTTGGAATGAGCTCCGCCAGGCCACTCAAAGATCCGATGGGTGTAGTCCCAGTATTCGGCCAGCGACTCGCCTTTCACCGCGAATACGGGTGTCCCCGAAGCTGCGATGGCGGCCGCCGCGTGGTCCTGGGTGGAGAAGATGTTGCACGAGGCCCAGCGTACCTGTGCACCCAAGGCCTGCAGGGTTTCGATCAGGACGGCGGTCTGGATCGTCATATGCAGGCTGCCGGTAACGCGTGCGCCTTTCAGGGGCTGTGCGGCGGCAAATTCTTCGCGGATCGCCATGAGGCCGGGCATCTCGGTCTCGGCAATAGCGATTTCCTTGCGCCCCCAGCCGGCGAGCGACAGGTCGGCAACGACGTAATCGTTAGCGGGATTCAATACGGCGTTCATCACGCCCTCCTTTCTGTTCGACAAAAAGTGACGTGAGCGCCGTTGCCAAGCCTTGCGGCCGCCCCGAGCCTGGCTCAGAAGAGTTGCAACGCTCCTCGGGGCTGAATGGCCGGGCACCCGACGGCGCCCGGCGGGAACAAACTACTAGGCAGCCGCCTTGCCGCCCTTGCTGGGCTTGAGGGATTCCAGCATTTTGAAAATGCCCTTGGGCGCACCGACAAACATGCGCTTGAAAGTCTTGGGCAGGCAGCGCCGTTCCAGGGTGTTGCGGCGGGTGCGTTTACGTTCGGCCATGGTGGTTTCCTTGGTTCAAAATCTAAGCCGGGCGATTATAGCAAATATGCCCGCCACCGCGCCGCTCTCGGATGGCTATGCCGAAGCACCGACCGTCTCGCCACGGGTTTGGACCGACAGACCGGCGTCGGCCCGCAGGGCCGCAGCCTTGTCGGCCACCTCCCAAGTAAACTCAGGCTCATCGCGGCCAAAATGGCCGTAGGCGGCAGTCTTGGCATAGATCGGTCGCAGCAGGTCCAGCATGCGGATGATGCCTTTGGGGCGCAGATCGAAGTGCTTGTCGATCAGTTCCACCAGCTTGTGTTCCGGCACCTTGCCGGTGCCGAAGGTTTCGACCATCAGCGAGGTCGGCTTGGCCACCCCGATGGCGTAGGACACTTGCAGCAGGCAGCGCTCGGCCAGTCCAGCGGCGACGATATTCTTCGCCACGTAGCGCGCCGCATAGGCGGCCGAGCGGTCGACCTTGGACGGATCCTTGCCGGAAAACGCGCCTCCGCCATGCGGTGCCGCGCCACCATAGGTGTCGACGATGATCTTGCGTCCGGTCAGGCCGGCATCACCCATGGGCCCGCCAATGACGAAACGGCCGGTCGGGTTGACCAGATAGCGCGTATCACTGGTAAGCATGTCCTTGGGCAGGATGGGCTTGATGATTTCCTCGATCACCGCTTCAGTCAGCTGGGCGTGCGAGATTTCCGGATGATGCTGCGTGGAGAGCACCACGGTATCGACATGCTGCGGCTTGCCGTCCACGTAGCGGACCGAAACCTGCGACTTCGCATCAGGCCTCAGCCAAGGCAGGCGTCCATCCTTGCGCAGTTCGGACTGGCGCTGGGTAAGCCGGTGCGCTAGATAGATCGGCATGGGCATGAGCTGGGGCGTTTCGCTGCAAGCGTAGCCGAACATGAGTCCCTGGTCGCCGGCACCTTGATCGAGGAACAAGCCTTCGCCTTCATTGACTCCGGCGGCGATGTCCGGCGATTGCTTGCCGATCGCGGTCAGCACCGCGCAAGTGTTGTAGTCAAAGCCAACGTCCGAACTGTCGTAACCGATGCGCTTGATGGCCTGACGTGCAACCTGGCCAAAGTCCACCACGGCGTTGGTGGTGATTTCGCCGGCCACCACGACCAGCCCCGTAGTCAGCAGCGTTTCGCAGGCGACGCGGGCGTGCTTGTCCTGAGTTAGAATCGCGTCCAGTACCGAGTCGGATATCTGGTCGGCAATCTTGTCTGGATGGCCTTCGGAAACGGATTCCGAGGTGAAGATGTAGTCTCTTAGCATTGATGGCTCCAACATATTTCCCCCACTTTCCTGCGCGACCGGACCGGGGGTTTGGAGCGGCGACGCTTTAGCTGTATTTCTATCCCGCCCGCAAGTTGTCTGCATTAACACGGCGGCTTCCGATATTTTCCGGCCGGACTTTTTTTTAGTCAACCCGCATGGCCTTATTGTTAAGACTGCTGTCTTACCTGCCCCTACCCATCCTGCACGCCCTGGGCATCCTCCTGGGATGGGGGATCTACCTGACGCCCGGGCGCCACAGCCCGCGCATGCGCGCCAATTTGCGGCAAAGCGGCCTGTGCCCCAACCCCGCCTGTCGACCCCTGCTGCGCAAGGCAATCGGCGAATCGGGCAAGAGCCTAATGGAATTGGCGCCGATCTGGATGCGCCCCCACACCCGGACTGTCAAACTGGTGCGCGAAGTTTCCGGCTGGGAACAACTAACCGCAGCGCTCCAGGATGGCAAGGGGGTGATCCTGATGTCGCCGCACATCGGCTGCTTCGAGATGATCAACCAGTACGTGGCCTCCCGCCTGCCCCTCACTTCCATGTACAAACCCGCCCGCAATCCGGTAGTCGACCGAATCATGAAGTCCGGCCGCGAACGGGGCAAGGCTCATCTTGTTCCCACCGACATGACAGGCATCAAGGCCATGCTCAAGGCGCTGAGGAAAGGCGAAGCGATCGGCATCCTGCCCGACCAGGTCGCGACCATTGGGGACGGCGTCTGGGCACCCTTTTTTGGCCGCTGGGCCTACACCCCCAGCCTGGTTTTCCGACTCGCCCAATCCACCGGTGCGGCGCCATTCATGGTCTACGCCGAACGCCTGCCCTGGGGCCGCGGCTATCATCTGCATTTCGACCCGATAGCTCCCTTTCCGGCGGACAAGCTGGCGGCGGCCGCGCAACTCAACCGGGAAGTGGAACGCGTGATTCGCAGGAATCCGGCCCAGTATCTGTGGGGCTACCAGCGCTACAAGAAGCCGGGCGACGCGCCGCCGCCACCCGATATGCCCTGCCCATGACGCGTCTGGGAATCGCCCTGTTGTGGCTCATCCACTGGTTGCCCCTGGCACTGCAGGCCGCTTTGGGCAACCTGCTTGGGCGGCTGGCGGCCCGCCTGGCCCGCCCGCGGCGCAAGGTGGTCGAACGTAATCTGGCCCGGTGCTTTCCCGAATTGGATGACACGCAGCGCAATGACATCCTGACCCGACATTTCATCGCCCTCACCCGTGCCATGCTTGAGCACGGCCTGCTTTTCTGGTCCTCGCAGCGCCGTCTGGAGAAAATCGTCAGGTTCGAGGGCATCGAGCACCTCGACCAATTGCGCGGTCACCCGGTCATCGTGCTGGCGCCGCATTTTATCGGCTTGGACATGGGCGGGGTACGCTTCAGTGCGCATACGCGCGGCGCCACGATCTACGTGCGCCAGCGCAATTTGCTGATCGATCGCTATCTTTGCCACGCGCGCAGCCGCTTCAATCAGGGCGTCCTGGTATCGCGCCATGAAGGGATCCGTCCACTAATCAAGGTTATCCGGTCGGGCCTGCCGTTTTATTTCCTGCCCGACCAGGACCAGGGGCGCAAGGAGTCCATCTTCGTTCCATTCTTCGGTATCCAGACCGCGACCGTTCCCGCGCTCTCGCGCCTGGCCAAAATCACGGCCGCGGCGGTCGTTCCCGCCGTGACCCGCCAGCTCCCGGGCGGCCAGGGCTATGTGATGCGCTTCTATCCAGCCTGGGACAACTTCCCCAGCGATGATGTCGAAGCCGACACCGTGCGCATGAACCGTTTTATCGAAGACCGGGTACGGGAGATGCCCGAGCAATACCTTTGGGTGCATCGGCGCTTCAAGACGCGGCCCACCGGCGAGCCGCCCTTTTATGACTAGCACGGCCCTAATCCGCCCATTGAAGCCGGACGAAGCCGAAAGCCTGGCCGGGCTGGCACGCGATATCTGGCTGCGCCACTACCCTGCCATCATCAGCCTGGAGCAAATCGACTACATGCTGCGCCAGCGTTACGCCCCCGACCTGATCCGAAGTCAGCTGGCGAACCCGGATCATGGCTGGTGGGTGGCTGAACGGGACGGAAGTCTCGTGGGCTTCGCCCATGTCATGCTCGTCGAAAATCAGTGCAAACTGGACAAGCTCTACATCCACCCCGACCATCAACGCCGCGGCCTGGGCGCCGCGCTTCTGGAGCAGGCCAGCGCTTGGACGCGCAAGGCAGGGAGAACCCGCCTGACCTTGCAGGTAAACCGCCACAATTCTCTTGCCCTCAGCGCTTACCGGAAGTATGGTTTTGTCATCGCGGAAGCCCGGGTGTGTGACATTGGTGGCGGCTTCGTCATGGATGACTACTTTATGGAACTGAAGCTTGAGTGAGTCCTTTCATAACCCGGACCCAGCCGCAATCAAGGACTTGCTCAACCGGATCAAGACCATTGCTGTGGTGGGACTGTCACCCCGCCCCGATCGGCCGAGCCATAGAGTGGCCCAAGCCATGCAAGGTTTCGGCTTTCGCATCGTGCCAGTGCGTCCCGGCGTGACCAGCGTGTTAGGCGAAAAGGCCTATGCCCGACTCACCGATATTCCTCATGCGGTGGATCTGGTGGACGTGTTCCGCGCGGCCGAACATCTGCCCGGGATTGTGGAAGAATGTCTGCAATTGAACGTCCCCGCGCTGTGGGTCCAGGAAGGCATCGTGAACGAGGAGGCCGCCAGCCGGGCGCGCGCGGCTGGAATCTTCACGGTGATGGACCGTTGCATCTGGAAGGCTTACGTGGAGTTCAGGACCCTTCCTTCATGAGCCGCGTATACACGGAGAAGCCTCAGATGCGGGACGCCCGCGGAGGGCGGAGCACGGCCCCGCATGCAAGATTGTGACCCCGAGCGGAATCCTTGAGCCCGCTGCGGGTGTCCGACATCCCCTCCGCTGCCCGATCCCCGTCCGGACCCCTCGGACACACGCCGCGGGCCCACGCGACGAATGTCCTAGCGACGCTTAATCGGAAATTCCACAATGAAGCTCAAGTTCAGCAAAATGCATGGTGCAGGCAATGACTTCGTCGTACTCGACGGGGTCAATCAAGCTCTCAATCTCAGTGCCGCCCAAGTGCGTCTGTTGGCCGATCGCCATGTCGGCATCGGCTGCGATCAATTGCTGCTGGTGGAAAAACCCACCCATGCGGGAGCTGACTTCCGTTATCGGATCTTCAATGCGGACGGCGGCGAAGTCGAACAATGCGGCAACGGCGCGCGCTGCTTTGCCCGCTTCGTGCTTGACCAGGGGCTGACTGCCAAGCGAGAAATCACGGTGGAAACCAGATCCGGCCTTATCACTCCGAGGCTGGAGGCCGACGGCCGCGTCACCGTCAACATGGGCCCACCGCGTTTTTCACCCAAGGCGATCCCGTTTCTGTCCGAGCAACAGGCGCTCACCTACGTGCTTGAAGTTGACGAAGACCGTGTGGAAATCAGCGCCCTGTCCATGGGCAACCCCCATGCGGTGCAAATCGTGGACAATGCGGACTTGGCGCCGGTGGGCTTGCAGGGGCCGCGCATCGAATCCCACCCGCGCTTCCCCGATCGTGTCAATGCGGGCTTCATGCAGATCCTTGATCGCGGACGAGTGCGCCTGAGGGTTTACGAGCGTGGTGCGGGGGAGACCCTGTCCTGCGGCACCGGGGCGTGTGCTGCGGCAGTCGCCGGCATAACGCGCGGCCTGCTGGACAGCCGGGTGGAAGTGGAAACCCGCGGTGGGATCCTAACCGTAGAGTGGCTCGGCGACAATCATCCGGTGATGATGACCGGCCCGGCCGTCAGGGTTTTTGACGGAGAGATCGAAATCTAAATGGACATGCCCAGCGTAGACATTGCGGACTACCTCAAAGCCCACCCGGACTTCTTCAACCAGCATGCGGAACTGCTGGCCGATCTGCACATTCCGCATCCACACGGAACCCACGCCGTGTCGATTACAGAGCGCCAGATCCTGTCGCTGCGCGAAAAGGTGCGCCTGCTGGAGGGCAGGTTGGCTCACCTGATCCAGTTTGGCGAGGAAAATGACGCCATCTCGGACAAGTTGCACAAGTTGACGGTGGATCTAACCGGTGCCGTCAATATCCATGCCTTGCTGGCTGCTCTGGAAAGCCATTTGCATGAGGGCTTCGCCGTTCCCCACAGCGCCGTTCGCATCTGGAGTCTCCCTGCCAATGACGACTTGGCAGCGCTGCAACCGGTCTCCGACACGCTGCGGGCCCAGGTCGATGCCCACCGACATCCGGCTTGCGGGCCGCTCAGGTACGAAGAAGTGCTGGGCTGGTTCGGTGAACTCGCCCCCCACTTGCGATCTTTTGCCGCCATACCCTTGCGCAGCGACGAATCCTGCGGCTTGTTGGTCCTGGCTTCGGAAGATCCCAAACGCTTCTATCCGGAAATGGGGGTGCTCTATCTGGAGCGTCTGGGCGAGTTGCTGGGCGCCGCGATCAGCCGGATGACATGAAGCTGCCCCCCGAAGTCGATGCCTACCTGCTTTATCTGGCCGCGGAGAAGCGGCTGTCCGAACTCACTCTGACGGCCTACCGGCATGACCTCGACTTGCTGCTGGAACAAGCCGGGGCGACCACGCTGAAAGACCTCAGCGCGCATCAGATCCGCAGCTTTGCCGCTCGCCTCCACGGCCGCGGCATGGCACCCAAATCCCTCAGCCGCATCCTCTCCGGCTGGCGCGGCTTTTACCGTTTCGCCAACCGCCGCCTGGGCTGGATGGTCAACCCGTGCGCCGACATCCGCCCACCCAAGGCCCGCCGGACCTTGCCCCAGGTCCTCAGCCCCGAACAGTGCAGCCAGCTGCTCGACCGCCCGGCCGGCGAAGTGCTGGAATTGCGCGATGCGGCCATGTTTGAGCTGTTTTACTCTTCTGGGCTGCGCTTGGCGGAATTGACCGGTCTGAACTTGGCGAACGTGGACATTCACGCCATGGAGGCCACAGTTACCGGCAAGGGGGCGAAAACGCGCATCATACCGGTCGGCGCGAAGGCCCTGAGCGCGCTCAAGGCCTGGATAACCGTGCGTTCTACCCTGGCCGCAATTGCGGAGCCGGCCCTGTTTCTTAATCGCCGCGGGCAGCGGCTGTCCGCCCGCAGTGTCGGCCTGCGGCTCCAGCGCTTGGCAATCAAGGCCGGCCTGCCCGTGCATGTCCACCCGCACATGCTGCGGCACTCCTTCGCCAGCCATGTATTGCAGTCTTCCGGCGATTTGCGCGCGGTGCAGGAAATGCTGGGCCATGCGAGCATATCCACCACCCAGGTGTATACGCATCTGGATTTCCAACACTTGGCCAAGGTCTATGACCAAGCGCACCCCCGTGCCCGCAAGAAGTGAGCCCAGCCGCGAAAGGCGAAGTCCGGAGCCGGACTGGCGGATCGGATTTGGAATCAGCAAAACCGCGCGATCGTCAATCTGAACAACGCCCGAGAACTGATTGAGGGGCCTGTGCGCCAGCGTCGGCCGATTTCGGCCTGGATGAGTCTGGCCGGAAAACGTCTTCCCTTTTCCGGGGAATATCAGCCTCTGCCTTCTGATCTGCCCCAGTGCCCGAGGCCGCGGTCGGAGCCATCTCACTTGATAAGCGTGGATTTAGTCTCCGACGATGCCGACGGGTAATGCATCTTCAGCCCGGCAAGCGCGTCCGTTATGGCCTGCGCAATAATCAGATTGCGCTGCAGCTTCGAATTGGCAGGCACCACGTACCAGGGCGCATGGTCCGTGCTGGTCGCCGACAGGGCAGCCGCATAGGCACGCATGTAGTCCACCCACTTATCGCGGGTCTTGAGATCGGCGGGGTTGAATTTCCATTGCTTGGTCGGGTCGTCGCGCCGCTCGAGCAGGCGCCTCTCTTGCTCGTCTTTGGA